>DHLY01000104.1:7860-46981 GCA_002405525.1 Proteobacteria bacterium UBA4656
ACCGAGGAACTCAAGCAATTCGAGGACAAGGTGCTGTCGGCCCGCGAGCGCGCCCTGATGCGCGAGCGCGCGCTGTACGAGGCGCTGCTCGACGCGCTGAACGCGCGCCTGGCGCCGCTGCGCGACTGCGCCGCGGCACTGGCCGAACTCGACGTGCTGGCTTGCCTCGCCGAGCGCGCCCGCACCCTGCGGTGGTCGCCGGCGCGCCTCGTCCACGAGCCTGTGCTGTCCATCCTGCGCGGCCGCCACCCGGTGGTCGAGGCCCTGCGCGACGAACCCTTCGAGCCCAACGACCTGCGCCTCGACCCGGCACGCCGGATGCTGGTGATCACCGGCCCCAACATGGGCGGCAAGAGCACCTACATGCGCCAGGCCGCGCTGATCGTGCTGCTGGCCCACGTGGGCTCCTGGGTGCCGGCGGACGACGCCATCATCGGCCCCATCGACCGCATCTTCACGCGTATCGGCGCCGGCGACGACCTCGCGCGCGGCGCATCGACATTCATGGTCGAGATGGCCGAGACCGCTGGTATCCTGCATAACGCAACGCTGCGCAGCCTGGTGCTGATGGACGAGGTCGGCCGCGGCACCAGCACCTACGACGGACTGGCGCTCGCCAAGGCGACGGCCATCCACCTCGCCACCGTCAATCGCGCGTTCACCCTTTTCGCCACCCACTACTTCGAGCTGACCGCACTCGCAGGGCAGGTCGACGGCGTGGCCAACGTGCACCTCGACGCGATCGAGCACGGCGAAAGCCTGGTGTTCCTGCACGCAGTCAAGGATGGACCGGCCGACCGCAGCTTCGGCCTGCAGGTGGCCGCACTGGCCGGCGTGCCGCGCGCGGTGATCGTGCAGGCGCGCGGTTTCCTCGACGAATTGCAGCGCGTCGCGCCGGCGCTGCCGGCCGCCCGTGCACCGGCCGCACTCGCGGCGCCGGAACCGCAGCTCGGCCTGTTCGACGTCGAGCCCGCAGCGATCGCGGAACTGCGCACGATCGACCCCGACAGCCTGACGCCGCGCGCGGCGCTGGAACTGCTCTACCGTCTCAGGGCGCTGCTCTAGCAGGACGTTGTGCGAGTGCTTTCCTGCACTTTCTCAACGTCGCGAGTCCGGCACGGGTCCTCACGCGCGCCCGACGAATCAATCGCCGACGCGATCGATTCGCGGGCGCGACATCCGTGCCGCGCCCGTGCAGGGCGTTTCTCAACACCCTGCTAGCGGCGCGCCGGGGACTCAGGTCGGGATGCCGCCCAGATCGTGCAGGAGCCTCGCGAACGCGACGCCTGGCGACCGGTCGTCGAACAGCGCATCGGTGCTCGCTGCGATCTGGGCGCCGAGCGACCGATGAAGCTCACGGTCCGCCAGCAGGCCGACCGCGCGCGCCACGTAGGCCTCGTCGTCCACGGCGACGAGGCCCTTGACGCCCATCAGGTCCAGCATGCCCGCCGTCTGCCGGCCGCGCGCGCAGTCTCCGCGAGTCGTGAGCACCGGCACGCCGAGCGCGAAGGCATCTAGGCTGGTGCCGCCGCCGGAGAACCACGTCGTGTCGAGCACGAGGTCAGCCGCCTGCACGGCGCCGAGGAACTCGGGGTACGGGCAGGAGCCCAGCAGCTCGGCGCGGCCGTCGAGGGAGATGCCCTCCGCGGCGACCGCGCGCGACAGCCGCGCGAGGTAGCGGCGGCTCAACGGCCCCTCGCGGTCGAACAGGAACAGGCGTGCGTCGCTGGCGGCGAGGATGCGCGCGAGCGTACGGTCAAAGGCGGGCGTGATCTTCGACAGGTTCTGCGGGCACAGCAGCGCGGGCCGGCCCGCGGCGCGCGCTCGGAATGGCACCGGATATGGCGTCGCGCCCGGGCGGCGCGGCAGCGCACCGAGCCCGGGCAGCCGCACCAGCCGCTCGCAGTAGTGCGTCTCGGCGCCGGGAGGCTCCAGCGCCGCAGCACCGGCGAAGACATCGACCGTCGGCAAGCCGGTGCTCAGCGGATGGCCGTAGAGCGCGACCTGCCGCGGAGCCAGCCGGCAGGCGGCCAGCACCTGCTGCCGCGGGTCCATGCCGACGTCGGGGAACACCACCACGTCGGGCGCCGATTCGCGGATGCGTCGAGCGAGCGCCGCCACGCCTTCGCGCGCGTGCACGAAGTGCTCGACCGCCGCGGCCACGGCCGCGCTGTCGGCGTCGGTGCCCGCACCGGTGTGCCAGACCGTCACCTCGAAGCTTGACCGGTCGAGTGCGGTGGCGAAGCCGGCGAAATAGCGGGACACCGTGTGCCGTGTCCAGTACGAGGACACGAAGGCCGCCCGCAGGCGACCCCCGCCGGCCGGCCGCGGCGCCGGTGGCTCGGCCAGCGCCGGCAGCGCGCGCGCGACGAGCGCGGCAAGCAGGTCTCCGAAGCGGGCGAGCAGCGGCAGCGGATCGCGCGGCAGGTATGCGAGGTGGAAGGGCGCGACGCCCGCCGCAGCCTCGAGGTGCTCGCTGAGGTCGGACGGCGGGGCCTCGGCGATGCGGTCGCGAAGGCGGTCGATGCCTTCGCCGAAAGCCGCCAGCGCGGCGTCGACCTCGGACGCGTCGGAAGGCAGAGCCGGCAGCGCCAGCGCCGAGTGCCAGGCGAGCCGCGCCGACTTCGCGTCGCAGCCGCGCGCCTTCGACAGCGCAGCGCGCCCGCCGTGCCAGTCACCGGCCGCGCCCCGCGCGAGCCCGAGTTCGAACCAGGCGCCGCCGCGACGGGGTTCGCGCGCGACCGTGGCCTCCAGCGCGACCAAGGCGCCGTCCACGTCCTCCGCAAGCCGCGCGGCAACGCCCTCGAGTTCCAGCGCATCGACCAGCGACGGATCGCGGCGCGCGGCCTCCGCGGCCAGGGCCCGCGCGCGCGCCGGGTCGCTCTGGTCGAGCGCCAGCAGGCCGAGGTTCAACGCACTGTCGCCCGTCGGCGCCTCGTCTTCGGCCCGCTGCAGCGGCACCCCCGCCTCATCGAGGCGTCCCAGCATCCGCAGCAGGTTGCCGAGATTGGTGAGGGTCGGCGCATGCGCCGGCTGCCACTGCAGTGCTTGAAGCCAGGCCTGCTCGGCGGACGCGGCGTCGCCGGCCTGCTGGTGCAGGATGCCGAGGTTGTAGGCCGCCTCGACGTACTCCGGGCGCACCGCCAGCGCCTTCGCGAAGGCCTCGCGCGCCGCCACGAACTCGCCCTTCGCCTTCAGCGCCAGCGCGAGGTTGTTCCAGGCCTGCGCGAAGCCGGGCCGCACTGCCACCGCCTGTCGGAACTGCTTGATCGCCTTCGGCAGTTGGTCGGCCTGGAAGGCGATCACGCCGATCAGGTGCCAGGCCTCGGCGTGCGCGGGATCGAGCTTGACCGCGCGCAGGTAGTGGCTTTCGGCGAGCCCGGACTTGCCCTGCCGATGCAGGGCCACCCCCAGTTCGAACTGGCGATGGGCTTCCGCGGCCGACACGCTCACGCCTCGCCAATCAGGCGCAGGATCTCGCGCCGCGCGCGCTTGTCCGGACGCGCCGCTGGCGCGCTGCAGCCGGCGCCCCGCAGGCGGCGGCGCTCGCGCTCGGCCTCGCGCGCCACGCGGCTTTCCGTCGTTTCGGCGTAGAACGCCTGCGCCACCGGCGCGGGGCCGCGCTGGTCGGACAGCGCCGCTACGACGAATTCGATGGCCTCCCCGCCGCGCGAGACGGCGACGCGGTCGCCGACCCGCACCAGCCGCGAGGGCTTGCAGGCCACGCCGTCGATGCGCACGCGCCCGGCCTCGATCGAGACCTTGGCCAGCGAGCGCGTCCTGAACATCCGCGCCGCCCACAGCCAGACGTCGATCCGCACGCCGGCGGCCTCTGGCTTGCCGTTCATGTGGCCACGGGCCGACGGTTGATCCACCAGCCGAACAGCGCGGCGGTGACGAACATGATGGTGCTGTAGATCGCTGCAGGCACCGACATCGCAGCGTTGCCAAGCACGTTGAGCGCAACGAAGACCGCCAGCGTGCCGTTGTGGATGCCGATCTCCATCGCGATGGCGATCGCCTGCCGCCGGCCGATACGCAACGCGAGCGGCACCAGGTAGCCGGCGCCCATGCTGACCAGGTTGAACATGAGGCAGGCCAGGCCCACCGCAGCGAAATATCCCGGCAGCCGCTCCCATTCCGCGCCCAGCGCCGCGCCGATCACCAGCACCAGCACCAGCACCGAGGCTACCCTCACCGGACCGGCGAGCCGTTCCGACACCTGCGGCGCCAGCGCGCGCATCAGCATGCCCAGCGCTACCGGGGCGACGATGATCAGCGCCACCTCGACGACCTTGCGCACCGGCGGCGCGACGTACTGCCCGGCCTCCATGAAGTAGGCCAGCGAGAAGTTCACGACCAGCGGCAGGGTCAGCAGGCAGATCACGCTGTTGGCGGCGGTGAGCGTGATGTTGAGCGCCACGTCACCACGCGCGAGATGACTGTAGATGTTGGCCGTTGCACCGCCCGGCGAGGCGGCGAGCAGCATCAGACCGACCGCCAGTTCCGGCGACAGTCCGAAGCCGACGGCGATCGCGAACGCGACTGTCGGCAGCAGCGCGCTCTGCACGCCGAGGCCCACCAGCACCACCCGCGGCAGCGCGAGCACGCGGCGGAAATCGGCCACGGTCAGGCCGAGCCCGAGGCCCAGCATCACGACGCCGAGCGCTAGCGGCAGCAACAGATTGGTGACGACGCTGGCCTGCATGATGCTGGATCAGCGTGGCGCTGCGTCGCGGCGCTCGAGGTAGGCGCGGCCGGTTTCCATCAGACGCACGAAGGCCGCCTCGTCGCCGCCGCGGATGGTCCCGAGAACCTTGCCCAGCGCCGACTCCAGCGCGGCCAGTGCCCCGCCGCCATGCTCGTTGAGCCACTGGATCTCGTAGTAGAGGTGTGGGTTTTCCGCCGCCAGGCCTCGCGCGATCGCCAGCTGTCGATCGAAAGTCGTGCTGGAGGCCCGGTTCAGCGTCTCGGCCATCTCGTGCGACTCGGCCAGCGCGGTGAAAAATGTGATGTTGAGCGCATGCGACAGGCCCAGCACATACCCCATCAGGCGGTCGTGCTGGTCGAGGTCCATCGACACCGGTACCGCCATGGTCTGCGCGAACAGGGCGCGCGCCGCGGCATTCGCCTCCTCGTCGCCGAGATCGATGAAGATCACGTGCCGTCCGGCCAGCACATTGACTGACGGACCGAACATGGGATGTACCGATGTGGTGCGCACGCCCGCGGCGCGCAGAGCACGCAGGCCGGCGGCCAGCGGCGATTTCAGCGAGCCGATGTCGAACACCACGCCTCGCGGACGTCGCGCTGCGAGTTCGTGCAGGATGGCCGCACTGCTGCGCAACGGGGCGGCGACCACCACCAGGTCATGGACGAGATCGAGCTCGCGCCAGTCGGTGACCTGCGGGAAGGCGTCCGGGCAGCCCGCGGGGTCGGCGACGGCGACCGCGAAGCCCTGCGAATCGAGGAATCGCGCGAACCACTGGCCCATGCGTCCGCCGCCGCCGATCACCAGTGCGGACTTCCCGCTACCCTCGCCCTCCGCCCGCACCCGTTCGGCCTCCTGGGCAGCGAGCGACGCCTCGATCAACTGGCGCAACAGCTCCTGGCCCAGCGCCGGATCGAGGCCTGCGGCGCGCGCGTTGCCGGCGGCGCGCTCCAGCACCTCGCGCTCGCGCGCGAAGTCGCGCACCTGCCGGCCCTGCGATCGCTTGAAACGACCGATCTCGCCCACGACGCGCTGCCGCTCGGCGGCGAGTTCGATGAAGCGCGCGTCGACGGCGTCGAGCTGGTCGCGGAGGGCCTTGAGATCCATGGGTTCGGGGGCGCAGGCGGTTGCCGGAGCGTAGCAAGGCGGGACGCCGGCCGCGACGCCGCTGCCCATGCGCCGCAAGATCGGCCCGGGACCCGGGCCGCCGTGATCCGCCCCGCCGGCGACCTGGGCCGGCCGACCGGCCCTACAATGCCGGCTTTCCGCGACTTTCCACCATGACGTTTTCGCTCACCCTGACGCCCGCCGATGGCGCTGCGTGGTCCGATGTGCAGCGCTCGGCCATCGCCGCCGACTTGCGCAGCCTCGATCCCGACCTCGGTCCGCCGATTCGCGACGACGACGGCGGAATCAGCCTCGTGCCCCGCAAGGGCATCGGCCTCGACTGGCTGATCGAGCCGGCACGCATCGTCGTCGCGCCGCAGGTGACGGCCGTCAAGCCCGCGCGCGCCGAGCAGGCGTTCGCCCTGCTGCTGCAGTCCGCCGGCCTGATTGCGCAACGCCATCGAATGCTGGTCCATGCCGAAGTCCTGGCGCGGCGGGTCGACCTGGAGGCCGATCACGAGTCCCTCGCGCGCGCCTGGATCGAACACTGCGCGACGGCGGCGCAGGTGCATGTTGACGCCACCCGCGCCGGCAACCGGTTCAACATCGTGGCCGTGGCCGTGCTGCTTGCGATCCTGCTGGCCCTCGCGCAGTTGCCGATCGCCGCCCACCCGCTGGTCGCGCTGGCGGCGACAATGCCGCTGGCGGTGTTGGTGCTCCTGTGGTTCCGCAACCGCGCGCGTCGCCGCTGAACGGGCCGCGCGCCCGGAATCACGCCGCCAGCAGGCCGTTGACCCGACGCACGTAGGCGGCCGGGTCCTCCAGCTGCCCGCCGTCGGCGAGCAGCGCCTGTTCCAGCAGCACCAGGGCGAGATCGCCTGCTCGCACCTGGTCGGTCTCCGCATCCAGCCGCCTGAGCAGCGCGTGTCCCAGGTTCACTTCCAGTGCCGGCTTGCCCGCGTCGACTGCATGGCCAGCCTGCTTGAGCAGGCGCTGCATGTGCATGGCCATGTCATGGCGATCGAGCACGACGCAGGACGGCGAATCGGTCAGGCGCCGGCTGGCGCGGACCCCGGACACCCTGTCGCCGAGCAGACTCCTGATCCGGTCGAGCAGCGGGGCGCCGGCTCTCTCGGCTGCCTCGCGTTCGGTCGCGTCGGACGCAGGGCCGAGCTTGTCGAGGTCGATCTCGCACTTGCCGACGTGCTGCAGCGGCTTGCCGGCATAGCTCGTCAGGTAAGACGCCATCCACTCGTCGATGCGGTCTGACAGCAGCAGCACCTCCACCCCGCGGGCGACGAGGGCCTCGATCTGCGGCGAACCCCTGGCGGCAAGGTGCGAATCGGCGGTGACGAAGTAGATCGACTCCTGGCCCGGAACCATGCGCGACAGGTATTCATCCAGCGACACCGACTGCGCGGCGCCCTCGCCACGGGTGCTCGCGAAGCGCAGCAGCTTCGCGATGCGCTCGCGGTTGCCGTGGTCCTCGGCGATGCCCTCCTTGAGGACGTTGCCGAACTCCTTCCACAGGCCGGCGTAGCTGTCCTGCTCGTCGGCGGCAATCCTCTCCAGCAGGTCGAGCACGCGCTTGGTGCAGGCGGCGCGGATCTGCGCGACGAGCCGGTTCTCCTGCAGGATCTCGCGCGAGACGTTCAACGGCAGGTCATCGGAATCCACGACGCCGCGCACGAAGCGCAGGTAGGCCGGCAGGAGCTGCTCGGAGGCATCCATGATGAAGACGCGACGGATGTAGAGCTTCAGCCCACGGCGCTCGTCGCGACCGGAGAACGTCGCGTCCCACGGCGCCTTGGCCGGCAGGTAGAGCAGCAGGGTGTATCCCTGGTTGCCCTCGACGCGATTGTGGGTCCAGGCGGCGGCATCCTGGAAGTCATGCGAGAGGTGCTTGTAAAAGCCCTGATAGTCCTCGTCCTTCAATTCCGCCTTCGGCCGAGTCCACAGCGCGGAGGCGTGGTTGACCGTCTCCCACGCGCCCGACGGCTTGCCGCCCTCGTCGGCGCGCATGCGGATCGGGAAGCCGATGTGGTCGGAGTACTTCGACACCAGCGAACGCAGGCGCCATCCGGAGAGGAACTCGGACTCGTCGGCCTTGAGGTGCAGGATGACCTCGGTGCCGCGGCGGGCAACCGGCTCGTCGCAGATCGTGTACTCGCCGCTGCCGTTCGACTCCCAGCGCACGCCCTCGGCCTCGGGCGCGCCGGCACGGCGCGTGCGCAGCACGACGCGGTCGGCGACCACGAAGGCGGAGTAGAAGCCGACGCCGAACTGGCCGATCAGCCGGCTGTCGGCGCGCGCGTCGCCCGAGAGCGACTCGAGGAACCGCTTCGTTCCCGAGCGCGCGATCGTGCCGATGTTCTGCACCACCTCCTCGCGCGACATACCGATGCCGCTGTCGCGGAGGGTGACGGTACGCGCCTCCCCGTCGTACTCGACGTCGATCCGCAGGTCCGGGTCGTCGCCCATCAGTTCCGGTCGCGCGATCGCCTCGAAGCGCAGCTTGTCGCATGCATCGGATGCGTTGGACGCGAGTTCGCGCAGGAAGATCTCCTTGTGCGAGTACAGCGCATGGGTGACCAGGTGCAAAACCTGGTCGACTTCGGCGGCGAAGCGGCGGGTTTCGGTCGTGCTCATGGAGGCGTCGGGTCGATGGCCGGGGTGCGGGCCCAAGCTCGACGACTGCGGTCGCCGACGACGGTTTTCAAGGGGCGCCAACGACGACGGCCGCCCGATGGGCGGCCGTCGCGCCGGGTGATCGGCCAGGTGCCTAGTCGGCCGCCGCGGCGCCCAGGTCCTCGCGGATGCGGGCGCTCTTGCCCTCGCGCTCGCGCAGGTAGTAGAGCTTGGCGCGCGCCACCTTGCCGCGGCGCTTGACCGTCACCGACTCGATCGCCGGGCTGTGGGTCTGGAACACGCGCTCCACACCCGTACCGTGGCTCATCTTGCGCACGGTGAACGAAGAATTGAGGCCACGGCTCTTGATCGCGATCACCACGCCCTCGTAGGCCTGGACGCGCTCGCGGTTGCCTTCCTTCACCTTCACGTTGACCACCACCGTGTCGCCGGGCGTGAATGCCGGCAGTTGGCGGGTCATCTGTTCTTTCTCGAACTGCTGCAGGATGTTCATGCTGTCCCTCGGGTCGTCTTATGGTCGGTTCGCAGAGGCCAAGCCCGCGGCCCCGCGCCGCCTGGCGGCGGATGCGGCGATGCCGACGGTTGCATGCGCAACGCTTTGTCTCCCGGCGACTCCGCGCTGCTGCGCGAATTCCCCGGCCCTGGCCGCCCCTCGCGGGACGGGTCCATCAAATCCTCGCCGCCAGCCACTCGCGCCTGAACTCGTCCAGGAGCGCACGCGCGCCGGGGTCGAGATCGCAGCGCGCCAGCAGGTCCGGCCGACGCAACCACGTGCGGCCCAGCTTCTGCTTCAGACGCCAGCGACGGATCGCAGCGTGGTCGCCGGACAGCAGGATCGCCGGTACCGCATCCCCGCCATCGCGCTCCGGACGCGAGTAGTGGGGGCAATCCAGCAGGCCGTCGGCGAAGCTGTCCTGCGCGGCGGACTCGGCATTGCCGAGGGCTCCCTCGCGCAGGCGCCCGATCGCATCGACCAGCACCGCGGCGGCCAGTTCGCCGCCAGAAAGCACATAGTCGCCGATCGACAGTTCCTCGTCGACCTCCCCTTGCACCAAGCGTTCGTCGACGCCCTCGTAACGACCGCACAGCAGCACCAACCGCGCTTCGGCGGCGAGCGCCTCCACCCGGCGCTGCGTCAGCCGCGCGCCCTGAGGGGAGAGGTATACCACCCTGGCCGGCACCGCCGCCGCCGCCTTCGCAGCCTGGATCGCACGGCGCAGCGGTTCCACCAACATCACCATCCCCGGACCGCCGCCGAACGGCCGCCCATCGATGGTGCGGTAATTGTCGGTAGCGAACTCGCGCGGATTCCACGCATGTACCGCCAGCAGCCCGCGCTCCTGCGCCCGCCCGACTACACCGACCCGCGCCGCCTGGACGACGAAGTCCGGAAACACCGAGACGATGTCGAATCGCACGTCAGAACGCCGGATCCCAGTCGACCTCGATCAGACCCGCATCCGGATCCACTTTGACCACCTGCAGGCCGGGAACGAAAGGGATCAGCCGCTCGCGCTCGCCCTGCACCACCATCACGTCGTTGGCCCCGGTCGCGAACAGGTGCGAAACATGTCCGAGATCGACGCCTTCCACCGTGCGCACCCCGAGTCCCTCCAGGTCCGCCCAGTACCACTCCCCCTTGCGAGGCTTCGGCAGCGTCGCGCGGGGCACCCAGATCTCGGCGCCGACCAGCGCCGCGGCAGCGTCGCGGCTCTCGACTCCATCGAGGCGCGCCACCACCCCCTTCCCCTGCGCCCTGCCCTGCGGACGCGCCACCGACGTTTCTCCGGCGGGTCCGCGCAGCGCCCAAGGCCGGTAGCGGAAGATGTTTTCCCGCGGCTCGGTGAACGAGTGCAGCTTCATCCAGCCGTCGACACCGAAGACGCCGACGATCCTGCCGAGCAGAACCTGCCGGTCGTCCACCGTCGCGGAATCAGGCCGCAGCCGGCTTGGACGCCTGCTTGATCAGCTGGCGCACGCGCTCGGTCGGCTGCGCGCCCTTGCTGATCCATTCGGCCGCCTTCGCCGTGTCGAGCTGGAGCCTGACGTCCTTGCCGGCCGCGATCGGGTTGAAGAACCCGAGCCGCTCGATGCTGCGACCGTCCCGAGGGTAACGCTCGTCGGCGACCACGATGTGATAGAACGGACGGCCTTTGGCGCCGCTGCGGGACAGACGAATCTTCACCATGATGCTGCTCTCGGTGCCGGTGTACGGATGGACCCGCCCCGCACATCAAAGGCGCGGGCGGACGCAAGGGGCCGATATCCTAGCGAGCGGCACTCGAAAAATCCAGTTGGGCGGGAACGTGCGAAGGCCCACGGCCTGCGACGCCGAACCGGAGCGGCGGTTTCGCGCCTGATGTCGCTGCGGCGGGCTGGACGTCCCCGACTGGCCTCCGACGCTGCGGGCGCGGGCAAGCATGCCAGCGAGTCCGCTGACCAGGACCCGCTCAACGGGGGAACGGACCGCCCCCGGGGCGAAGCATGCCGCCCATCTGCCGCAGCAGCCCCTTCATGCCGCCAGAACCCAGCTTCGACATCATTTTTTCCATCTGCATGAACTGCTTCATGAGGCGGTTGACGTCGGCCGCCTGGGTGCCCGAGCCACGCGCGATGCGCGCCCTTCGCGAGCCGTTGAGCAAGTCCGGGTGGCGCCGCTCCTTCCTGGTCATCGACTGGATGATGGCGACCATTCGCTTGACCTCGCGGTCGTTGGCCCGTTCCTTCACGTGCTGCGGGACCGATCCCATCCCCGGCAGCTTGTCGAGCAGTCCCGCCATACCGCCCATGGCAAGCATCTGCTCCAGCTGATCGCGCATGTCGTTGAGGTCGAAGCGCTTGCCCCTCGCGACCTTCTCGGCGAGCTTCTGCGCCTTTTCGGCGTCGACCTTCCGCTGCACGTCCTCGACCAGCGACAGCACGTCGCCCATGCCGAGGATCCGCTGGGCGGCGCGGTCGGGATGGAAGGGCTCCAGCGCGTCGGTCTTCTCGCCGGCGCCTACGAACTTGATCGGCCGGCCGGTGACGTAGCGCACCGACAGCGCCGCGCCACCGCGCGCATCGCCGTCGGTCTTGGTCAGCACCACGCCGGTCAGCGGCACCGCGGCCGCGAAGGCCTTGGCGGTCGCCGCCGCGTCCTGGCCGGTCATCGCGTCGACCACGAACAGGGTCTCGATCGGCGTAAGCGCGGCGTGCATGCGCGCGATCTCGTCCATCATCGCCGCGTCGACCGCCAGCCGACCGGCGGTATCGACGATCAGCACGTCGACGTAGGACTTGCGCGCGGCGTCGAGCGCGCCGCGCGCGATCTCGACGGGGTCCTGCGCGCCGGTCGACGGATTAAACAGACAGCCGACCTGGGTGGCGAGCGTCTCGAGCTGGTCGATCGCTGCCGGACGGTAGACGTCGGCGCTGACCACCATCACCTTCTTGCGCTTGCGCTCGGCGAGGAATCGCGCCAGCTTGGCCACGGTGGTGGTCTTGCCCGCACCCTGCAGGCCGGCCATCAGGATCACCGCCGGCGGCTGGGTAGCGAGGTCGAGATCGGCGTTCTGCGAGCCCATCACGGCCGCGAGTTCGTCGCGAACGACCTTTACCAGCGCCTGGCCGGGGGTGAGGCTGCGCAACACCTCCTGGCCTACCGCCCGCGCCTTCACCCGCTCGACCAGCGCCTGCACCACCGGCAGTGCGACATCGGCCTCGAGCAGGGCGACGCGCACCTCTCGCAGTGCCTCGCGGATATTCTCGTCGGTCAGGCGCGCGCGACCGCGCAGCTTGTCGACGGTGGCAGCAAGGCGTTGGGTCAGGGACTCGAACATGGGCGGGGGTCGGAATCGACGGGACCCCGAGTATAGGCGGTTGCGCGCCCACAGGCGGCCCGTGCGCCCCGACGTGTGCGACACTGCCAGCATGGGCGTTGGATACCTGACCTGGGCCTCGGGCCTGCTGTACGCGGTTTCGACCGCCATGCTCGCCAGCCGCCTGCGCGGAGACGAGTACCAGCCGGGCGGGCGGCGGACGCCGCTCGCATTCGCGCTGCTTGCCGTGTTTCTGCACTTCGCGTACCACTGGGCGACCAACCGCGCGATCGGCGGCTTCGACCTGACCTTCTTCGCCGCTCTGTCGCTGGTCGGCCTCGGCATGGCAGCGGTCACCGTGGCGGTGGCGTGGCTACGTCCGGTGGAGACCGTCGGCGCGATCGCGTTCCCGATCGCGGCCTTCATGCTGGTGACCGATCACGCCTTGGGCCATGCGGTCCCCAGTGGTTCGGCGACCTCCTGGCAGATCCGCCTGCACGTGGTGGTGGCACTGCTGTCCTACGCCGCGCTGTCCATCGCCGCGCTGGTCGCCGGCATGCTCGCCCTGCAGGAGAGCGCCCTGCGTCAGCGCCGGCTGACCGGACTGCTGCGCGTCTTCCCGCCGCTGACCCTGGTCGAGGGGCTGCTGTTCCAGTTGATCGCCGCGGGGTTCGTCGGGCTGAGCCTGACCCTGGTCACGGGCGCACTGTTTGTCGAGGACCTGTTCGCCCAGTCGCTGGCGCACAAGACCGCCCTTTCGATCGCCGCCTGGCTGGTGTTCGGGACCTTGCTGTTCGGGCGCTGGCGCTGGGGCTGGCGCGGCCGGCGCGCAGCGCGCATGACACTGGCCGGGATGCTGCTTCTCCTGCTGGCCTTCGTGGGCACCAAGTTCGTGCTCGAGATCGTGCTGCAGCGACCCTGATCGACCTGCGGCGCCAGCCCCGGACTTGCCGGCGGCTGCGCGGCTTGTCGGCGGCGCTTTCTGCTACGCTCCGGTCTCCGGAGAGGTCGTGCACCCAGTGCTTGCCGAAGCGCAATCCGCGGAGCGCAGAGAATTCCGTCGAATCCGCTTCGACGGCGACTTGCGCCTGTACTCGGAAAGCGCCATGTGGAACACCCGCCTTCGCGACCTGTCGCTGCACGGCGCGCTGGTCGAGCGACCGGATGGCTGGGAGGGCCACACCGGCCGCACCCAACGGCTCGAAGTGCGGGTCGCAAGCGGCCTGATCATCAGCGTCAGCGCGGTCGTCGCCCACGCCGGCGCGCGCTTCGTCGGCTACCGGTTCGGACGCATCGATCTCGATTCCTTCGTGCGTCTCAAGCGGTTGATCGACCTCAACCTCGGCGATGCCGAGGCCACCGCACGCGAACTCGGCGCGCTGGCGCCGCGCAGTGCCTTGCCCGGGCCGGGCTGAACGGTCATCGGGGGCAAGTCGCGCGCCGGCCACGGCGCGGACCGCGCTGGCCTACAGTGCGGCGATCGCCTCTGACAGCCGGTCGCAGGCCACGATCTCCACGCCGCCGGGAGACTTCTTCGGTGCGTTGCCCCGCGGCAACACGATTCTGTCGAATCCGTGGTTCGCCGCCTCGCGGACCCGCTCCTCGCCGTTCGGCACCGGGCGCAACTCGCCCGACAACCCGACCTCGCCGAAGGCCACCAGCTTGCGTGACAGCGGACGGTTTCGGAACGACGACAGCACGGCCAGCAGCACCGCGAGGTCGGCCGCCGTTTCCTGCACGCGCAGGCCGCCGACCACGTTGACGAACACGTCCTGATCGTAGGCCGCAACCCCGCCGTGGCGATGCAGCACGGCGAGCAGCATCGCCAGCCGATTCTGCTCCAGCCCCAGCGCCACGCGCCGCGGGTTGGCCAGCGGCGAGGCGTCCACCAGCGCCTGCACCTCGACCAGCAGCGGCCGGGTTCCTTCGCGCGTCACCATGATCGCACTGCCCGGCGCCGGCTCGCCGTGCGCGGACAGGAAGATCGCCGATGGATTGGGCACCTCGCGCAGGCCTCGCTCGCCCATCGCGAACACGCCCATTTCGTTGACCGCGCCGAAACGGTTCTTGAACGCGCGCAGGACCCGGTACCGGCTGCCCACCTCGCCCTCGAAGTAGAGCACCGCGTCGACCATGTGTTCGAGAACGCGCGGGCCGGCGATCCCGCCCTCCTTGGTCACGTGCCCGACCAGGAACACGGTTGTGGCGGATTCCTTGGCCATTCGCACCAGGCGCGCGGCACATTCGCGCACCTGGCTGACCGACCCCGGTGCGGCGGTCAGCAGCTCCGACCACAGGGTCTGGATCGAGTCGATGACCAGCAGGTCGGGCCGATGCTCCGCGACCTGACCGGCGATCCGCTCGACGCAGGTCTCGGCCAGTCCCTCGATGCCCTCCAACGGCAAACCGAGCCGCTGCGCCCGGTTCGCGATCTGAGCGAGGCTCTCCTCGCCGCTGACGTACAGGCTGCGCTGGCTGCCGCGCGCGGCGGCCACGGCCTGCAGCAGCAGGGTGGATTTTCCGATCCCCGGATCGCCACCCACCAGCACCACCGATCCGGGCACCAGCCCGCCGCCAAGCACGCGGTCGAGCTCGCCGATACCGGTCGGTCTGCGGGCCTCCCTCGCGCCCACCGCCTCGGTCAGCGCGGTGACCTGCGGCGCGCCGGCCGCTACGCCCGCCCAAGCGCCCCGCGCCGGCGTCGGCGCGGCTCGCACCGGATCGATCCGGATCTCCGACATCGTGTTCCACACACCGCAATCCGGGCACTGCCCCTGCCACTTGCTCGAAGTGCCGCCGCATTCGGAGCATACGAACGCGGTCCTCGGCTTGGCCATCTCAGTCGTTCTCGAGGTGGAATCGGTGCAGGAACCGGTGCACCACCGGCGCAAACACGATTCCGGCGATGCTGAGCAGGGCCAGACCACTGTAGATGGCATAGACCCCCGCGAACAGCTTCCCGGCCGGCGTGGCCAGCGGCTGCAGCGGACCCATCCCGGACAGGATCATCGCCGCGTTGACGAAGGCGTCGATCCACGACATGCCCTCGAAGACCCTGTAGCCCAGCATGCCGAACACCAGCGAAGCAACGATCAGCACCACACCGAACGCCACAGCGCGAAGGACCCGCCGCGTGAAGTCGCGACGGCTGGGCAGCGCCTTGTAGACCCTCGTCATCCCCGGCCCTCCCTCAGCGCAACGGCGTATGGTCTTCCATGAAGTCGACCCGCCGCGTCATGCCGCAAACCAATTCGTAGCCGATGGTGCCCGCCGACTCGGCCACGCGCTCCACCGGCAGCGCCGGCCCCCACAACAGGACCACGTCACCGACCGCGGCGTCGGGATGACCGCGCAGGTCGAGCGTGACCAGATCCATCGAAACCCGCCCGATCACCGGCGCATTGCGTCCGCGCAGCAACACCGGGGTCCCCGCCGGAGCGTGGCGCGGATAGCCGTCGCCGTAGCCGATCGCCGCCACACCGACGTCCATGTCCTCCGGGCACTCCCAGGCGCCTGCGTACCCGACCCGTTCGCCGCGCGCGACGCGGTTGATGGCGATCAGCCGGGTCGACAGCGTCATCGCCGGATGGAACCCGAAGTCGGCGCCACTGCGGCCGGCCACCACCGAGATGCCGTAGAGAAGCCCGCCGACGCGAACCCAGTCCGCGTGCGAGCGCGGAAAACCGAGCACCGCGGCGGAGTTCGCCAGCGAGCGCTCGCCCGGCAGGTCGCGCGCCGCCCCCTCGAAACGATCGACCTGCAGCATGCTGATCGGGTCGTCGAACACGTCGGAGTTGGCAAAGTGGGTCATCAGCACGATCCGCGGATCGACGCCGGGCAGCGCGAGCAGACGTTCGCGCACCTCCGCGATGCGATCGCCAGCGAACCCGAGCCTGTGCATCCCAGTGTCGGCCTTGAGCCACACCCGGAGCGGCCGCGCGCCGGGCGGGGGCGCGTCAGCCTCGATCCAGGCCAGCTGCGATTCATGGTGGACGACCGATTCGAGTTCGAGCCGCCGCATCTGCGCCAGGTCGTCCGGCTCGTCGATCCCGGACAGCACCACCACGCGGTTCGACAGACCGGTCGCACGGATGCGCTGGCCATCCGCGATCGACGCCACACCGAAGGCATCGGCGGCCGAAAGTTCGCGCGCCACGCGTTCGAGACCGTGGCCATAGCCGTCGGCCTTCACCACCGCCATCACTTTCGCTCGTGGCACCAGATCGCGGACGCGGCGCAGGTTCTCGCGCAGGGCGGCGAGGTGGATCGTCGCGCGGGTGGCGCGGCTCATTCGAATCCCCCGGCGTAGGTTTCGCCGGCGAAGTTCTCGAATCGCGTGTACTGGCCGAGGAAAGCCAGCTTGACCGTGCCGGTGGGGCCGTTGCGCTGCTTGCCGATGATGATCTCGGCCAAGCCTTTGTCCGCCGATTCGGGGTTGTAGTATTCGTCGCGGTAGATGAAGACAATCAGATCGGCGTCCTGCTCGATGGCGCCGGACTCGCGCAAGTCGGCCATTACCGGGCGCTTGTCGGTGCGCTGCTCCAGCGACCGGTTCAACTGCGACAGCGCGACCACGGGGACCCCGAGTTCCTTGGCCAGCGCCTTCAGGCTGCGCGAGATTTCGGAGATCTCGGTGGCGCGGTTCTCCTTGTTGCCGGGCACCTGCATCAACTGCAAGTAGTCGATCATGATGATGCCAAGATCGTGCTCGCGCTTGAGCCGGCGCGCCCTGGCGCGCAGTTCCAGCGGAGACAGCGCGGGCGTGTCGTCGATGAAGATCTTCGCGTCCGCCAGAAGGGTGATCGCCGAGGTCACACGCGGCCACTCCTCGTCGGCGAGGTCACCGGTGCGCAGATGCTGCTGGTTGATGCGCCCGAGCGATGAAATCAGGCGGAACGCCAGCTGCGAAGCCGACATCTCCATCGAGAACACGGCTGCCGCGCGGCCGGTCTTCAGCGCTGCGTACTCGCACATGTTCAGCGCCAGCGCCGTCTTGCCCATCGATGGACGCGCGGCGACGATCACCAGATCGCCCGCCTGCAGGCCGGCAGTCTTGTGGTCGAGGTCGGTGAAACCGGTCGGCACGCCGGTGACCGCGCTGCGATTCTCGGCGCGCTGACGCAGTTGTTCGAAGGCGTCCTTCACCGCCAGCCGCATCGGAACGAAGCCCTGGCGGCCGCGACTGCCGGCCTCCGCGATGGCGAACACGCGCTGCTCGGCGGCCTCGACGATCTCCTGTGCGCTGCGACCCTCCGGCTGGAAGCCGTCGCCGGCGATCCTCGTGCCGGCGTCGATCAACTGCCGCAGCACGCTCTTCTCGCGCACGATGTCGGCGTAGGCGGCGATGTTCGCCGCGCTCGGCGTGGCGTTCGCGAGCTCGATCACGTAGCGCGCGCCACCCACCTGCTCGGCGAGGCCGTTGGTCTCGAACCATTCGCCCAGCGTCACCGCGTCGCACGGACGCCCGCGCTGCGCGAGTTCACCGATCGCGCGAAAGATCAACTGATGGTCGCGACGGTGGAAGTCCTCCTCCCGCAACTTGTCCGCCACCCGGTCCCATGCCTCGGGCGCGAGCATCAGGCCGCCCAAGACCGCCTGTTCGGCCTCCAGGGATTGCGGCGGCACGCGCAGCGGCTGGATGCGCTGGCTGGACTCGAAGCTGGACGGCGTGGCGGACATCGAGACTGCCCTGCGGATTGACCGACGATGTTAGCGGCCCGCCGCCCACCGGCGCTGCGCACAAGCCTGTGGATATCCGGGGGAAATCTCGGCGTCTGCGACGCCGGCGGGCGACGTCACCGGGGCGCGTGACGACGCGAGGCAAAAAAAAGGCCGCCGGGGTCGACGGCGGCCTGAACGTCCATGGAAGCAGCATCCGCCAGCGCACGAAGCCGGCGGAGTTTTTCGGCCAATTCACTCTTCCGGAACGACCACGACCTTCACGGTCGTCTGCACGTCAGCGTGCAGCAGGACCGGAACGTCGAACTCGCCCGTGCGACGGATCGGGCCTTCTCCGAGCAGCACCTCGCTCTTCGCCAGCGGGAGACCCGCTGCGGTGAAAGCTTCGGCGACATCTCGGGTATTGACCGAACCGTAGAGCTTGCCTTCCGTACTGGCATTGGCGCGAATCGTCACCACGGCGTTCTCGAGTCGGGCCTTGCGAGACTCGGCGTCGCCCAGCAGGGCGGCCGCCTTGGCCTCGTATTCGGCGCGGCGCTTCTCGAACTCCGCGATGCTGGCGGCGGTGGCAGGGACAGCCTTGCCGTGCGGCACCAGAAAATTGCGACCGTAGCCCGGCTTGACCCGGACCTTGTCGCCGAGGTTGCCAAGGTTGACCACCTTGGTGAGGAGAATCAGTTCCATAGCGCAGGTGCTCCGTCGATCAGTGGTTGTCGCAGTACGGCAGCAGGGCCAGGAAGCGCGCCCGCTTGATCGCGGTCGAAAGCTGGCGCTGGTAGCGCGCCTTGGTGCCTGTGATGCGGCTGGGTACGATCTTCCCGGTCTCGGTGATGTACTGGCGAAGGGTGTTGAGATCCTTGTAGTCGATCTCGACCACCTTCTCGGCGGTGAAGCGGCAGAACTTCTTGCGGCGGAAGAACTTGGACATGGGTCGGATCCTTCATCTGCCCGATCAGGCCGCGCGGGCTTCGTCGGAGGAGTCGGAGCGGCCTTCGCCGCCGAAACCATCATCGTCGCGCGGGCGACGCTCGGGCTTCTCGTCCTTCTGCTTCATGATGGGCGACATGTCGGTCACCGGGCCGTCGCGTTGAATCACCAGGTGGCGCAGCACGGCATCGTTGAAGCGGAAACTGGACACCAGTTCCGCCAACACGTTCTGCGAGCACTCGATGTTCATCAGCACGTAGTGGGCCTTGGCCAGGTTCTCGATCGGGAACGCCAGCTGGCGGCGCCCCCAATCCTCGAGCCGGTGAATCGTTCCCTTGTCACCCTCGATCAGCGAGCGGTAACGCTCAATCATCGCGGGCACCTGTTCGCTCTGGTCAGGGTGGACCAGAAACACGACTTCGTAGTGACGCATACGTTTTCCTTTCGGGCTGTGGCCTCCCGTCGATGCGGTGAGGCAAGGACCGCGGCAGCCGGAAGAGCCTGCTGCGGGGCGGCAAATGGTAGGACAATCGCTCCCGCCGCTCAACCGGGCGGTCCCGGCCGGTCGCCTCTCGGCTTGCCGGACAAGTCAGGCAAATCAAACACTTAACAGATTAATGACAAATCGAGCTCAAAATGGAAACCGATCAAGATCGATGGCGCGCTGACGCCGCGCGGCAACCGCTCCACTCAAGCCCTTGATTCGTCGTCAGCCCTCGCCAGCAGCTGAATCCATTGCAGAACCGTGAGAGAACAAAAAAGCGACGAGTGGCACTCGACCCGGGCAGAACCCGGGGAAAGGAACGGCAACCGATCGCCGAATCGCAGGATCGAACCGCCCGCACAGGGCGCCGAGTCAACACCGCCTGGGGCCCGCCGCCGCCACAGGCCGATTCGAGGTTTCCGGTCCTACGCCGGGGCCACTGAGGCGCAGAGCCCGCTCAGGCAGTGCTGAAGCTCTCTCCGCAGCCGCACTCGCCGGTGACGTTCGGGTTGCGGAACACGAACTCCGCGTTGAGGCCCTTGCGGGCGAAGTCGATCTCGGTGCCGGCGACCAGCGGCAGACTCCTGGCGTCGACCACCACGCGCACGCCGCGCTGCTCGAACACGGTGTCGTCGTCCGCTACCGAATGGGCGATGTCGACGGTGTAGGCCCAGCCGGAGCAGCCGGTCCGGCGCACGCCGAACCGCAGCCCCAGCGCACCGGGCTTGCCGGAGATGAAGGCGGCCGCGCGCGCGGCGGCGGCTTCGGTGAGTTGGATCGGAGCGAGCGCGGCATTCATGGCTGGGGACCTCTCGATGTCACCCCGATCTGGCGGCGCGGCCGGCCACTGACAAGCCCCGGCGCGCGCCCGGGGCACGCTCGTTTATGATCGCAGGTCTTCGCGGCGCGCGTCAGCCGCCCCATGCCCGGGAGTTGCTCCAACATGAAGAACGTCAGCGTCGCCGAGGCGCTCTCGGGCCGCGTGCCGGCTGGCACGCAGGTCGAGGTCCGCGGCTGGGTCCGCACCCGCCGCGACTCCAAGGCCGGCATGTCGTTCGTCAACCTCAGCGACGGGTCCTGCCAGGCGGTGATCCAGATCGTCGCACCCGCCACCCTGCCGAACTACGAGTCGGGCGTGAAGCATCTCTCCGCCGGCTGCTCGGTGGTGGCGCGCGGCGAATTGGCGCCGTCGCAGGGCAAGGGTCAGGCGTTCGAGATCCAGGCCTCCGCGGTGGACGTGGTGGGCCTGGTCGACGACCCGGAGACGTACCCCATCCAGCCCAAGGCCCACACGATGGAGTTCCTGCGCGAGGTCGCACACCTGCGCCCTCGCACCAACACCTTCGGCGCGGTCTCGCGCGTGCGCCACTGCATCGCGCAGGCCATCCACCGCTACTTCCACGAGCGCGGGTTCTTCTGGGTCAACACGCCGATCATCACCGCCAGCGACGCCGAGGGCGCGGGGCAGATGTTCCGCGTGTCCACCCTCGATATCGCCAACCTGCCGCGCACCGAGTCCGGCAGGATCGACTTCTCCAAGGATTTCTTTGGCAAGGAGGCCTATCTGACGGTCTCCGGTCAGCTGAACGTGGAGGCCTACTGCCTCGCACTGTCGAAGGTCTACACCTTCGGTCCGACCTTCCGCGCCGAGAACTCCAACACCACCCGGCATCTCGCCGAGTTCTGGATGATCGAGCCGGAGATCGCCTTCGCCGACCTCGCCGACGATGCCAGCCTCGCCGAGGATTTCCTGAAGTACATCTTCAAGGCCGTGCTCGACGAGCGCGGCGACGACATGGCCTTCTTTGCCGAGCGCGGCGACAAGGGCGTCATCGAGCGTCTCGAGCAGGTCATCGCGCAGCCCTTCGTGCGCCTCGACTACTCGGAGGCAGTGGACATCCTGCGCAAATCCGGGCGGAAGTTCGACTACACCGTCGAGTGGGGCTCCGACCTGCAGACCGAGCACGAACGGTTCCTGACCGAAGAACACGTCAGGCGTCCGGTGGTGGTGATGAACTATCCGGAGCGCATCAAGGCCTTCTACATGAGGCTCAACGACGATGCGCAAACGGTGGCGGCGATGGACGTGCTCGCGCCGGGGATCGGCGAGATCATCGGCGGCAGCCAGCGCGAGGAGCGCCTCGACGTGCTGGACGCCCGGATGCGCCAGTTTGGCCTCGACCCGGCGCACTACCAGTGGTACCGCGACCTGCGCCGCTACGGCAGCGTGCCCCACGCCGGCTTCGGACTGGGCTTCGAGCGGCTCGTGGTCTACTGCTGCGGGCTCGGCAACATACGCGACGCCATACCCTATCCGCGCGCGCCGGGGACGGCGGAGTTCTGATGTTCTGGCCGGACCTCGTGTTGATGATCGGGCTCGGCGTCCTCACCGCCGGAGTCACCGGCTATGTGATCTTCGGACCGCTCTCGTTCCGGCACCTCGAGGACCGCGGCGCGGAGGGCGGACTGGGCGGCTCGTCGTTCGCGCCGAGCTACTGGGCGTTCCTGCTGCGCGGCCGCTACCGCGCGCTCGCTGACCGCGCGCTCGACCCGCTGGCGACTCCGGCGAGGATCATGCTGTGGACGATCGCCATCGGCACGGCGGGGACCGCGGTCGGCTTCTGGCTGAGGACTTGAGCATGGCGCAGGACGACTGGTGGCTGTGTGCGCCGGAGCCCGGGATGCTGCTGTGGGCGCGGCTGCGCCTGCGCGAGGACACCGGCGCCGAAGTGCTCGAATCGTCCGGGCTGACGATCCGCTTCGACGACCTCGATACGGGCCGCCACTACCTGCTGGGCGCCGACTATCGCGCCTTCGACGGGCTGGACCCGGAGGACGCGGCCGCGCTGGGCTTCGAACTTGGCGCTCTCGCGCCGCCAGCCGCGCCCGACGGCCCCGCGCTGGTGCGCCGGATGACCCAACGGCTGCGCTGACGGCGATGGACCTCGACCTCTCCGGCCGGCATGCGCTGGTCTGCGGCGCAAGCCAGGGAATCGGCCGTGCCGCGGCGATCGAACTTGCCCTGCTCGGCGCCGACGTGACCGTGCTGGCGCGCCGTGCGGACGTGGTGCGCGCCCTGGCTGCCGAACTCCCGCGCCCGCGCGAGCACCAGTCGCACGCCTGGATGGCCGCCGACCTCACCGAGCCCGGCGCCGCGGCCCAGGTGCGGGCGCTGGCGACCCAACGCCCGGTGCAGGTGCTGGTCAACAACTCCGGCGGTCCGCCGCCCGGCACCGCGGCGGATGCCGGCGCGGAGGACTTCCTGGCGGCCTTCCGCCAGCACCTGCTCGGCGGGCACGCCCTGCTGCAGGCGGTGCTGCCCGGCATGAAGGCTGCGCATTGGGGTCGGGTGGTGAACGTGATATCCACCTCGGTCAAGGAGCCCATCCCCGGGATCGGCGTGTCGAACACCATCCGCGGCGCAGTCGCGTCCTGGGCCAAGACGCTGGCCCACGAACTGGGCCCGCACGGGATCACGGTCAACAACGTGCTGCCCGGATCGACCGAGACGCCACGCATCGCGCAGATCGTGGCCGCGCGGGCAAGGGCCGGCGGCCGCAACGAGGACATGGTCAGAGCCGAGATGCGCAGCCACATCCCCGTCGGCCGTTTCGCCCACCCGTCCGAAGTCGCCGCCGCGATCGCCTTCCTCGCCTCGCCGGCGGCGGCCTACGTCAACGGCATCAACCTGCCGGTCGACGGCGGACGCACCCAGTCGCTGTGACCATGCACGGCGCGCCGACCCGGTTCCGCAACTTCATCGACGGCACGTTCGCCGATCCCCGATCCGACGCCTGGCTGCCGGTCCATGAACCCGCGACCGGCGAGGTCTATGCCGCGGTCGCCGCTTCGACCGCGGCGGATGTCGATGCCGCGCTGGCGGCCGCACGGCGCGCTTTTCCGGCGTGGCGCGATGCGCCGTCGGCGACTCGGGCCCGCCTGCTGGCGCGGATCGCCGACGCGATCGAGGCCGATGCGCCGCGGCTCGCGGCCGTCGAATCCAGGGACACCGGCAAGCCGCTGGCGCTGGCTGCCGGCATGGACATCCCGCGCGCGGCGGCCAACCTGCGGTTCTTCGCAGAGGCCGCCACGCAGTTCGCCAGCGAGTCGCATGCGATGGCGGGCTCCGCGATCAATTACACCCTGCGCCAGCCGCTGGGACCGGTGGCCTGCATCTCGCCTTGGAACCTCCCGCTTTACCTGCTGACCTGGAAAGTCGCGCCGGCGCTGGCGGCCGGCTGCACCGTGGTCGCCAAGCCCTCGGAGATCACGCCGGCGACCGCGACCCTCCTGGGCGAGATCGCCGAGGCGGCCGGACTGCCGGCTGGCGTGCTCAACATCGTCCACGGCAGCGGGGACGCCGCCGGCGCCCCGCTGGTCGCGCACGCGGACACCCGGGCCGTGTCCTTCACCGGCAGCACCCGCGTCGGCAGCACCATCGCCGCGGTCGCGGCCCCAGGGCTGAAGAAAATCGCGCTCGAACTCGGCGGCAAGAATCCATTCATCGTGTTCGGCGACGCCGACTTCGACGCTGCGATCGACGCCGCGATTCGCGCGGCGTTCACCAACCAGGGGCAGATCTGCCTGTGCGGGTCGCGGATACTGGTCCAACGGCCGATCTACTCGCGCTTTCGCGACGCCTTCGTCGCGCGCGCCTGCGAACTGCTGCCGGGCGACCCGGCGCTGCCGGAGACCGCCTTCGGCGCGCTGGCGTCGCAGGCGCACCTGCACAGGGTGCTGGCTGCGATCGACACCGCGCGCGCCGAGGGCGGCGCCGTCCTGTGCGGCGGCCGCCGGATCGAACTGCCGGGGCGCTGCGCAGGTGGCTGGTTCGTGGCGCCAACCGTCATCGAAGGCCTGGGGCCGGACTGCCGAACCAACAGCGAGGAGATCTTCGGGCCCGTCGCCACGCTCCAGCCATTCGACGACGAAGCCGACGCGCTGCGCCGCGCCAACGCATCATCCTACGGCTTGGCTGCATCGGTGTTCACCCGCGATCTTTCGACCGCGCACCGGATGGCGGCGCACCTGGAGAGCGGCGTGGTCTGGGTCAATACCTGGCTGCTGCGCGACCTGCGCACCCCGTTCGGCGGCATGAAACAGTCCGGCACCGGCCGCGAGGGCGGCTGGGAAGCACTGCGCTTCTTCACCGAGCCGCGCAACGTCTGCATCGCATTCTGAGGCCCGAAATGGAACCCGCCATCCGCTCCGAAGCCGCGCCGGCCCCGCTCGGCGCCTATCCGCATGCGCGCCGCGCGGGCGACCTGCTGTTCCTGTCCGGCATCGGCCCACGCATGCCGGGTACGGATCGGATTCCGGGCAACATCCAAGATGCCGGCGGACGGCTGGTGGCTTACGACTTCGAAGCGCAATGCCGGCAGGTGTTCGCCAACCTGCGCGCGGTACTCGATGCAGCCGGCGCGTGCTGGAGCGATCTCGTGGACGTCACGGTATACCTCACCGACATGGCGCGTGATTTCCCCGCCTTCAACCGGATCTGGGCCGATCACTTCCGGGACCACCCGCCCTGCCGGACCACGGTCGGAATCACCGCCCTGCCGACGCCGATCGCGATCGAACTCAAGTGCGTGGCATCGCTGGCACGTTGATGAGCCTCGTCTCTGCGCGCGGCCGAAGGTGGCCGAGTGCACCAAGAGGCGGATGACGCGGACGCGGCCGGACAGGGCGTCCTGCCACGCATGCACAGCACCGAAGGCGCCAAGCGCACCGACCGCGCGAGGTCGACCCCGGATCAGTCCTCTTCGCGCGATCCATGCCCGGAATGGACCTGCCCGCTCGCCGCGCGGCCGATGCCACGCCGGAGACCGACGCGCCCTCAGAGCCTGCGAGAAAACCCACATCCTGTGGGTTTTCCAGTCGCGAGTCTGGCACAGGTCCGGACCCGCGCCAGCGAATCGTGCACTGGCGTGCATGATCCGCGCGCGGGCCATCCATGACCTGCCTCTGAGGCTGTTTTTCACAGACGATCAGTGCAGCGGGCGCAACTGGGCAAGCAGCGGAGCGCCGGCGCGCGCCCAAAGCGTGGGCCAATCCACGAGGGCATGGCCGAGTTGCGACAGCGCTGCGCGGACCTCGGCGAGGCGCGCCGGCGACACGCTTCGCTCGCGCAGTGCGGCCTCGTTAGCGGCGATCATGCGCCGCACGTGTTCGGTCCACGCCGGCGCCACGCCGGGACCGCCGTCGCGCAGACTTCGGTACAGCGGCTGGATTACGCGAAGCAGCATGCGGTCGCGCCAGTCCGACCACGTACCGGCCAGCGCCGCGTCGGAGCCGCCGGCGAGGTCGCGCATGACCGCGGCGACCGCGGCGAGGCGCAGCGAGCGATCGGCAGAGCGCAGCATGGGCGCTACCGACAGCGCCACGCCGGCACAGAAGGTCGATACATCCTCGATGGCGGCGCGCTCCGCCGCGGCGCGGCGATCGCGCCCCGGCGGAGGGAAATGGCCAATCGCCGCCGGCACCGCCATCGACGGCGCGTGTGGATCGCAGGTCGACAGCAGGGCCATGAACAGCCCGTCATCGGACTTGCCGAGCGTGCCGGTCGGCGGCAGCACATCACGCGCGTCCAACAGCAGCGGCGTGAACACACCGGTGGCCATGAAGTGCGGTCGCCTGCGGCCCTGCCAGAGGTTCTCGCCGTCGAGGCGGCGTTCGTCGAATGGCGGGCGCAGCAGGCTGCCCAGGGTGCTGCGGTTGGGCATCGACAAGTACACGCTGCTGTCGTAGTTCAGCGCGCCGTAGATGCCGCCGCAGACCGCCGCCACCCGCGCGGGGGGCTGCAGGCACGCCAGCGAAGCGGCTGCCCGCAGACGCGCCGACCGCGGGCTCGAGCCATGACGACGCAGCAGCGCACCCGGCGGCTGCCCAAGCAGCCGCGACAACATCGCGTAGGGGTCCTCGTCAATCGGCGCCAGCGAGCGCAGAGCGCCCGGCCCATCGAAGAACTCGGCTTCAAGGGCGTACTCGGTGACGAGGTCGATCTCGGGTGCCGCGCCGAGCGGCAGCCGCAAAGGGAAGCGGAAGTCGTCATCGAGCAGGCCCAGCGTGCCGCCCGCCGCCAGCAGCAAGGCCCAGTTCCAGGCCCGGCCGCCGCTCGCCGAAGCAAGCACCTCGGGGTCGAGCAAGCCGCCAAGCCCGGCCACGTCGGCGCCGAGCCAACCGACCAGCGCGCGGCGCTCGCCGGCGCCGAGCAGGCGCACATCCGACGCCGAGCGCCGCGCGAAGGCCTCGACCTCCGATCGCGTGGCGCCGGCAGCAGCGTTCGGCCCATCATCGACCACCACGTAGCGACGGCGCACGTCGAAGCGCCGTTCGTCGTCGAGCAGCGACTGCAGGAGCCGCGCGAGCGAGTCGGGGCGCTGGCAAGTGCGGATGCACAGCAGTGGCGCCGGCGGTGGCGGCGCATCAGCGGCTGCGGGAACGAACTCGGCGAGCGGCTTGAGCAGCCCCAGACCCAGCAGTCGCGACAGCGCCGCGTCCACGCGCTCGCGCGGCAGGCCGGTCGCGGCGACGATGGCTTCGAGATGCTGGTCGCGGGTCTCGAAGCGCGCCGCCTGCCCCAAGACCACCGCTTCAGCCGCCGGCAGCACGACGACGCGCGCGCCGTCGTGCTGCTGCCACAGCAGCCGTTCGCCGTCGAGGGGGGATGCGTGGCCCGGGAGGGCCGCGATGTAGGCGTGGGCGTCCATCGTCGGTGCGTTTGCGCCTGCGGCAACCTCGTGCCGCTTCACGCGGCGGCTGCCACGGCGCTCCGTGTCGGAGGATACGGCATCACGGCATCCGACCGTGCCCTGCTTCGTGCAGGCGGAGCAATTGCGATGCAAGAATGTCCGGACCCCACGACTGAACCCTGCAAGCGCACGGACCACTGCGCGGACCACGCTCGAACGACGCCGCCGGTTCCGCCCCGTCATCGGGCGGCGCGGTCGCGCGAACGGCCGCAGGCGCCGGTCAACGCAGGAGCGGGAGACGCTCGACCAGTGCGCTGCCGCCACGCAACCACAGCGCCGGCCAAGCCGCGAGGGCCCGCGACATCTGCGACAGCGCCTGCCGCGCCGCCGCGAGCTTTACCGGCGCGACCGACCGGTCCCGGAGCAACGCTTCGTTGGCGGCGATCGCACGCCGGACGTGCTCCACCCAGGCCGGGGGCGCCGCGCGACCGTACTGCTGAAGGCTGCCACACAACATGCGCAGGATCACGGTGACCGAGTGGTCCCGCCAGGCAAGGTAGCTTCCCGCCAGGGCCGCGTCTGAACTGCCCGCGACGTCGCCCAGGAACGCGGCGACCGCAGCCATCCGGCACGCACGGCTTTCCGAACGCAGGATTGGCGCCACGGCCATGGCGGTGGATCCGCAGAACGCCGAAAGGTCCTCGGCCGGCGGTCGCTCGGCCGCGCCTCGACGATCGCGCCCCGACGGCGGGAAATGGCCAATCGCCTCGGGCAGCGACATGACCAGCGACCTTGGATCGCAAATCGACAGCATCGACAGGAACAACCCGTCGTCCGACTTGCCGTAAGTGCCGGTCGGCGGCAGCAGCTCGCGGGCATCGAGCAGCAGAGGGGTGAACCCGCCCGTCTTCAAGAAATGCGGGTGCCGACGCCCGTTCCAGAGCCAGTCCCCATTCAGCCGTCGCTCGTCAAACGGCGGCCTGAGCAAGCTGGCCATGGACGACGGACCCATGCCGGAAAAAAACACCGTACTGTCGAAGTTCAGGGATCCGTAAACGCCCACGCACACGCCGACCACCCGAGTCGGTCCGGCGAGGCAGGCCAGCGCCGCGGCGCTGCACCCGACGGCCGACGCGGAATTGAATCCGTGCTTGCGCAACAGCGCGCCGGCGGGCTGGCCCAGCGGGCGCACGAGGACTGCATAGGGATCCTCCTCGGCCGCCGGCAGGCGCAGCACGGCGTCCGGCGAATCCAGGAACTCCGTCTCCGTGGCGTACTCCGTGTCCAGATCGAACCGCGATCCAGCCCCGATGGCCCGCCGAAGCGGGAACCGGAAATCATCGTCGAGCAGCCCGAGGGTGCCGCCAGCCGAAAGAAGGAGCGACCAGTTCCAGGCGCGGCCACCGGTCGCAACGCCCGGACCGTCGCGGACAAGAAGGTCGGAAACGTCCGGCTGGTCGATTCCCAGCACGGCCAGCAGTGCTTGCTGATCCTGCTGCGACAGCAGCCTGACTCCCGACGAAGAGCGCCCGGCGAACGCCTTCGCGACGGACCGCGTGGCGGCCTGATGCTCAGCGCCGGGGGAATCATCCACCACGACGTAATGTCGCCGGACCCCGAATCGCTGCTCGTCCTCAAGCAGCGACTTCAGCAGTTGCGCCAGCAAGTCCGGCCTTGCGCAAGTCCTGATGCAAATGAGCGGAGGCGGGGGCGGCGGGGCCTCATCGCCGGGCGCGAGGAAATCCTCGACCCCTTGCAGCAGGCCCACGGACCGGGCGCGATCGAGCGTCGCCTGCACGCGCTCCCGCGGAAGCCGCGTCGCTGCCGCAATCGCCTCGACGTGGTCGCTCCAGGTCCTGACCACCATGGCATGCTGGAGGATCGCCGCGTCGACCCCGGGAAGGACGGCAATCCGCTCTCCGGCAACTTGCCGCCAGAGCGAGCGCTCACGGTCCAGCGGAGTGATTCGACCCGGGACCGCCGCAACGAGTCCATGATCCATGGGCGGACGAGAAGACCCTGAGGCCAAACAGCGACGCTACACTCGCGGGAACGGCGACCACACGCGCCCCGCGAGTATATTCGATGCTTCCAACAGTGCCTATTCCCCTCGCCCGCTGGATCGACGAGCACCGCCACCTGCTCGAGCCACCGGTCGGCAACAAGTGCATCGTCGACGGCGACTTCATCATCATGGTCGTGGGCGGCCCCAACGAGCGCTCGGACTGGCACGTCGAGGAGGGCCCGGAGTTCTTCCTGCAGCTCGAGGGCGAGATGGTGCTGCGCGTGCAGGAGCAGGGCCTGCCGCGCGACATCCCGATCCGCGCCGGCGAGTTGTACTACCTGCCACCGCAGATACCGCACTCTCCGCAGCGAATGGCGGGTTCCGTGGGCCTGGTGATCGAGCGCAAACGCCAGGCGGGCGAGCAGGACGCGCTGCAGTGGTACTGCGAGCGCTGCAACCACCGCCTGTACGAAGAGCGCTTCGAACTGCGCGACATCGAGACCCAGTTCCCACCGGTTTTCGAACGATACTACCGCAGCACCGCGAACCGGACCTGCGCGGCCTGCGGCCATCTGAATCCAGCGCCCGCGCGCTACGCCTGAGCTTCGATCGCCGATGCAATTCTCGCCGGAACTCCTCACCGCAAACCTGCTGTCGCCGGTGGTGCTGGCCTTCGTACTCGGGGTCGTCGCGCGGCTGCTGCGCTCCGACCTCGAGGTGCCGCCGCAAATCCAGCAGTACCTCGCCATCTTCCTGCTGCTGGCGATCGGCCTCAAGGGCGGTGTGGCGCTGCGCGCACAGCCGGTCGGCGACCTCGCACTGCTGGTGGCGGTGACGCTGGCCGCGGGCATCGCCACCGCGTTCAGCGCCTATACGCTCGCGCGCGGCTTCCTGCGCGACGACCGTCTGAACGCCGGCGCTCTCGCGGCGCACTACGGATCGGTGTCGGCGGTCACCTTCATCGCCGCCCAGCAGTTCACGGAACGCACCGGCGCGCCGGCCGAGGGCGTGCTGGTCGCCCTGGTGGTGGCACTGGAGATCCCGGCCATCCTGCTCGGCCTGGCGCTCGCCAAGGGTGGGGGCGGGATCGACCGCAAGGCGCTCGCCGAGGTGCTCACCGGGCGCACCGCGGTGCTGCTGCTCGGCGGTCTGGCAATCGGCGCGATCGCGGGCCAGAAGGGCATCCGCGCCGTCGACGAGATGTACTTCCAGCTTTTCCAGGGCACCCTGATGTTGTTCATGCTCGACATGGGCATGGTGGCGGCCGCGCAACTGCGCCAGTTGCGGCAGGGCGCGCTGCGACTGGTCGCGTTCGGCACCGTGGTGCCACTGGTGCACGGCTTCGCGGGCACGCTGGCCGGCCATCTCGCCGGCTTGTCGCCGAGCGGCGCCACGGTATTCGGCACCATGGTGGCCAGCGCCTCCTACATCGCCGCCCCGGCGTCGGTGCGCAACGCCCTGCCCGAGGCCGACGCCGGCCGCTGCGTCACCGCCGCGCTGGGCATCACCTTCCCGTTCAACCTGGCACTCGGCATCCCGGCTTACGCTGCGTTCTCAGCTTGGCTGGTGCCGTGAGGAACGCGAGGTGCTCAAGATCGACACCCACGCCCACATCCTCCCGCCGCGCTGGCCGGACCTCGCGGCGAAGTACGGCGACGACCGCTTTCCGGTGATGCACGTCGCCGAAGGCCGGCACCGCATCTACCGCGGCGGCAGGTTCTTCCGCGAGATCGGGCCCAACACCTGGGACCCGATGCTGCGGATCGCCGAGTACGCCGCGCATGGCGTCGACGCGCAGGTCGTGTCCACCGTGCCGGTCATGTTCTGCTACTGGGCAAAGCCCCACCAGGCGCTGGAACTGCACCGCGCGCTGAACGAGCACACGGCCGAGATCTGCCGCGCCCATCCGCGGCACTTCGCCGGCATCGGCACCGTGCCGCTGCAGGCGCCGCGGCTGGCGATCGAGGAGATGTCACGCTGCGTGGAATCGCTGGGCCTGGCCGGCGTGCAGATCGGCTCGCACGTCGGCGACTGGAACCTCGACGCACCGGAACTGTTCGAATTCTTCGCCGCGGCCGAAGATCTCGGCGCCGCGATCCTGGTCCACCCGTGGGACATGATGGGCAGCGAGTCGATGCCGAAGTACTGGCTGCCCTGGCTGGTCGGCATGCCGGCCGAGCAGGCGCGCGCGGCGTGCTGCCTGGTGTTCGGCAGCGTGCTGGAGCGGCTGCCGCGCCTACGCGTTTGCCTCGCGCACGGCGGCGGCGCCTTCCCCTACACCATCGGCCGCATCGAGCACGGCTTCCGCATGCGGCCCGACCTGGTAGCCACCGACAACCCGCGCAACCCGCGCGAGTACCTGTCGCGGCTGTACTTCGATTCCTGGGTGGCCGACCCGCGCGCACTGCGCTACCTGATCGACACCGTCGGCGCCTCGCAGGTGATGTTCGGCACCGACTACCCGTTCCCGTTGGGCGAGCAGCAGCCCGGTGCACTGATCGACGCGCTGGCGCTGCCGCACGCCGAGCGCGCCCGCCTGTTCCACGGCACGGCGCTGGAGTGGCTGGGCGTTCCGGCGGCGCGCTTCGGCGCGTCGGGCTGACGTCGGGTCGATCAATCGAAGCCGTCGGCGAACAGCGTGTCGGCATCCGGGTAGAACCACGCCGCACCGGCCGCCGGATTCACTGCGGTGGCGCGCAGCGGCCCGCCGACGATGAGCGTGCCGGAGTCGGCGGCCAGGACGCGGCCGAAGAAGGTATTGGACGAGGCGTCGTCCGGGTCCAGTGTCCCGGCGGGCAGCCAGACCTTGTCCTCGCGCCGCCACAGGTGGACCCGGCCTCGGTTCGCCGCCGCGCCGACGTCCTCGCCGGAGGCGCCGACCGCCAGCACCCGCCCGGCCAGTGCGATCGCGGTCCCGAACACCGCGCCGGCCTGCGGAACCGCGGCCTGCAAGCGCGCTTCCTGCACCGCTGTGCCGTCGAGGCGGAACACCCAGGCCGCGCCGACGTTCGGGCTGTCCGCGCCGAGCCGCACACCGCTGCCGCCCACGGCCAGTCGATCGCCACCGCGCGGCAGCGCGACTGCGGCACCGAACAGGTCACCGGCCGCGCCGTCGGAGGCGACCACCGGCGCCAGCTCGACCCACGCTGCACCCTGCCACACAAACCGCGTCACCATGCCCTGCGCGGCGCGCCCGGAAACCGCGGCCTGGGGCGCTCCGAGCACCGCGCGGTCGCCATCGAGCGCGAGCGAAATCCCGGCCAGAGCGCCGGCCGGAGCCTGCTGCGGCACCAGCTTGCCGTCGAAGCGCCAGTCCTTGCAGTCCGGACGTACGCTCCAGCCGTAGCCCCCTCCGCGATCGACAGCCCCGTCGTCACGGCCGGGGGCCGCAACCAGCAGGCGAACACCGTCGAACGCCAGCGCGAAGCCGAAGCTGTCGTCCCCGTTGCCATCGGGCGGAAGCAACCGGCAAGCGAAGACCCAGTCCCCTCCGCTGCGGCGGAACACGGAGACCGAGCCGCTGTCGTCCGTCGCGCTGCCGCCGTGGGGGATGTCGCGCGGCGCGCCGACCACCAGCCAGTCGCCGGCCAGCGCGACGCTGCGCCCGAACCAGTCCTCCGGCGCGCCTGCCGGGTCCGTGACACGCTGGGTCCGTATCCAACCGGTGTCGCCGCGCTGATACATCGAAACACTGCCGGCGTCGTCGCCGCCGACCGCGGTGTCGTCGAGGAACGCACCCACCGCGGCGCGCGTGCCATCCACCGCCAGCGCGAATCCGAAGAACTCGCCCGCCGCGCCGTCGCCACGATCGAGCCGCGGGCCGGGCGTCCAATCGCCGCCCGCGCCGGTCCAGGTGCGAACCGCACCTTGCGAGCGGTTCGGCAGCACGAGCGCGAGGTCCGCGCCCAGCAGGGCACGGCCCGCCGCCAGAACGACCGCGATCCCGGTCAGGCCGCCGCCCTCCGGAATGCTGCGGTCCTCGAGAACGGCGCGCTGCGCGAACGCCGTGTCCTCTCGGACGAAGACGTAGCCCCCGCCATCGCCCCCCAGCCTCCCGGGCGCGCCCACCAGCAGGGTGTCGCCCTCGCGATCGAGGGAAAAGCCGAAACCGTCGCCCGCCACGCCGTCAACGGCCTCGATCCGCGTGCCTGCGGCAAAGGCGCCGCCGCTGCGCGCGAACAGGCGGACGAAACCGCGCGTGCTGGCGACATCGCCCGGCGCACCGACCAGCGCCAGGTCGGCGTCAAGCCGCAAGGCGGCGCCGAAACGCGCCCGCACCGTGGGCTGCGGATCGAGGAGGCGGGCGGCGAAGCCGAAGCCGGCCCCTGATTCGAAGGCATCGACCGCACCCGACTGGGACAGCGCGCCGGCTCCCGCGACGCAGGGCAGGCCCACCAGCAGCCGGTCACCCTGCACTGCCAGGGCCGCGCCGAAGGCGTCGCCGGGCACGGCCTGCGGCGAGACCAGCGTGGTCACTGCGGTCCAGGCGCCGGCGATGCGGCGGTACACGGCGACGCGACCCGGCGCATCCGCCGCGCAGGCGCTCGCGCCGGGCATCCCGACCGCCACGGTGTCGGCGTCGAGTACCGCGACGGCGCTGCCGAAGCGCAGCGCCGCCGCAGGCTGCGGCGGCGCAAGCGTGGCCTCCGGCACGAAGCCATCGGCGCCGCGTCGCAGGACGTAGGCGACCCCTCGGTCCTCCAGGCCCTCGCGATCGGCACCGCTGGCACCGACCAGCAGCAGGTCGCCGGCCAGCGCAATCGCCTCACCGAACAGATCGCCCTCGTCGGGGTCGGGCGGCTCGATGCGCTGCAGCGGCAGCAGCGCGCCGCCCTCGTCGCGATAGATGAACACGGCACCGGACTGGATGCCTTCGGCTGCCTGGGGCGAAACCACCACCACCTGTCGCGCGCCGACCGCAAGTGTGGTCCCCGAACGCGCCAGCGCGCGACCGAACTGATCGCCGATCGCCCCGTCGCCGGTGGTCGCGGGATCAACCCGCTGCGGCGGGCCATGGCTCGGCGGGCCGGCCTGCACGGCCAGCGCGATCAGCAGGGCGGCGAGCGCCGCAGGCGGGCGCCCGCGGCCGGCGATGCGGTCGGCCATAGTGAGGAGGATCGCACAGCCAGCGTGCGTGAATCGCGACGACGCGCCGGCCTGCCGCCATACGCCATGCCCGGGCGGGCCCCGCGTGGCTGCTGCAGAATCAGGGTGCACCCCGGAGTCTCCGCCCCGTGTCCATCCGCCCGCTCCTCGCATTCATCCTGCCGCCCCTGCTGGCCGCCTGTACCGCCGGAACTCTCGCACAGCGCCCCGCCATCGCGGTGGAGCAGCCCGCGACGCCGCCGCTGGACGACGACAGCGACGCCTGGTTCCGCCACGGCGCCGCGGAAGCCGCCCGCCGCGGGGCCGCCGAGAGCCGCGCCCGCAATCTGGTGCTGTTCGTCGGCGACGGCATGGGCCTGACCACGGTCGCCGCGGCGCGCATCCTCCAGGGCCAGCGCCTGGGTGCGCGAGGCGAGGAGCATCGGCTGGCGTTCGAGGAGTTCCCGCATACCGCGCTCGCCCGCACCTACAACACCGACTACCAGACCCCTGATTCGGCCGGCACCATGACCGCGATGGCGAGCGGAGTGAAGACGCGCATGGGCCTGCTGGGCATCGGCCCGTCGGTGCGCCGCACGGACTGTGCGGGCTCACGCGGCGACGAGTTGATCACCCTGCTGGAACTGGCGGGGCTCGCCGGACTGGCCACCGGCGTCGTCACCACGACGAGGATCACCCACGCCACGCCGGCGGCGACCTACGCGCGCTCGGCCGATCGCAATTGGGAAGACGACGTCGCGCTGGCACCGGCGGCCGCCGCGGCCGGCTGCATCGACATCGCCCGGCAACTGGTCGAGCCGCGCCTCGGTCGTGGCCTTGACGTCGCCTTCGGCGGTGGCCGCGATCGCTTCCTGCCGCGCGAGGCCGGCGGAACCCGGGCCGACGGGCGCGACCTGGTCGCGGCATGGCGCGCGCGCGCCGGCGGGCGCTATGTCGAGGACGCCGCGTCGCTGGCCGGCCTGGATCCCGCGGACCGGGCGCCCTGGCTGGGCCTGTTCGCGGGCGACCACCTGCAGTTCGAGCACGACCGGCCGCGCATGGCGCCGCAGGAGCCCAGCCTCGCCGACCTCACGCGCACCGCGATCGCGCGCCTGTCGCGCGATCCGGAGGGCTTCGTGCTGGTGGTCGAGGGCGGACGCATCGACCATGCCCACCACTTCGGCAACGCCTACCGCGCGCTGACCGACACCATCGCGCTTTCCGACGCGGTGCGTGCGGCGCTGGCGGTGGTCGACCTCGACGACACCCTGGTGGTCGTCACCGCCGACCATTCCCACGTGCTGGCGTTCGCCGGCTATGCGGCGCGCGGCAATCCGATCCTCGGCCTCGTGCGCGGCACCAGCGGCAAGGAGTCCGCGGACGGCACCCATGCACTCGATGCGCTCGGCCTGCCCTACACCACGCTGTCCTACGCCAACGGCCCGGGCTACACCGGCGCCTCGGACCGCCAGCCGGAGGGCGCGAAGCGCCATCGCCACGACTTCAGCGCGATGGCGGCGATCCGCGCCGGCCGGCCCGACCTGCGCGCGGTCGACCCCACCGATCCCGATTTCCTGCAGGAGGCGACCGTGCCGCTGAAGGACGAGACGCATGGCGGCGAGGACGTTCCGGTGTACGCCACCGGGCCCGGGGCCACGGCCTTTCGCGGCAGCATCGAGCAGCACGTCCTGTTCCACCTGATGGTGCAGGCCGCGCCGCGCCTGCGGCGACATCTGTGCGCCGCCCGCCTTTGCGATACGCAGGGCATTCCCGTCGAAGTGCCGAGACCGGCTAACCTCGGCGGTTCCTGACCGCATCGGAGCACCGACCATGACCGACATCCGCCGCAGCCTGCACCTCGTCGCCCGTCCCGAGGGCCTGCCGAAGGACAGCGACTTCGAACTGCGCGCCGAACCTGCCGCGCCACTGGCGGATGGTCAGGTCCGCATCGCGGTGCGCTGGCTGTCGATCGATCCCGCGATGCGGATCTGGATGAGCGAGCAGAAGTCCTACTGGCCGCCGGTCGGGCTGGGCGAGGTGATGCGCTCGGCCGGCATCGGCGAGGTCGTCGAGTCGCAGCACCCGCGCTTTCCGGTCGGCACCTGGGTCAGCGGCATGACCGGCGCGCGCGAGCAACTCGTGTGCGATGGCAAGGGCTTCCGCGCATTCGACGCGAAGTCACTGCCCCACCCTGCCTGGGCCCTGTCGGTGTTCGGCGCCACCGGGCTCACCGCCTACTTCGGCCTGAAGGAGATCGGCCAGGTCAAGTCCGGCGAAACGGTCGTGGTGTCGGCCGCCGCGGGTGCGGTGGGTTCGACCGTGGTGCAGATGGCGCGCAACTACGGCTGCCGCGTGGTCGCGATCGCCGGCGGCCCCGACAAGTGTGCCTGGGTGAAGGACGAACTCGGCGCGCACGAGGTGATCGACTACAAGAACGAGAAGGTCTCCAAGCGGCTCGCCGAGACCTGCCCGGACGGCGTCGACGTGTACTTCGACAACGTCGGCGGCGAGATCCTCGACGCGGTGCTGCGGCGCCTGAAGCTTCGCGCGCGCATCGTGCTCTGCGGCGGCATCTCGCAGTACAACGCCACCGGCGTGCCGGTGGGCCCGGCGAACTACCTGTCGCTGATTTCGTCCCGCGCCCGCATGGAAGGCTTCGTGGTGATCGACTACCTCGACCGTGCCGGCGAGGCGATCGCCGAGTTCGGCCCGTGGGCCGCCGCCGGCAAGCTCACCAGCCGCATCGACGAGGTCGCCGGCCTCGACCACTTCGCCGAGGCCCTGCGTCGCCTGTACACCGGGCAGAACTTCGGCAAGCAGGTGGTCAAGGTCTGAGCGCGCATCGACGGCGGGCTCCGCTCCTGCAGGAGCCCGCTTGCGGGCGGCCGCGGCAAACCACCCCGCGGCAAGGACCGGTTTCCGCGGTCGCGCGCACGCGTGCTCCTACCGGCGACGGGGCGGGCGCTTGCGCGGCGCGCGCCGCGGCCTCGACCGCGCGCTGCGCCCACGGCCGCATCAGGGCCGGATCGTCGAGCGCCTCGTCGGGCGCGAGCCAGTAACTCATGGTGACCGGCTTGCCCTTGCCGGCGTAGACGAAGGGGTTGCTGCCCGCCGCCTCGAAAGCCGCGCGCGTCGAGGCATCGGTCTTGAGGTACAGCCGTCCCTCGGCGACCAGCGCGACCATCCGGCCCTCATGGTAGAGCCCGTGGCCGCCGAACATCCGCCGCGCCGTGATCCGGCCGACGCCGCTCATCAACTCGCACAGGAAAACGACGTAGTCGTCGTCCACGACGCGCTCAGAGCACCTTGCCGAGGTCCTTCTCGATGCTCGCCGGCGTGTCGGTCGGCGCGTAGCGGGCGACCACCTTGCCGTCCTTGTCGACCAGGAACTTGGTGAAGTTCCACTTGATCGCCTCGCTGCCGAGCAGGCCCTTGGCTTCCTTCTTCAGGTACTGGTACAGCGGGTGCGCGCCGCTGCCGTTGACCTCCACCTTGTCGAACATCGGGAAGGTGACGTCGTAGGTCAGCGAGCAGAAGTTCTTGATCTCGTCGGCGTCACCCGGCTCCTGGTGGCCGAACTGGTCGCAGGGGAAGCCCAGCACCACCAGTCCCTGGTCCTTGTGCCGGCGGTACATCTCCTCCAGGCCCTTGTACTGCGGGGTGAAGCCGCACTTGCTGGCGACGTTGACCACCAGCAGTGCCTTGCCCTTGAACTCGGACAGCTTGCGGTCCTTGCCGTCGATGTCGGTGGCGGTGAAGTCGTGCACGCTGGCCATGTCGGCTCCTCGAAAGGCGGGCGCCCATTGTAGTCGCGCCAAGAAAAAGGCCGCGCCCCAGCGGGGCGCGGCCTCATGGTCTCACCCGGGCTCGCGGCTTACCAGAACTTCCAGTCCAAGGTCACGGAGTAGCGGCGACCGAGCGTGTCGTACGTGCCGAGACCCCCGACCGGGAACGGCGGCTCCTCGTCGGTCAGGTTGGTGACCGCAAGGTTGACCAGGATGTCGTCGGTGATCGCATAGGTGAAGTTGGCGTTGTACGTCCACTGGCTCTCGAGGCGAGTCAGGTCCTGCGAGTCGCCGGTGCGGAACTGATCCAGCACCAGCTCCACGCCCGACTGGTAGTTGGCCTGCGCGCCGATCGAGAACTTGTCCAGGGTGTACTGCGCGCCGTACTGGTACTGGCGCTTCGCATTGCCCTGGGTGTTGACCGAGAAGGTGGTCACCACGTTGTTGTTGGAGTTCTCCAACTGGCGCAGGCGGAACAGATTGGCCGACAGGTCGAGGCGACCCTTCAGGCCCCAATCGAACTCCGACAGGTCGCGCGTGTACTGCAGGTCCAGCGACTGGCCCGTGAAATCGAGGAAGCCGCCGTTCACGAAGCCGGTGCGGATGGTCGTGATCTGGCCATCCGCGGAACGCACGATGCGCTCGCAGAACGAGTTGGCGCGGGTCACGTCGGTGGCGTCGAACGTCGTGTTATCGAAGCAGCCGGTCGCGATGTCGCCCGCGCCGAGGTTGGCGATGACGTTGTCGATCTCGATCTTGTAGTAGTCGATCGCCATCCGGAAGCCCGGGATGAACGAGGGCTGCAGGACGATGCCGATGGTCTCCGAGTCCGCTTCCTCGTTCTGCAGGTTCGGATCACCCGACGACGTGCCGGGGATGGTCGCACCCACCGCGATCGAGGTGAAGTTGTTCGGGTTGAGGTTGAACTGGCGGTAGAAGGCCGCGCAGTTGGCCTGGCGCACCGTCGGCCGCGTGCCGCCGTTGACGTTGCGCGTGTCGCACGGATCGGGCACGAAGGTGAAGATGTTCGACACCGGGGTGAACAGCTCGACGATCGCCGGTGCGCGCAGGGAGGTCGTGCGATTGCCGCGGATCTCGACGTCCTCCACCGGGCGGTACTGGAAGCCGTAGGTGTAGGTGTCGAACGCGCCGTTGACCGTGTTGTCGACGTTGCGGAACTTGCCGGTCAGGTCGAAGCGGT
>DHLY01000104.1:47336-66551 GCA_002405525.1 Proteobacteria bacterium UBA4656
CCCTCGCCGAAGATGTTCAGCGGCACGCAGTTCGGGTCGGCGACCGGCGTGCTGGCCGCACCCGTGGCGTTGGGCACGATCAGGCCGGCGACCGGGGTCGGCGAGCAGACCAGGTTGCCGCTGGCGTCGCGCACCACGTGCAACGCGTTGACGAAGTTCTGCTGGTTGAGGACCGTCGCGAGGAAGGTCGATTCATTGCGGCCCCAGTTGGCCGACACTTCCCAGTTGAAGTTGCGGTCGAAGGCGTCGAACGAGCCCATCAGGCCGACCACGCCGCGGTAGACGTCGGTCTCGCCGCGGCCGTTGTTGTTCACCAGGTCGCGCGAGGCGCGCGACAGGCGGAAGTTGGTCTGGCCCAGCCCGGTGAGGATCCCGCGCGCCTGCTCGGGCAACTGCGCGTAGGACACCGGGAAGGTGATGGTGCTGGACAGCCCGCCGAACAGGTTGACGTTGTAGATCGACTGGTCGATCAGTTCCAGCGCCTCGCTGTTGTAGTAGGAGGCCTCGTAGAAGCCTTCGATCGCGTCGGTGAAGACGTAGCGGCCGCTGCTGAACAGCGTCTTGCGCTCGAGGTCGGAGGTGAGCTGCACCGTCTCGTTGAGGAAGAAGCCGTCGCCGCCGGACGCGTTCTGCGTGCCGAACGGCGTGCCCGGGTTGTAGGGCACCAGGTTGCCGGAGCGGTCGAACTGGAAGTACGTGTTCGAGTTCGGGCCGAAGCCGCGCAGCGTGCCGTTCGCGTTGTAGAAGCCGCCGGTGCCCGGGAAGAGCAGGCCGCCGCCGGTGAGGCTGAACAGGCGTGCGTTGCGGATCAGCACCGAGTTCGGGATGCCGTCGCCGTTGCCGGTGTTGAACGGCGTCGGGAACACGCGACCGTCGTTCTGCGGCGTGCGGCCGGTCTGGCTGGCGACCTGGCTGGCGAGCGGGTTGACGGAGAACGCGAGGCCCTGGCGGAAACGCTCGCGCTCGGTGGCCAGCGCGCCTTCCTGCTTGTCGTAGGTCGCCGAGAAGGTCACGTTGCCGGCGCCGTCGTTGAAGTTCAGGCCGTACAGCGCGCCGACGTTGTACCGCTCGCCGTCGCCTTCCTGGGTGATGCCGTAGGTAGCGGTGGTATCGAGGCCTTCGAAATCGCGCTTGAGGATGACGTTGACCACGCCGGAGATGGCGTCGGACCCATAGGTCGGCGCGCCGCCGATCGCGATGTTCTCGATGCGATCGACCAGCAGGCTGGGAACGACGTTCAGGTCGACCTGCAAGCCGGGGCCGGCGGGTCCGAAGATGGTCGGCGAGTTGGACGACACCGCGCGGCGGCCGTTGATCAGGGTCAGGGTGCGGTTGGTGCCCAGCCCGAATCGGTTGACGAAGTTCACCGCCACGCCGAAGCCGGACTGGCCGCCTTCCGGCGTCACGCCCACGCCGAAGCCGGGCAGTTCGTTGATCGCATCGGCCACATTGGTCAGGCCGCGGTTCTTGAGGTAGTCCTCGTTGACCACGATGGCCGGCTCGAGCGTGTCGAAGCCGGCGCGCTTGATGCGGGCGCCGGTGACCGTGATCGGCTCCAGTTCCTGGACCTTCGACTTCTCCGCCTCGTCGTCCCCGGCAGCGGCCTGCTGCGCGAATCCCGGGACCGGGGTGAAACCACACAGTGCGGCGGCGATCGCCGTGGCCAGCAAGGTGCGATGACGTGCTTTCCCGGTTGGGACCCCCTGCGCCGACCGGCCGACCTGGCGGCCCGTGGACGCTCGTCTTGAAGCCTCGATTCCCCGACCGCATGGCCGGGCCCCGGAGATTGGTAACCAGCGGCCGGTGAACGCAACGCATTCTTGACGCGGGCGCCGGGCGGACCATGACCCCGGAAAACCCCACCGCGCCAGACGGGCGCGACGCCAGCGGGTGCTGTCAGCCCAGTTCGGCCAGCAGCTCAGCGCGGAACCGGTGGTAGTCGACCTCGACGGCATGCCGTCGGCTGCGCTGGAAGCGGTAGTGCGGGTGCGCCATCTCGTGCGCGATCCGCGCCGGCAGGTCGGCGGGGCGGCGCCAGCGGCCGCCGATCGCGCGGGCGGCGATGCGCGCCTGCAGGTCCGCCAGCGGCCAGATGCACCCCAACGGCTGGAACAGGCCGATGAAGTACAGGTCGTCGACCTCGGCCGGGATCATCTTGCGATACAGCGGGATGGCGTGGTCGTCCACCCACGGCACCAGCGCCGGATCGAGGAACGGAAAGCGGATGTTGTAGCCGGTGGCGAAAACCACCGTGTCCCAGGCCTCGCGGCGGCCGTCGGTGAACACCACCTCGGGCCCGTCGAAGCGCGCCACGCCGGGACGCGGATGGATGCGGCCGTGGCGGATGAAATACAGCAGCTCGGAGTTGACCGTCGGGTGCATCTCCAGCAGACCGACCTCCGGCTCCGGCAGCCCATAGTCGGCGTAGCGCCCCTGCACCAGACGCAGCCCGAATCCCAGCAGTCGCTGGCGCAGGGGTGCCGGCAGCCAGCGCAGCCCAGCGTGATTGTCGTCGGACGGCCGGCCGCGCAGGAACTTGGGCACGATGTGCTGGCCGCGGCGCACCGACAGGCCGACGAACGCCGCCACCCGCGAGCACTCCACCGCCACGTCGCAGGCCGAGTTGCCCGCGCCGACCACCAGCACGCGACGGCCCCGGAACGGCTCGGCGCGCTTGAAGGCGTGCGAATGCAGGACCTCGCCGTCGTAGCGACCCGGCACCTCGGGCATGGATGGGGCCCAGTGGTGGCCGTTGGCGACCAGCAGGGCGTCGAAGCGCTCGGTGGCCGGGCCGGCCTCGCCCGCCAGCGTGAGAATCCAGCCACCGGTCGCGCAGCGCTCGGCGCGCGCCACGCGCGTGCGCAGCCGCACGTGCGGCGCCAGCCCGAAGCGCGCGGCGTAGGCCTCGAAGTAGGCCAGCACCTGCGCGTGCGAGGGATAGTCGGGGTAGTCCTCCGGCATCGGGAAGTCCTCGAAGGAGGACCATCGCCGGCTGGAGATGATGTGGGTCGTCTCGTAGACGCTGGAGTGCGACGCCTCCGGTCGGAACACCCAGTTGCCGCCGATGCGGTCGGACTGCTCGAACGCCACGGCGTCGTGCCCCTCGGCCAGCAGGGCCTTCAGCGCCGCGATGCCGCTCGGCCCCGCCCCCACCACCGCGACCCGCTTGCGCATGCCCCACCCGCCCCCGTCCGGCCGGCTGGCACGATACCTGAATGTCGAATTGGCGCCCGTGCTTGATGCGATGCACAATGCGCGATCGACCCGACGCGCCCGACCCCCGGAGTCCGCGATGCTCTACCACCTGCACGAGTTCCAGCGCGCCATGCTCAGCCCGCTGGTCTACTGGTCGGAGGCGAACGCGCGGATCCTGTCCGAGCCGGGCTCGTGGCTCAGCCACGTGCCCGGCGCGAACCGGCTGGCCGCCGGCTATGAACTGATGTATCGGCTGGGCAAGGACTACGAGAAGCCGCAGTTCGACATCCGCTCGGTGACCGCGCACGGGCACGAGGTGCCGATCGTCGAGTACAAGGTCCTGCGCAAGCCGTTCTGCAACCTGGTCCGCTTCAAGCGTTTCGCCGACGATCCATCGACCATCGCCGACCTCAAGGACGACCCGGTGGTGCTGCTGGTCGCCCCGCTGTCGGGCCACCACTCGACCCTGTTGCGCGACACGGTGCGCACCCTGCTCGCCGACCACAAGGTCTACGTCACCGACTGGATCGACGCGCGCATGGTGCCGACCGCGGAGGGCGCCTTCCACCTGGACGACTACGTCGCCTACATCCAGGAGTTCATCCGCCACATCGGCGCCGCGCGGCTGCATCTGGTTTCGGTTTGCCAGCCGACCGTGCCGGTGCTGGCGGCGGTCTCGCTGATGGCCGCGGCCGGCGAGGAGACGCCGCTGAGCATGACCATGATGGGCGGACCGATCGACGCCCGGCGCAGCCCGACCCGGGTCAACGACCTCGCCAGCACCCGGTCACTGGCCTGGTTCGAGGGCAACCTGATCCATTTCGTGCCCGGCAACTACCCCGGGCGCGGCCGGCGTGTCTATCCCGGATTCCTGCAGCACGCGGGCTTCATCGCCATGAACCCGCAACGCCACTTCATGTCGCACTGGGACTTCTACGAGGACCTGCTCAAGGACGACCTCGAAGACGCCGATTCGCACCGCCGGTTCTACGACGAGTACAACGCGGTGCTCGACATGCCGGCGGAGTACTACCTCGACACCATCCGCGTGGTGTTCAAGGAGCACGCACTGCCGGAGGGAACCTGGGCGGTGCGCGGCAGCCGGGTTGCACCGGAAGCGATCCGCGACACCGCGCTGCTCACGATCGAGGGCGAACTCGACGACATCTCCGGCGCCGGCCAGACGCGGGCGGCGCTCGACCTGTGCCGCGGAGTGCCGGCAACGCGCAAGGGACACCTGCTCGCCGAGGGCGCCGGCCATTACGGCATCTTCAGCGGCCGGCGCTGGCGCGAGAGGATCTACCCCGAGGTGCGCGCCTTCATCCGCGCTCACGCAATGCGCTGAACCGCTCCGTCAGGAGCCGCCCTGGGGGTCCCGACGCAGCCGGTCGCGCGGCTGCCATTCCAGGAAGCCGAGAGCATCCCAGGCGTTGACCACGTTGAACACCTCCGCCATCGGCAGGCCGGTTGCCGCCGCCACCTCGTGTAGACGGGTCGGCCGCAGCAGCGCAGCCGAGATGCGATACGCGCGAGGGTACTCGCGCGCGATCGGAAACCACTGCCGCAACCGGTAGACGCCACCGGGATCAAGCCGACGCGCCAGGCTGCCCCCGGACAGCAGCAGCACGTCGAGCCAGCGCAGGCGATCGTAGGGCTGGGCGGCGGATTTCCCGCGCGCCGACGTCAGGTCGGACCCGGTCAACGGCACCCACGCGGAGAGCTTGATCGGGCGCCCGAAGTAGGGCTCCAGCGCCGGCAGAGGGGCCGCGCAGTGATAGACACGGGCCTTCGGATCCAGCACCAGTTCCGGCAGGCCCGACTCGGCGATCCGGCTGGGACCGACCAGAAGCCCCCCCTCGAGGATCTCGGTCAGGGTGTGGGACGGTTCCCCCTTGGCCGATTGGCGCCGGGTTGGAGAATCGGCGGTCCGTGGACCGCCGGCGCGCATTTCCGATCGCGCCGTGACGTCACCCGACCAGTCGATGCCGACCTCCGGCCCCAGACTTCCGGGGATCAGCACGCTCGACCTCTCGCCCGAAGGATCGCGGCGGAACAGGGATTCCGCCTCATCCGCGCCCGGTGGCGGGCTCGGCGGCGGGGCATCGAAGTCGATGTCGAAACCGATGGCGGCGAAATCGGCTTTCCAGGACTCGTCGCCCGAACCGGCGTCGACGGCGTTGCCGCCACCCAGGACCGGCCGCATGCCGGATTCGAGTGCCATCGACGCGGCATCGAGAACGCGCAGCACGTCGTCGGCGCGCAGCGGCAGCGGAAGCACGAAATCGCCGCTGCGCCCGCCGGGCGACGCAGACAGCACCACGCAGCGGACCCCGGATTCCAACGCACGGGTGCGAGCGACCTCCCCGACCAGCACCGTCGGGTCGACCACCAGCAGATCGGCGTTGTCCGCCGAGCCCCAGATCCAGGTCGAGCGCAACCGTGGCGCGAGCGAGCGCAGCAGCAGGCGCAGGAGCGCGCGCTCCTCGTCGCTGCCGCCGACGTACTCGATCACGAGTTTGCGGAACCCGGGCGTGCCGTCCGTCGCCATGCGCTCCATCGTACATGCTGACTGGACCCCACAGAATTGAAAAGGCATCAACGCAGCGCGCAAGTAACGATTGGTGACGCGAGCGCGGTCCGGACACACAGCGACAGTTTTCGCAGTCCGACTGCCTGCCGAGGTCGCCCGTCGCGCTCGACCCGTGCAAGCAACCGTCACCCGCGGCTGCACCGGGTCGGTCGCCGGGGCGCGCTATGCTGCGCCCATGGATGTCCTGCCCGCCCCGCCCCGACTGCTGCCCGAGGACGCACCGGAGCGTCAGGCCCTGGTCGGTGAAGCGCACGCACGGCCGCCGGTACCGGTTTCCTTGCCGTCGGTCCTGACCTGCATCGTCACCCTGCACGACGGTGACGCGGCGGCCGAGCGCGCCCACCTGGGGCGCCTGGACGAGGCGGGAATCGCGGCGGAGGAGCCCGGCTTCCTGCGTGCCACGCTCGGCGCGGCGCTGCTGCAATGGGAGCGACATACGGAGTTTTCCCGTTACACGGCGGTGCAACCGGTCCGGCAGTCGGCACTGCTCGGCGCCGACCTTCCCGCACTGCAGGGCGCCATCCCCCTGCCCCCGGACTGGCTGCGCGCGCTGCCCGGGCGCACCGTGGTCGCCTTGCAGTTGTGCCTGCTGGTCAGCGAAGGGCACGGGGACGCCACCGCCGTGGCGCTGGCCAAGGCCTTCCTCGGCACGCCGAGAATCACGGCCTCGCGCATCGCCGGGGGTTCGGCACGACTGTTCGCCGACTTCCGCGTGCGCGCCGACGGCTTCATGCGTGCGCTGGTGCTGTGCGAGGCGATGGATGCCGACACCGCCGGGCGACTGGCGGCGCAGGTGACCGAGCTCGAGATCTACCGCGTGATGGCGATGCGCGCCTTCCAGCCCGCGCGAACACTGTCGGCGGCGCTGGCCCGCAACGAAGCGGCCTTGGCGGCGATCTCGCGCGCCATCCAGGATGGCGCCAACGAGGACATGGCCTTGCTGGATGACCTGATGCGCGTGGCGACCGAGATCGAGACACTGATCGCGCAACACACCGTGCGCTTCGCGGCCAGCAACGCTTATCACGGAATCGTGCTCCAGCGCATGGCCGAACTCGACGAGGCACCGATCGACGGCTGCGTGCCGGCGTTTGCCTTCCTGCGCCGCAGGCTGGTGCCCGCCATGGCCACGGTGGAGGCGGCGGCGCTGCGCCTGGCCGGCCTTTCGGAGCGGACTTCGCGCGGCAGCGCCCTGCTGCGCACGCGGGTGGACATCCGCAACGAGGCGCAGAGCCAGGACCTGCTGCGCTCGCTGACGCGCGGCCAGCGGCTTCAGGTGCGCCTGCAGGCCACGGTCGAAGGGCTCTCGGTGGCCGCGATCTCCTACTACGTGGTCGGCCTGATCGGCTTCGCGGCCAAGTCGCTGTCCGCCACAGCCATGTGGCCGGTCTCGCCGGAGGTCGCCATGGGCGCTTCCATCCCGGTCGTCCTGCTCTCCGTCTGGTGGGTGATCAAGCGCGCGCGCCGCATGCTGCACCAGGAGGCGGGGGTCGATTGAGGCGATGGCCCGGGGCCCAGGGCCCGGTCGAGAGCGGAACCACCCCTTTCTGGGCTCTAAGCCCGTCAGTCCTGCCTCGCCACGCGCCCGCGCGCAAGCACGAACCGCACCTGCTGCAAGGCGGCCACGTCGCCCAGCGGGTCGCCCTCGACGGCGATCACGTCGGCCGACTTGCCCGCCTCCAGGGTGCCGACCTCCGACGCCAGTCCCAGCAGGTCTGCGGCCTCCACCGTCGCCGCAGCGAGAGCGTCGCGCGGCTGCATGCCGCCATAGCGGACCATCAGCGGGAACTCCTCGGCGTTGCGGCCGTGGTCCGACACGCCGGCATCGGTGCCGAACGCGATCCGGATGCCCGCCTCGCGCGCGGCGGCGATGTTCTTGCCGGTGGCGGCGAGCCGTTGGCGGATCTTCGCCTCTACGATGGCGGTGTAGGCGCCGCTGCCGATACGTTCGCGATAGGCGATCGTCGGCGACAGGGTCGGCACCAGGAACGTGCCGCTGGCTCGCATCGCCGCCACACCCGCGGCGTCGATGTAGGTGCCGTGGTCGATCGAGTCCACCCCGGCACGCGCCGCGGCCTCGATCCCACGCGGCCCATGGGCGTGTGCGGCCACCTTGAGGCCGAGCAAGTGCGCGGTGTCGACGATCGATGCCAGTTCGGCGGCACTGAAGTGCTGGTCGAGCCCGCGGTTCTGCTGGCTGAGCACGCCGCCGGTCGCGGCGAGCTTGATCACGTCGGCGCCGGCGCGCGACATCTCGCGCACCCGCTGCGCACACTGGTCGGCCCCGGTGCAGATGTTCGGTCCTGACAGCGCCATCGTGGCCTCGGGATTGAATCCGTTGGCGTCGCCGTGCCCGCCGACGATGGAGATCGCCTGCCCGGCGACCAGCACCCGCGGTCCCGGAACCGTGCCGGCGGCGATGGCGTCGCGCAGCGCGTGCGGGGCCTGCCGGTTGCCGCCGAGATCGCGAACCGTGGTGAACCCCGCGCGCACGGTGAGCGCGGCGTTCTTGACGCCGATGATGGCCGCCTGTTCGGGCGTATCGACGGCGTCCCGCCACCACGGGGTCGCCGGATCGCCGGTCAAGTGCACGTGGCAGTCGATCAACCCGGGCAGGACGGTGCGCCCGCGCAGGTCGATCTCGCGCGCCACCTCGCCCTCCTCCAGCGTCGGACTCACAACGAGCCCGTCAAACAGGGCTTCGATACGCTCGCCGCGCACCATGATCGTCGTCGCACCGCGCGGCGCCGTCCCTGGATCGACGATCACGCGGTCGGCGCGCAGCAGCAGCACTTCCGCGGCGGACGCGGCGGGAGCGCAGGACAGCAGGGCGAGAAGGATCAGGGCTCGGCGCACGTCGGACTCCGCGGCAGCAGGGCGCATCATAACCGCGACAGCCGGCCCGCCCGGCCTCTACTCTTGCAGTAGCGGCCTGCCGAGCGGTGGACCCCGCCCGGCCGCCCCGTCGCAGGCCGCGGCGAGCTGCACAGTCCCGACCCGACGCGACAGCGCTGCGAATTCGGGCGCCTGCACCGCGGCGAGCTCGAGCACGCCGCGCAGGAATCGCTCGAAGTGCCCGCCATCGTCCGCGGAGGGCCGAAGGTTGAGCCGGTTACGGTAGGACGAGGCGATCGCGGACAGCAGGCGCTGGTCGATCTGCGTGCTGCCAGCCTGCAACTGGGCATCGGTATCGCGCCGCACCTCGGCCATCACCGCGACCAGGTCCTCCAGCGGTTGCGTGACCCGTTCAAGATCGCGGCCGATACGGCGCTGTGCGCCCTCGCTGAGCACGTGCAGATCGAGCAGCAAGCTCACGTCGGCCGGCAGTTCGTAAAGCGCGGACCGCAGGGCGGCGGCGAGCCGGGAGATACCGTCGAGATCGGCAGCCACCTTGGGCGGCAATCGACCGTGTTCGCCGCGGGCGAGCACCATGAAGGCGGCGCAACAGGCCTCCAGGTCCTCCACGAGGCGGTAGGTCGCCGCGTCGTCGCGCCCGGCCAGCCGGAACAGAACGGCAAGGTCGCTACCGGCGAAGGCGAAGCGGGACGGTGCGTTCAACGGATCCTCCCTCATTCGACACGGATGCGGAACGCCTCGGCGAGCGAGATCACGCCCGCGCGCGCGAGGGCAACGGCATGATCGGTGATCGGCACCATCCCCTCGCCGACCGCGACCGCATGGATCGCGTCCGCGTCGGCGTCGGCAACCATGAGGCGTCGCAGCCCCGCACTGACCGGCAGCAGTTCGTAGACCGCCACCCGCCCGCGCACCCCGGTACCGTCGCAGTTCGCGCAGCCGGCGCCTGCGTGGAATACCTCGTCGGCTCCGACGCCGAGGACCTCGCGCAGGTGCGACTCGACCGATTCCGGTGCCGCACAGCGCGTGCAGTTGCGACGCGCGAGGCGCTGCGCCAGCACCGCCATCAGCGTCGAGCGCAGCAGGAATGATTCCACGCCCAGATCGAGCAGCCGGGTCACCGCCGTGGCAGCGCTGTTGGTGTGCAGGGTGGACAGTACCAAGTGCCCGGTGAGCGCGCTCTCGACCGCAATCTCGGCGGTCTCGTGATCGCGGATCTCACCGACCATGATGACGTCGGGGTCGTGGCGCAGAATGTTTCGCAAGGTGCGCGCGAAGGTCATGCCGGCCGCGCGGTTGACCTGCACCTGCTCGATCGAGGGGATGTGGTACTCGACCGGGTCTTCGACGGTGATGATGTTCACGTGTCGCGCGCGCGCTTCGAGCAGCGCGGCGTAGAGCGTGGTCGATTTGCCGCAACCGGTAGGGCCGGTGACCAGGAGCATCCCGTGGCTGCGCCGCATCAGGTCGCGGAACAGCTGCATGTCGCGCGGGTTGAAGCCGATCTCGTCAATCCGCCGCAGTCCCTCCTGCGTGTTGAGCAGTCGGATCACCACGCTCTCGCCGTCGACCGTCGGCAGCACCGAGATGCGCAGGTCGATGAGGTGTCCGTCCTCGGTGGCAGCGGCGCGGCCGTCCTGCGGCACGCGACGCTCGGCGATGTTCATGCCGCCGATGACCTTGATCCGGCTCACCAGCGCCGGCAGCAGCGCGCGCACGAAGCGCCGTACCGGCACCAGGTCGCCGTCGATCCGGTACAGCAGTTCCACGTCCTGCGCACCGGGGCGGAGGTGGATGTCGGACGCGCGGCGACGCACCGCCTCGCCGATCATGTCGGCGACCAGCTTGACCACCGGCCGTTCGCCGGCGAGGCGTTCGGCCTCGCGCGCCGCCTGGTCGCCTTCGACTTCGGCGCTGCCACGCAGGCCCAGGCTGCGCACCAGCGCTTCGTCCTCGACCTTGTCGTAGCTCGCGGAGAGGGCGTGGGCGATGCCGGACGCGGCGGCCAGCACAGGCACCACCCGGCGCGAGGTCAGGAATTCCAGCGTGTTGCTGACTTCCATGTTGGCCGGGTCGGACACCGCGACCACGAGGTGGTGGGCGTCGGCCGCCAGCGGCACCACGCCGAGCCTGCGCGCGACCGCCGCCGGTATGGTGCCGGCGGCAGCCTCGGCGACCGGGATGTCGGCGAGGTCGGCCACCGGCAGCCCGAGCCGCGCACCCGCCTCGTACAGTCGGGCAACATCGGGCTCCACGCCGGCGGCGGCCACGCCGAGCCCGACACGCGGCAGACCGGGGGCGTTCATCAGGCGCTGCGACCGGAACGCCGCCAGCCACGCCTGCACATCGGCAGGCTTGCGCAGGAGCACCAGGCTGGTGTCAGGTGCCAGTGGACCGGACGGTGCGGTGCCGAGCTCCGGCACGCCGGGCGCGACGTCGATGCGGAACCCGCTCATCGAGGCGTGCGGCACGAAGACCTGCGTTGCGCGTCCACCCACCGTGCCGCGCACCAGCAGCCCTTCCGGCAGGCGCCGCATGCCGCCGAGGTCGCCCTGCACGGCGGCGCCCTCGGCGAGACGCAACTCGAAGCGCGGCGCCACCCCGGTCGAGGGGACTTCGTCGACCACCGGCGCCACGCTGGACAGGATGGCCAGCCGCACATCGCCCGGCACGACGCGGCGCTCCGCGCCACCGTGCTCGCGCAACGCGAGCGCGCGGCCCGGCTGGAACGCGCCGAGGACTCGACCGCGCAGAAGGCGGCCGTCGGCGCAGCGCACCTCCAGTTCGTCCCCTTCGACGACCCGGGCCGCGGCTTGCGGAGAGGCGCTGGCGATGGTCGGCATGGAACCCTCTTTGCCGGCCCGCGCGCAGGGCGCGGTCGGAGATCAGCGCCGGCGACGCGGCCCGCACGGAACCTGCGACCGGCCGGCAGCCGTCAGGCGGAGCACTGGAAGTACAACACGTCGTTCTTGTTCGCCGCCACGGCCTGCCCGAGGCTGATGGTTCCGGACTTGCGCAACTGGGTTTCGTCGCGGTGCAGGCGCAGTTCGTCGTCGTCGGCCAGCTTGACCCAGGTGCCGTTGGTGCTGCGGTCGGAGATCATGAACCAGCCGCGCTTGTACTCGATCGTCGCGTGGTTGCGCGACACCCATTCAGCGTCGATCACCAGGCTGGAATTGATCTCGCGCCCGAGCGTGAACGGCTGCGAGGTGGCATCGAGTTCGAACACCCGGTCGCGATAGCGCAGGGTGAGCTTGGCTCCGCCCTGCCCGGGAAGGCTGTCGAGCCGGATCGCGCGCTGCACGGTGGTGACGTTCGACAGATCCTCCTGCCACTGCACGTCGACGATCTCGATCGGGTGCTGCTTTCCGCTGACCCGCGCGGTGCCCAGCGCGCGCGAGCGCACCACCCCGGGATTGACGCCGGCGACCGTGGACGCGGTGGTGACGATCTGCTCGCGTCGGGCGAGTTGCTCCATCCGGGCGGCGGTGTTGACCGCATCACCGTAGACGTCGTTCTCCTCGATCAGGGTGTCGCCATGGTGGAGTCCCACCCGGATCGCGAGGTTGTCCTTGACGAACACCGGGTCGTGGGCGACCCGCTTCTGCATGTCGGTGGCGGCGAGCAGGCCGTTGAGCGCCGCCGGAAAGGTGCACATCACCGAATCGCCGATGGTCTTGATCACCCTGCCGCCATGACGGCCCGCGACCTCGCCCAGCGCGGCCAGCACCGCAGCGACGATGCGCCGTGCCTCCACGTCGCCGCGCAGTTCGAACAGCTTGGTGCTGCCGCTGACGTCGGCGAACAGGATGGTGGTGGGCTGGGTGACCGCCATGGCTCCGCGATGATAGGGTATTCCCCCCGGCGGCTCCACCAGCGGGGGCAGGGGCGATCGCTCAGCGGCGCAGCAGGGCTTGCGCCGCCGCCAGAACGGCGGCATCCGAGGGCAACACGAGGCTCGCCGCCCCCGCCAGGGGGGTGTAGGAGTCCTCGCCGACGACCCGCGCGAGGGGCTTGACGGCGTGCCCGCCCTCGACGATCGCCGTGAGGATGCCCTCCCCCACCCCGGCACTGCGTCGCCCCTCGTCGACCACCAGGATCCGGGCGCAAGCGCCCGCGTGACGGGCGACGAGGTCTGCGTTCAGCGGCACCAGCCAGCGCAGGTCGAGCACCCGGCACTGCGCCAGCCCCCGCGACGCGAGCGACTTCGCGGCGCGCAGCGCCATCGGCACGCCGTTGCCGAAGGTGACGAACAACAGATCCGTGCCGTCGCCGTAGACCCGGCCCTCGCCCAGCGGCATCACCTCGCCGGGCTTCGGGTAGCCCGCAAGCCATCCGCCATCGCCCGCCTCGTGCAGGTCCTTGGTCATGTACAGCGCGATGGGCTCGAGGAGGATGCTGACGCGGCCGTCGACCTTGGCCAGCGCGGTCAGCGTGCGCAGCATCAGGGCCGCATCGTCGCCGCGCGAGGGGCACCCCACCACCAGGCCCGGGATGTCGCGCAGCGCGGCGATGCCGTTGTCGTTGTGGAAATGGCCGCCGAAGCCCTTCTGGTAGCCGAGTCCCGCCATCCGCACCACCATCGGGTTGCGGTACTGGTCGTTGGAGAAGAACTGCAGCGAGCAGGCCTCGCCGCGGATCTGGTCGCAGGCGTTGTGGAAATAGGCCAGGTACTGGATCTCGGGGATCGGCAGCATCCCCATGTTGGCGTAGCCCTGCGCGAGCCCGAGGATGGTCTGCTCGTCGAGCAGGGTGTTGAACACGCGGCTGCCCTTGAAAGCCTTGTAGAGGCCTTTGGTCACCGTGTAGACGCCGCCCTTCTGCGCCACGTCCTCGCCGAACAGCAGGGCCTCGGGGTACTTGGCCATCAGGTCGAACAGCGCGGCGTTGATCTGCAGCGCGAGGTGGCGCGGCGGCAGGTTCTCCGGCAGGTTCTTCTCGCCACCGAACACGCGCGCCCGCTCGTCGCCGTAGTCGGCGCGCGCGGCCTCGGCGGCCACCGCCGCGGGCGTGTACGGCGCCAGCGGCTTCATCACCTCGGCGGCATCGGCCAGTTTCGGCCGGCGGTCGGCCTCGATCGCGGCGGCCATGCAGCGCGCGCGGATCGCCTCGTACTGCGCGAGCAGCGCGTCGGGCGTGGACAGCCCGGTGGACAGCGCGATGTCGGCGCTGCGCAGCAGCGGATCGTGGGCTTCGGCGGCGAGCAGTTCGTGCAGCGGGCGGTACTCGACCTCGAAGTCGGTGCCGGCGTGGCCCATCAGGCGCGCGGTGCCGAGATGCAGGAAGGTCGGGCGGCGCGTGCGGCGGCAGTGTTCGACCGCGGCCAGCACTTGGCCGTAGCCGGCCGCGAGATCGAGCCCGTCGGCATAGAAATAATCGAGGTCGCGGCGACCGGAGAACGAGGCCGCGATCCATCCCGAGGGCGTCTTGACCGAGATCCCGATGCCGTTGTCCTCGCACACGAACAGCACCGGCGCGGGGATGCCCTGGTAGGCGGTCCACTGCGCGGCATTGAACGCGCCCTGCGCGGTCGAATGGTTGGCTGAGGCGTCGCCGAAGGTGCAGATCGCGATGCTGTCGGCCGGCACCGGCAGGGGCCGGTTCAGCCGTCGCGCGGCCTCGATGGCGATCGCGGTGCCTAGCGCCTTGGGCGGATGCGAGCCGATCGTCGAAGTCTGCGGCAGCACCCACAGGGGCTTGGAACCCCACACCTTGTGGCGGCCACCCGACGCCGGGTCTTCCTTGCTGGCCGCGAACGACAGCGCGGAGTCCAGCACAGGGTCCATGCCGGGCAGCTTTCGGAAGCGTTCGGCCATGAAGCCGCCGCTGCGGTAGTGCAGGAACGCCGGATCGGTGTGGCGCGCCGCGCGCGCCACCATCGCGTTGCCCTCGTGGCCGGAGGATCCGATCGTGTAGAACACCTTGTTCTGCACGCGCAGCACGCGCGCCATCAGGTCCAGATGGCGGCTGATCAGCTGCGACTCGAACAGCTCGAGGAACCCGCGCGCGTCCAGCACGCTGCCGGCAAGCACCGGCTGATCCGACCGGGGCGTCGGCTGCGAGCGGCCCGGATGCGTGCGAACGAAGTCCTGAAAATTGAGGTCCACCACCTCGGCGCGATTGACCTGGCGGGCGCGGGCGGAGGGCGTCGGGGCGGGCTGTGCGGCCATGGGCGTGGTAGCGGCGTGAAGGCCCGGCATTGTAGGGCGCGCGACCCACGCGGTCATGCCGCGACGGGCCGCCGGGACTGCGCCGCGCGGGCCGCAGTCACCGGACAACCGCAGCGCCGGATGCCGATAGTGGCGGGGTGCTTCCTGGTACCCCGTCAGTCGAAGACCTTGCCGGGGTTGAGAATGCCCCGCGGATCCAGGGCCTGCTTGATGCCGCGCATGATCTCGACCTCGGCGGCACTGCGGGTGCCGAGCAGATGGCCCTTCTTGACTAGCCCGATGCCGTGTTCGGCCGAGATGCTGCCGCCGAAGCGGGCCAGCGTGTGTGACAACTGGCTGGTCACGTGCTCGCACTGGGCGATGAAGCCGGCCTCGTCCAGCCCGGCTGGCTTGAGCACGTTGATGTGCAGGTTGCCGTCGCCGATGTGGCCGAACCAGACCACGTCGACCCCCGGATACTCGCGCGCGAAAATTGCCTGCATCGCATCCATGAAGCCCGGGATCGCGCCGACCCGCACCGAGATGTCGTTCTTGTAGGGCCTGTACGGGGCGAGGCTTTCGGTGATGCCCTCGCGCAGCCGCCACAGTGCGCGCGACTGCGCCTCGCTGCGGCTGATCACGCCATCCACCACCCAGCCGCGCTCGGCGCAGTGCTCGAACACCGCCAGCGCTTGCGCCTCCTGCGCCTCGTCGACGCAGTCGAACTCGGTGATGACATAGAACGGCGCCTCGCTGTCGAACGGACGCTGCGCGCCGTGCGCGAGCACGTGGTGCAGCGCGCGGTCGGTGAAGAACTCGAAGGCACCCAGCGCCAGCCGCGCACGGCAGGCGTCGAACACCTGCATCAGCGCCTCCATCGCGGGCAGCGCGAAGACCATCACGTTCTGCCGCGGTGGCGGGTCGGTCAGGCGCAGCATCGCCTCGACCACGATGCCGAGCGTGCCCTCGGAACCGATCGCGAGGTGGCGCAGGTCGTAGCCGCTGGAATTCTTGGTCAGCCCGCGGTTGAGGTCCAGCAACTCGCCGCGGCCATCGACCAGTTTCAACCCCGCCACCCACTCGCGCGTATTGCCGTAGCGGATCACGCGGATGCCGCCGGCATTGGTCGCGATGTTGCCGCCGATCGAACACGAGCCGCGCGAGCCGAAGTCGACCGGATAACACAGACCCTGTTCGGCGGCGGCGCGCTGCACGACCTCCAGCGCGATGCCGGGCTGCACGGTGAGGGTACGGTCGATCGGATCGAAAGCGAGCACCCGGTTCATCCGTTCGAGGCTCAGCACCAGTTCGCCGCGCGCCGCCACCGCGCCGCCGGACAGGCCGGTGCGTCCACCCGACGGCACCAGGGCGACGCCGCGCGCGGCCGCCCAGCGCACGATCGCCTGCACCTGCTCGACCGACGCCGGCAGCGCGATCGCCAGTGGCGCCGGCGTCCAGCGGCGGGTCCAGTCCCGGCCATAGTGCTCGAGGTCGGCCGGGGCGGTCTTGAGCAACAGGTCCGGCTGCAGCCGGGCCAGCTCGGCGAGCATTCCTTCGGGCGGAGACATCGCGGCGTTCATCGGCCGGCAAGGGTGCCAGCGGCGGCACCGGGCGTCCACTGCTGCATCGCCGCATGGGGCGGCGCTTCTGGCATAGTCATGGGCCCTTCACGCGCCCTGCCGGCATCCGGCAGCGGCCTTGCGCCAGCCAATCCAGTCCATGAAGAAAACCTCGTTCCCGAAACAGGACATCCGCGTCCTCCTGCTGGAGGGCATCAGCCGGAGCGCGGTGCAGACCTTCGAGGCCGCCGGCTACACCCAGATCGAACTGCACGACAAGGCCCTGCCCGAGGACGAACTCAAGCGCCGCATCGCCGAGGCGCACCTGGTCGGCATCCGCTCCCGCACCCAGTTGACTGCCGAGGTGCTGGCGCAGGCCAAGCGCCTGATCGCGGTCGGCTGCTTCTGTATCGGCACCAACCAGGTCGACCTCGCGGCCGCGCAGGCGCAGGGCGTGCCGGTCTTCAACGCGCCCTATTCCAACACGCGCAGCGTCGCCGAACTGGTGGTCGCCGAGACCATCCTGCTGCTGCGACGGATCCCGCAGAAGAACGCCGAATGCCATCGCGGCGGCTGGTCGAAGTCGGCCGCGGGCAGCTTCGAGGTGCGCGGCAAGGTGCTCGGCGTGGTCGGCTACGGGCATATCGGCACGCAGGTGGGCCTGCTGGCCGAAGGCCTCGGCATGCAGGTGATCTTCCACGACGTCGAGACCAAGCTCGCGCTCGGCAACGCGCGCGCTGCGGCCAGCCTCGACGACCTGCTGGCGCGCGCCGACGTGGTCAGCCTGCACGTGCCGGAGACCCCGGCCACACGGATGATGATCGGCGCGGCGCAGTTCGCGCGCATGAAGAAGGGCGCGGTGTTCCTGAATGCCGCGCGCGGCACCGTGGTCGACATCGACGCGCTGGCCGAGGCGCTGCGGTCCGGCCACCTCGCCGGCGCGGCGGTCGACGTGTTCCCGGTCGAGCCGCAGGCCAACAACGAGCCCTTCCAGTCGCCGCTGATCGGCATGGACAACGTGATCCTGACCCCGCACGTGGCCGGCAGCACGCTGGAGGCGCAGGACAACATCGGCATCGAGGTCGCCGCCAAGCTGGTGCGCTACAGCGACAACGGCTCGACCCTGTCGGCGGTCAATTTCCCCGAGGCCACCCTGCCCGGCCACCCGACCAGCCACCGCCTGCTGCACATCCACCGCAACGTGCCGGGCATGCTGTCGCGGGTCAACGAGATCTTCTCGCGCGAGAACATCAACATCGACGGCCAGTTCCTGCAGACCAATCCGCAGATCGGCTACGTGGTGGTGGACGTGTCCACCACCGAAGCGCAGACCGCCGCACTCAAGGACGCCCTCGCCGCGATCCCCGGCACCTTGCGCACGCGCGTGCTGTACTGAGGCCCGGGCGGGCCCCGGCCCGCCGTCCCTTGCATCGGCAAACGCGCTCCCACGACGACCGGCGCTCGGGCGGGCCGATGGTGGCCGGCGCGGATTGAGGTGAAGCCGGCCATCGCCGGGGGCGCGGCGCCCGCCGTCTTCGCCGGGCGTTCCGGTCGGCGCCGCGATCGGCTACGGTTCGGTCTGCAACGGACGACGCACGATGACCGATCCCACCCTGCCCCGCCCCACGCCCGTCCAGCGCTGGACCGCGTTGCTGTTCGTCAGCCTCGCGATGTTCGGCAACTACTACGTCTACGATTCGCTCGGGCCGGTGGTGGACCTGATGCGCTCGCAGCTCGGGTTCACCTTCGCGCAGATCGGACTGCTCTCCACCGCCTACAGCGTCGCGGCCCTGCTGGTGCTGCTGATCGGCGGCTGGATCATCGACCGCTTCGGCACCCGCACCGCGCTGGTGGTGTTCGCCGCGATCTGCGTCGTGGCGGCGGCGCTGAGCGCGCTCGGGCCCGACTTCGAGACCATCCTCGCCGGCCGCTTCCTGCTCGGCCTCGGCGCCGAGCCGATGATCGTGGCCGCGACCACGGTGCTCGCGCGGTGGTTCAAGGGCAGCGAACTCAGCCTCGCGTTCGGGCTCAACCTGTCGATCTCGCGCCTCGGTTCGGCCTCGGCCGACTGGTCGACCGGCTTCGCAGCACCGCTGTACGCCAACTGGCAGGACCCGCTGTGGCTGGCGACCGCGGTCGCCGGGGTCTCGGTGGCGGCGGCGATGCTGTACTGGGCGCACGAGAGGCGGGTGGAAGGACGGGCGCACCTGGGGCAGAGAGCGGAGCCGGACGCGCTTCGCTTCGGGCAACTGTTCCGCTTCCCGCTCTCGTACTGGTATGTGGTGGCGCTGTGCGTGGTGTTCTACGCCACCGTGTTCCCGTTCCGCGGCTTCGCGATCAACTATTTCCAGCAGGCGCACGGACTCGATCGCGCCGCCGCCGGCATGCTCAGCAGCGTGCTGCCGCTGGCCGCGATCATCGCCACGCCGCTGTTCGGGCTGTGGGTCGACCGCGTCGGACGCCGCTCGACCTTCCTCGCCGCGGGCGCGCTGGCGATGCTGCCGCTGTTCCTCGCCGTCACCTACCTGCCGCCGGGCCCCGATGTGCCCCTGCCCGGCGGCCGCGTGGTGCCGTTGACGTTGCTGGCCTGCATCACGCTGTTCGGGCTGGTGTTCTCGCTGCTGCCCGCGGTGCTGTGGCCCTCGGTGGCGCAACTGGTGGACGAGACGCGCCTCGGTTCGGCCTATGCGCTGATGACGTTCTGCCAGCAGATCGGCATGGCCGCGGTACCGGTGGTGATCGGCGCGCTCAACGACTGGGGCGGCGCGTCGCCGGAGAATCCCGCCGGCTATGCGCCGGGGATGTGGTTCTACACCGCGATGGGCGCGATCGGCGTCGGCTTCGCCTGGCTGCTGTGGCGCGCCGG
>DHLY01000104.1:66777-68000 GCA_002405525.1 Proteobacteria bacterium UBA4656
CGGATAGCCGTCGAGCGCGATGCCGCCGTCGGCAGCGCAGTGGGTGTAGGCGAACAGCGCGATGTCGGCCACGCTGTAGGAATCGCCCGCGAAGTACGGCGTCTCGCCGAGACGCCGCTCCATCACCGCCAGCGCCTGGTGGCCGCGCTCGACCAGCCGCGGCAGTTCCGCACGCCGCGGGTGGTCGGCAGGCAACCAGCGCGCGATGAACCGGGCCACGGCGACGTACGGCTCGTGCGAGTACTGCTCGAAGAACATCCACTGCAGGGCCTGCGCACGCGACCAGCGATCCACGGGCCACAGCCGCGTGCCGTCGGCGAGGAAGCACAGGATCGCGTTGGACTCCGGCAGGTAGCGGCCCGGCTCGACCTCGAGCAGCGGCACCTTGCCGTTCGGGTTCATGGCCAGGAAGGCCGGCGTGCGGGTGCCGCCGGCGGCGCTGTCGACCTCGACCCAGCGGTAGGGCGTGCCGAGCTGCTCCAGCGCCAACTGCACCTTGTAGCAGTTGCCGGAGGACTTCATGCCGTGGACGGTGAGCATTGCGGTCTCCGGTGGCGGGCCGGCGCCGCGCAAGGCACGGCGCCGGCGGGATTTCAGAACGCGTTGATGCCGGTCAGCTCGCGGCCAACCACCAGCTGGTGCACGGTCTCGGTACCCTCATACGTGATCACCGACTCGAGGTTCAGCGCGTGGCGGATCGGACAGTACTCGGTGGTGATGCCGGAGCCGCCGAGGATGTCACGCGCCTCGCGCGCGATGTCGATCGCCATCCGGATGTTGTTCCATTTGGCGAGCGAGACCTGGGTCGGCTGCATCTTGCCGGCATCCTTCAGGCGCCCCAGCTGCAGCGACAGCAACTGCGCCAGCGTGATCCGGCGCGCCATATCGGCGAGCTTCGCCTGCACCGCCTGCGTGGCCGCGATCGGGCGGTTGAACAGGATGCGCGACTTGGCGTACTCGTTGGCCTCCTTCAGGCACGCGATGGCCGCGCCGATCGGGCCCCAGGTGATGCCGTAGCGGGCTTGGGTCAGGCAGCCGAGCGGACCCTTCAGGCCCCTCACGTTCGGCAGGCGCTGGCTGTCCGGCACGCGCACGTCGGCGAAGAACAGCGCGCTGGTGACCGAGGCGCGCAGGCTCATCTTGCGATGGATCTCCTGCGCCTTGAAGCCCGGCGTGTCGGTGGGGACGATGAAGCCCTGGATGCCGTCGTCGGTCATCGCCCA
>DHLY01000104.1:68336-79999 GCA_002405525.1 Proteobacteria bacterium UBA4656
CTCGCCGGCCGCCATCTTCGGCAGGTACTGCTGGCGCTGTTCCTCGCTGCCGTAGGCGTAGATCGGGTACATGCACAGCGAGGACTGCACCGAAACGAACGAGCGGATGCCGGAGTCGCCGCGCTCCAGTTCCTGGCAGATCAGTCCGTACGACACGGCGTTCATGCCCGCGCAGCCGTACTCGGTCGGCAGCGAGGAACCCAGCAGGCCCATCGCCGCGATCTCCGGGACCAGGTGTTTCGGGAACTCGCCCTTGTCGAAGCACTCGCCGATGATCGGCAGCACGCGCTCGTCGGTGAAGCGCGCCACCGTGTCCTGCACCATGCGCTCCTCCTCGGAGAGCATCGCGCGGACGTCGTACAGGTCGTAGGGATTGAGGGTGGCGAGCTGGGGCTTGGCGTTCATGGCGGGGCTCCTCGGAACCCGCGCATTCTAGCCCGAAGCCATGTGAAGCCACCCGTGACGCCGCTTCGGCCCAGTCCGCCGAAGAGGGCTCAGGGCCCTTCAAACCCGCCCGAAGCCGAAGCCCCGCAAGCCGCTACCGTGGATTGGACACCCCATGCGGCACATGCCCCGCCGCCACGTGGTCGCGCGCCGATTCCACGTTGTGGTGCGAATCGTCGAAGAAGATGTCGGCGCCGAAGGCGCGCAGGAAGGGGCCCTTGTCGCGGCCGCCGAGGAACAACGCCTCGTCGATCCGCACGCCCCACTCGCGCAGCGTGAGGATCACGCGCTTGTGCGCGGGCGCGGAGCGCGCGGTGACCAGGGCGGTGCGGATCGGCGACTGGCCCGCGGCGAAGGCGCCCTGGATGCGGTGCAGGCGGTCGAGGAAGGCGCGGAACGGGCCGCCGCTGAGCGGATGCGCGGCCTTGCTGCGCTCGTTCTCGTGGAAGGCGGCCAAGCCCTGCTCCTGCGAGACGCGCTCGCTCTCGTCGGAGAAGATCACCGCATCGCCGTCGAAGGCGATGCGCAACTGGTCGCTGGCGCGCTCGGGCGCCTTGGATGGCAGGATGGTCGCCGCGGCGATGCCGGCCTCCAGTGCCGAGCGCACGTCGTCGTGGTGGGCCGAAAGGAACAACTGCGCGCCGAACGGCTGCACGTAGGGCCAGGTCGGCGCACCGTTGGTGAAGGCGGCGCGCACGATCTCCAGCCCGTAGTGCTCGATCGAATTGAAGATCCGCAGCCCGGTGTCGGAGGAGTTGCGCGAGAGCAGGATCACCTCGACCCGCGGCGTGTCCTCGGACAGGCGATTGAGGCGCAGCAGTTTCTCGACCAGCGGGAAGGCGATGCCGCGCGAGAGGATCTCGTCCTCGCGCGCGATCTGGTATGCCCGGTACGCGTCGAGGCCCGCGGTCTCGAACAGTTCGTGGCTCTCGCGCAGGTCGAACAGGGCGCGGGAGGAAATCGCGACGACGAGGCTATCCATCCTTGCGGCATCGCGGGAGAAAGGGACCCGGACGAATCAGCCCCGGACCAGAAAATCCGGCGATCGGACGAAGCCGCGCCCGCGCAACGCGCCACGCAGCGGCACCCGCCCGACCCCCGCTCACGGCGCGGCTTCGAACCCGTCGCGGAACATTGACGCCTCCGCCAACGCGCGCTGCACGGCAGCAAGCGCATCGACCCGCCCCCAGCCATGGATATGGTTGGGATAGGCAGTGGCGGGGAAAACCCCGCAGTCGAGGCCCGGGGGGCTCATCGGCAGCGCCGTCTCGCGCAGGATCCGCTCGACTGCGTCGACATCGCCGCGCAGTGCGGAGTTGGCGCTGATGACCAGCGCAGCCACACCCGCGACGTTGGGTGTGGCCATGCTGGTGCCGCTCATGCTGCCGTAACCGCCGTTCGCCAACGCCGAGCGTACCGAGGATCCCGGCGCTACCAGGTCGGGCTTGAGACGGTTGCTGCCGTCGACCGTCACCGGACCGATCAGCGAGAAAAACGACAGCACGTCGGAGTTGGTGGTCGATCCGACAGTGAAGACGTCGGGCGACGTCGCCGGCGGCACCGCGATACCACTGCAGGTGCCGGACGATCCGTTGCCGGCGGCCACCACGTTGACGATGCCGGCCGCGCGCACCGCGGCGAGCGCGGCGTCGAACGACTCCAGCGTGCATTGCTCGCTGGCCGGGCAGCCCCACGAGTTGGTGATGATGTCCGGCGCACGCGACGAGTCGGGGTTCGCGCCGTCCACCGTCGTCGGTGCGAGGAAGAACTGGAAACAGGCGAGGTAGGTGCTCGGCCGACCATCGCCGGAGTCCATGTTGCGGCAACCGATCCACCGCGCGCCCGGCGCGACACCGACCTGATTGGCGCCGCCGTCGTCGCCGAGCACTGTGCCCAGGGTATGCGTGCCGTGGTTGTCGTCGTCGCAGGGCACGCTGATCGCCACGCCACACGGATTGACACCGGCGTTGATTTCGCTCCGCACGCCGTCAAACCAGTGGTAATCGTGGCTGGCACTGCTGCCGTTCCAGCCACGGTAACCGGCGCGCACCGCCAGGTGGTCCCACCGGTAGCCGGTGTCCTGCGCGCCGACCACCACCCCCTGGCCGCGCACGCCGAGCGCCCAGGCCTCCGGTGCGCGGACCCGGACGATGTTCGGCTCGACTGCCTTGGGCGCCGCCGGCTGGAAAGCCTCGGTGCGCGGCAGCCCGGCCCGGAAGGCACGGTCGGATTCGATCCGCAGCACCTCGGGGCGCGTCGCCACTTCCGCCAGCAGCGCCACGTCGAGCCGGGCCGAAATCGCATTCGCGATCCACAGCTCCCGCGCGGAAACGCCTCGCGCGGCTAATGCGTCGAGCATCCCGGCGCGCTCCACGGCCCCGGTGGCGCGCAGGTGCGCCACCACCGCCGCGCCACGCGCCGTCTTCGGCAGCCTGGCATCGATCAGGTACAGAGCCGGCTTGCCGCGCGCCACCAGCAGCACGTCCACCGCTGCACCGCCGGCTGCAGCCTCGAGCACGTCCGGCGCGACCTTCGCCCGCCAGTCTGCACCGGCGAGCGGCGGCGACAATGCCACGGCGAGGGCGGCGGCGAGCCCATGGCGAACGGACGGTCGATCGATCATGCGGCCAGCATACCGCGGCTGCCGCATCGGCGGATTCAGGGCGCGAACTGCTCGCTGAGGATCCGCTCCTCGAGGCTGTGCTCGGGGTCGAACAGCAGGGTGATCGCGTCGTCGCGCGATTCGCGGATCACCACCTCGACCACGTCGCGCACCTCCGACGCGTCGGCGGTGGCCGACACCGGACGCTTGTAGTGGTCGAGGATGTCGAAGCGGACCTCGGTGTCCGAGCGCAGGATCGCACCGCGCCAGCGGCGCGGACGGAAGGCCGCGATCGGGGTCAACGCCAGCACGTCGGATCCCAGCGGCAGGATTGGCCCATGCGCCGACAGATTGTAGGCGGTCGACCCGGCCGGCGTGGCCAGCATCACCCCGTCGCAGACCAATTCGTCGATGCGCGGCCTGCCATTGAGGCTCACCTTGATCTTGGCGGCCTGTTTCGTCTGCCGCAGCAACGACACCTCGTTGAACGCCAACAACTCGCTGGTGTTCCCGCTCTCCCCGACCGCCGTCATCTTGAGCGGCCGCAGCACCGAGGGATGCCCCGCGGCGATGCGCTCGATGAGGCCGTCGGGCCGGTACAGATTCATCAGGAAACCCACCGTTCCCGCCTTCATGCCGAACACCGGTTTGCCGGTGTGACGCCAACGGTGCAGCGTCTGCAGCATGAAGCCGTCCCCTCCGAGCGCGACGATGACGTCGGCATGCTCCGGCGATGCCGTGCCGTAGCGCTGCTGCATTTCGGCCAGCGTGCGCTGGCCCTCTGGGGACTTGCTGGCGACGACGGCCACGGTCTTGGCGTCCATCAGGGTGCGGTCCTCGGCGGGTTTGCCGGACAGGAGGCGGAGGGCGAGGTCGGACAGGGGGTCACTCATCATGCAGCGCCAGTGTGGAAGCCGCGAACGGGCGACGCCGGCCTCTGCCCGCCCGGCCGCGCACGGGTCTCACGCCGGGCGCGCGCCGACAGCCACCAGCTGCGCGAGCCGTCGGATGGCGACCGACACCGTCGGGTAGTCCATTGCGACCTGGTTGCGCATCTCGGCCAGCATCGACAGCGTGAAGCGCAGCGAAGCGTCCTCGCGGCCCAGCCAGCGCTGCACCGCCCCGGCACCGTCCTCGGCGGCCTTGCCCGCAGCGAGCACCTGCGACACCAGCGCGCGCTGGTACGCGAACAACTCGTCGCGCAGGGTCCCGCGCGCCTGCGCATGCCAGCGGCCTTCCACCGGCAAATCCTCGATGCGGGACATCAGCCACTTCAAGTGCAGCGCCTCGCCGAGCGCGAAGTAGGCTTGTGCGACGCGTTCGATAGGCTGCGCAAGTTCAGCCGCCACCTCGACAATGTCGAACACCGACAACAGTGCAGGCAACTGCGACAGCGAACGGGCCAGGTCGGCTGGAAAGCCGGCGCTGCTCCAGCGCTCCAGTTCGCGGGCGGCCAACGCACGACCCTCGCCCGCGACAACCGTGTCCAGCGCGGCGCGCAGCGCCGCGACGCCCGGCGCGTAGCGCGACACCGCCGCGGCGATGTCGCGCCGGGCGGTCGGCAGATTAAGAAGCCAGCGCGTCGAGTGCCGCAGCAGGTACCAGATTCCCAGCAGCGCGTCGATCTGCGCGCCACCGTGCACTCTGCCGTCGAGCGCCTCGATCGCGCCCCAGGTTGCCCGGGCTTCCAGCACCTCGCGGGCGATGGTGTAGGCACGCGCGATCTCGCCGGGCGTGGCGCCGGTGTCCTCCTGCATGCGCATCACGAAGGTCGCGCCCATCCGGTTGACCGTGGAATTGGTCACCGCGGTGGCGATGATCTCGCGGCGCAGCCGGTGGCGCTCCATGCTGTCGCGGTAGCGCTCCTGCAACGGCGCCGGGAAGTAGCGCACCAGCTCCTTCGCCAGGTAGGGATCCTCCGGCACGTCGGAATCCAGCAACTGCTGGAACAGCACGATCTTCGAGTAGGAGAGCAGGATCGACAGCTCGGGCCGGGTCAGGCCCTGGCCGCGCACCTTGCGTTCGGCGAACTCGGCGTCCGAGGGCAGGTATTCGATCTGGCGGTCGAGCAGGCCCTGCGACTCCAGCGTGCGCACGAAGTGCTGCTCGGCGCCGAGGCGCTGCACGCTCATGCGCTCCATCACGCTGATCGCCTGGTTCTGCAGGTAGTTGTCGCGCAGGACCAGTTGCTCGACCTCGCCCGTCATCGCCGCCAGCAGCGCGTTGCGTTCGTCCACCGACAGCTGCCCGCGCGCTACCGCATCGTTGAGCAGGATCTTGATGTTCACCTCGTGATCGGACGTGTCCACGCCCGCCGAGTTGTCGATGAAGTCGGTGTTCAGCAGCACGCCGGACTGCGCGGCTTCGATCCTTCCCAACTGGGTCATGCCCAGGTTGCCGCCCTCGCCCACCACCTTGCAGCGAAGTTCGCGGCCGTTGACGCGCAGGGCGTTGTTGGCGCGGTCGCCGACGTCGGCGTTCGACTCCGTCGCGGCCTTGACGTAGGTGCCGATGCCGCCGTTCCACAGCAGGTCGACCGGCGACTTGAGGATGGCGCTCAGCAGTTCGGGCGGCGTCATCTGCGAGACGCTGCTCTCGATGCCGAGCGCGGCCTTGACCTCGGGCGTCAGCGGAATGGTCTTCGCGCTGCGCGGGTAGATGCCCCCGCCGGCGCTGATCAGCGACTTTTCGTAGTCGTCCCAGGACGAACGCGGCAGGCGGAACAGGCGCTCGCGCTCGGCGAACGACTTAGCCGCGTCGGGGTTCGGGTCGAGGAAGATGTGTCGGTGGTCGAAGGCGGCCAGCAGACGGATGTGGCGGCTGAGCAGCATGCCGTTGCCGAACACGTCGCCGGACATGTCGCCGATGCCTACGCAGGTGAACTCCTCTGACTGCGAATCGCGGCCCAATGCCCGGAAGTGCCGCTTGACGGACTCCCAGCCGCCTTTGGCGGTGATGCCCATGCCCTTGTGGTCGTAACCGACCGAACCGCCGGAGGCGAACGCGTCACCGAGCCAGAACCCGTGCTGCGCCGAGATCGAGTTGGCGATGTCGGAGAATGTCGCCGTGCCCTTGTCGGCGGCCACCACCAGGTAGGGGTCGTCGCCATCGTGGCGCACCACGCCGTCCGGGTGCACCACGGTGTCGCCGGCGAGGTTGTCGGTAACGTCGAGCAGGCCATTGATGAAGAGGCGGTAGCAGGCCACGCCTTCGGCGAGCTGCGCATCGCGGTCGCCCCCGGAAGGCGGGCGCTTGACGTAGAAACCGCCCTTGGCGCCGACCGGCACGATCACGGTGTTCTTGACCATCTGCGCCTTGACCAGCCCCAGCACCTCGGTGCGGAAATCCTCGCGCCGATCCGACCAGCGCAGGCCGCCACGCGCGACCGGGCCGAAGCGCAGGTGCACGCCCTCCACCCGTGGGCCGTAGACGAAGATCTCGCGATGGGGCCGCGGTTTCGGCAAGTCCGGCACCTTGGCCGGATCGAGCTTGAAGGCGATGCACTCCTTCGGCCGGCCGTCGCGCAGCTGGAAGTAGTTGGTTCGCAGGGTGGCCTTGATGATGGCCATGAAGCTGCGCAGGATGCGGTCCTCGTCGAGGCTCGCCACGGAGTCCATCACCGCATTGAGACCGTGCACCACGGTGTCGACCTGGGCGGCGCGAGAGAACCCGCGCGAGGTCGCGATCTGCTCGGCGATACCACCGTGCGTCCTCGCAGTGACTTCGTCGACCAGCGGCTCGATCTCACGCAGCAACCGCTTGCGCTCGGCCTCGGTGAGGCTGCGACTGGCGCCCTCCCTGGCGGGGTCGAACTTGGCTTCGAAAAGCTCGGCCAGCAGGCGCGCCTGCAGCGGATAGCGGTTGAGTGTCGCTTCCATGTAGGACTGCGAGAACGGCACTCCCACCTGAAGCAGGTACTTGCAGACGCCGCGCAGCATCGACACCTGGCGCCAGTCGAGTCCGGCGGACAGGATCAGTCGGTTGAAACCGTCGTTCTCGGCCTCCCCGCGCCAGATGCGTTCGAAGGCCTGACCAAAAGCGTCCTTCGTCAGATCGAGGTCGAACTCTGCGCCCCCGGCAATGGCCACCTCGAAGTCCTGGATATGGACGACGCCACCGCCGAGGTCCATGGTGTAGGGATGCTCGGTGAGCACGCGCAGCCCCATGTTCTCCATCATCGGCAGCGCATCGGACAGCGGGATCGGACTGCCGAAGCGGAACAGCTTGAAGCGCAGGGTGCCGGCCGCGCCACCGCGGCGCGGCCGGTACAGCGAAAGGCGGAGGTCCTCGGGCCCCTTGAGCGAGGCAGCCGTCTCGACGTCCGCGGCGGCGATCCACGGCGTGACCGCCTCGATGTATCCGGCCGGAAGCGCACGGCCGAACCGCGCGGCCAGCCGCAGGCCTTTCTCGCGGCCGTGCTTCTGGACCAGGATGTCGCGCAGATCGTCGTGCCAGTTGCGCACGATCTGCGCAAGCTTGGCCTCGAGTTCGGGAACCTCCACCTGGACCCGCTCGTTGCGGCGCGGCCGCAGCACCACGTGGACCCGCGCCAGCGCTGCTTCCGACACCAGTGCGGTGGCATCGGCGCGCTCGGCGTGGAAAGTCTTCCTCAGCAGTGCCTCGATCCGGTCGCGTACTTCAGGAGTGAAGCGGTTCACCGGCAGGAACACCAGCACGGAGTAGAAGCGCCCGAATCGGTCGCGGCGAACGAAGGCGCGCACCCGCTGGCGCTGGGCGAGCGCGAGGATGCCCATCGAGGTTTCGAACAGCTCGTCTTCGCCGGCCTGGAACAGCTCGTCACGCGGCAGCGTCTCCAGGATGTGGCGCAGCGCCTTGCCGCTGTGGCTGTCGCGCTTGAAGCCGGAGCGTTCCATCACCGCCTCGTACTTCCGGCGCACCAGCGGAATGTCCCACGGCCGGCGGCTGTAGGCGCCGGAGGTGAACAATCCGAGGAAACGGTCCTCGCCGACCGGCTTGCCGTCGGGCCCGAACTTCAGCACCGACAGGTAGTCCATGTACCCCGGGCGGTGGACGGTCGAGCGGGCGTTGGTCTTGGTCAGGATCACCACGTCGACCGTGCCTTCCTCGTGCATATCCCGTGCGGCCAGCGAGCGCAGCGGTCGCGGCGCGGCGTCCGCGCCGCGCAGCACGCCGAGCCCGGAGCCGGACCGTGGGCGCAGTACGTCCTCACCGGCGACGCGGGCCACCTCGTATTCGCGGTAACCAAGGAAGGTGAAATGGTCGGCGGCGACCCAGCGCAGGAATTCCTGTGCCTCGGCGCGCTGGGCCGCGTCCGCCGGCATGGGCCGGGTCCCGATGTCGTCGGCGATCGTCAGCACGCGGTCACACATGGCGCGCCAGTCGCGCACGCTGGCCCGCACGTCGGCCAGCGCCCGCTCGACCGACTCGCGCAGCGCGACCAGTTCAGCGGCCTCGGCGCGGCGGTCGACCTCGAAGTGCATCAACGACTCGGGGCGCCCCCGACCGGCACCGGAGTCGTCGCCGATCCCCAGCACGTGCCCGCCCGGGTCGCGTTCGACCGTCAACACCGGGTGGATCACCGAGTGCACGAGGTTGCCCTGCGCCGCGATCGCCATGCCCACGGAGTCCACCAGGAACGGGCTGTCGTCGGTGGCGACCTCGATCACGGTGTGCGAGGCGTCCCATCCGTGTTCTTCCATCGACGGGTTGAACACGCGCACATTGGCCGCATCGGCCGGGCGGACCTGGACGAATTCGAGCAGCCCGGCAACCACGGCGGCCCAGGCCGCGGGCCCGCGGGCGGCGAGGTCCTCGGCCGGCACCCGGCGCAGGAACTGGCGCAGTAGACGCTCGGCGTCGCGCCGGCGGGGCGCCGAGAGGCGGGCGTAAAGTTGCTCGAGGATGCCGTCGAGGGCAGACGCCGAACGGGCACCAGGGGCCGCAGAGGTCATGGAGGACGGCTCCAAGGGGCCGATGAAGAAATTGCGAAAGGATAACCCTTGTCCTCCGCGGGCTGCCATGCCCCCACGCCAACCCCTCGCGGGCGCAGCGATTCGAGGGTGCACCCGACGCGGTCCAGTCTACCGGGGGCCACGCTTTCCGTGTCGTCGTCTGAGAACTGTTTCACAGTGTGTCGCCTGACCGGCCGCTAGGCTCATCACTCTCCGGTCATGGCCGACCTCTCCCCGTCGAGGCCACGCGATGCCGATTCCTCCCACATCGCCCGGTTCCGATCCGCCGACGCGCCAGCCGAACGCGAGGCGCCTCGTCGGCCTGCTGCGCGGCTTGGCGCAAAAGCGACTCTCGGCGATGGTCGCGACGGTGTTTTCCGGCGTGGATGATGCGCTGTTCGAGCTCGCTGAGCGCGCGGGCACCAACACCGAGCAGGCGACCTGGTTCGAGGGCATGCGCGAGGTGCGACGCAAACGCCTGCATGCCGAGGGGCTTTGGCAGGAGGCGATCGATCGCCACTTGCAGGCGTTCGACGCCGGCCGGCTGGAGCCGGGCGCCGAAGATCCGATGCCGAAGGTTCCACCGGCCGCCCTCGCTCTGGTGGACGAGTCGGTGCTGGAGGAATCGCTGGCCGTCGACGCCATGGTGGACAAGGCCTGCACGCGCTTCGGGCGCCCGCTGTATGCCCTGAACCGGCGCCTGTCGACCCTGACTGCCGGGCGAACGGTGGACAGCGCCAACAATCCGCTGGGTCCGCGGCTGCTTTCCCGCGCGTTCGCCGCAGCGATCGCCGGGACCGAGGTCAGCCTGGCGATCAAGCTGATCGTCCTCAAGCTGTTCGAGCGCCATGTGCTGATGTCCCTCGAGCCGCTGTACGACGAGTGCAACGCGGCCCTGGTGCAGGCGGGCGTACTGCCCGATCTGCGGCACCGGGCGCCGGAGCGGCAGCGCGACGCGGCCGCAACCGCGCCCCGGAACGACGCCCGCGCGGCGACCGAAGCCGCGGCCGAGGGCAAAGCGGAGGATGGCGGTCAGGCAGACGCCGAGATCCTGCACCTTGTCGGCGAGTTGCGCAGCCTGATCGCGGCGCGGCGCGGAGGCGATCCGCAGTCGACGCAGGTCGCTGCGGCCGACAGCAAGGGGGCGCGGGCGGCCGGCGGCGCAGCGCTTCCCGCACGGGACCTGCTCAACGCCCTGACCCTGATGCAGGACGACATCAAGGCCCAGGCAGGCGGTGCGTCGGCGGCGCGACCCGCGGCCACAGTGAAGCAGGAACTGCTGCGGCAGGTGCGGCGGATGGGCGGCGCACCGCCGCAGGACGGTGCCCTCGGCGCGGACGAGGACACGATCGACCTGGTTGGCATGCTGTTCGAGTACGCCGTCCAGGACCGCAACCTGCCGCCGCCGATCGCCGCCATGCTGGGTCGGCTGCAGATCCCCTACCTCAAGGTCGCGCTGCTGGACCGCGAGTTCGTTGCCCACAGGCAGCATCCCGCCCGTCGGCTGCTCGACGAGATGGGGCAGGCCTGCGTTGGATGGAGCGAGGAATCGGACCGCGACCATCGCCTCTACAACAAGGTCGGGGAGGTGGTGAACGCGGTGCTTCGCGACTTCGACGACGACACCGGGATCTTCGATCGGCTGGCGACCGATTTCGCCGACTTCGTGGAGAAGAACCGCAAGCGTGCCGAACTGGTCGAGCGCCGCACCACCGAGGCTGCTCGGGGCAAGGAGCGCCTCGAACTCGCCCAGCGCAGCGCAGCGCGCGCCCTGCTGTCCCGGCTCGAGGGTCGACGCCTCCCGCCCACCGTGCGTGACGTGCTCTCGCGGAAGTGGTCCAACTACCTGGTGCTGACCTGCCTGCGCCACGGCGAGGACTCTCCGGAGTGGCGGGCCGCCACCCGTTTCATCGACGACTTCGCCTGGAGCGTCGAGCCGAAAAAGGATGAGGCCGACCGCCTCCGTCTGCGCGAAATGACACCGGAGATCGAGCGTCTGCTGCGCAGGGGCCTCGCCGCGACCGGCCTGCAGGAGGCTCACCTGCACGAACTGTGGTCCGAGGTGGCGCAGATCTACAGCCAGCAGAACGCTTCGGCCGCCGCGCGCGCGCCCGGACCACCCCCGCAGCCGGAGCAGATTACCGTCTCGTTCGCCGCCGGGCGCGCCGGCGAAGAGCTGGTGTTCCGCGCAGTCGACGCGGTCGACGACGACGTCGACCTGGCAGCCGTCGAGGCGCTCGACATCTGGCTCAAGGCCGCCCGCACGCTGAAGGCCGGCACCTGGCTCGAATTCGTCAGGGACGACGGGTCGCGCGAGCGCGCGAAACTGCTCTGGATCAGCACCATCAGGGCCCTCTACCTGTTCGTCAACCGCAATGGGCTGAAGATCGCGGAGAAGACCGCGCAGGAACTCGCCGCGGAGCTGAAGGCGCAGAAGGCCGTGATCCTCGAGCAGGTCGCGCTGGTCGACCGCGCCCTCGACGCGATCATGCACCGCCTCAAGGATGCACCCCAGGAACCCGCGACGGACATCGACGGACGCAAGTCGGTCGATCCCCTGCTCGGGCCGGCAGCCATGGCGGCAGCCGCCACCGGCGAGGCTGCGGTCTCCACGCGCGGACCCTCGACGCCGACCCGGCACTAGCAGGGCGTCGAGAAACACGCCTCTCTTGAAATCCGAGTGG
>DHLY01000146.1:0-2070 GCA_002405525.1 Proteobacteria bacterium UBA4656
AGCACCACGCGGATGCCGAGCTTGCCATCGGCGCTCGAGGGATTGGTCGCCGGCTTCACCGGGGATCTGGTGCCGTTCCGCGCCGACATCGGGGATCAGGTCAAGCTCGCCTACGCTGAGCACGAGTTCAGCAACGAACACCAGCACCTGATGCTCGACTTCCTGCAGTCCCGGATATTCGTCGACGACTTCGACTGAGCGGGTGCAGGCGGGGCGGACGATGCGACCGCCACCGCGGGAGCGGGCACCGCGGCCAGCAGCGGCTTGCCGCCCGCGTCCTCGGGGACCTGCGGGCTTCGAAGGCCTTTGAAGGCGGATGCGCGGCGCCTGCTACGCTTGCGCGGTGTCCACCGCTGCGTCGCCGCACGACATCCTGCTGCTCGGAGCCTCCGGCCTCGTCGGGCGCGCGCTGCTGGCCGCGGCACCCGAGCGCGTGGTCGCGGTGTCGCGCACGCCCCAGGCGGCCGGCGGCCCACCGCGCTGGCCACACCAAGCAGGATTCGGCCGACCCGCAGGAACGCGCGCTGGCCGCGCGGCTGCGCGACGCGGAGGCGCTGCTGATCGCCTGGTGCGCCTCGCGCGACGTGCGCTGGACGATCCTGCGCCCGACCCTGATCTACGACGATGCCTTCGACGGTGCGCTGGGGCGCTTCGTGGCGATTGCGCGCCGGATCGGTGCGGTCGCCTTGCCCAGCGATGCGCGTGGCCTGCGCCAGCCGGTGCACGCGGCCGACGTGGCGGGCGCAATGCGCTCGGCGCTGGTGCGCGCCACGACCCGCGACCGCGCCTACGACCTTCCCGGCGGCGAGGTGCTGGACTACCGCCGCATGGTGGCCCGCACGCTGGCCGTTGCGGTCGCCGGTGCGCGGCTGCTGGCGTTGCCGCCGACACTCTTCGCGCTGATCGCCCCCGCCGCACGACGCCTGCCAGCGCTGGCCGCGCTCACGCCCCAGGTGTTGGCGCGAATGGGCATCGACCTCGTATTCGACGCCGCCCCCGCCGCGCATGATCTCGGCCATGCACCGCGGCGCTTCCCGGGCGCCGCGGCACTGGGCTGATCAGGGTGCTGGCGGCGGCTCGAAGCCGTCGGCAAACAGCGCCACGTTGCGGTACGGCACCACGAGCCCGTAGTCGGTGACCACCGGGCCTTCCACCGGCGCGGCGTCGACGAACGGCGCGCCGACCGCCACGCCGCTCGCGGTGGCCGCCACCGCGTTGCCGAAGCGGTCGCCGAAGTTGGCGCCGGCCAGCGACAGCACCGCATCCTGCGCGAACTCGCCCGTCCAGTTGCCGTCGAAGCGGCGGAACACCGCCACCGCGCCCGCGGTGGACACCGACGAACCGGTGCCGCTGGTCCCGCTGGAATCGGGCGCGCCGAGCAGCACCGTGGTGGCGTTGACGGCCACGCTGTTGCCGGACTGGTTGACATTCGACGCCGCATCCGGCGTCAGCACCGCGACCTGCGTCAGCCCGCCCGCACCGCGGCGGAACACGTAGCCGCCGCCGCGCTGGCCGTTGCGACCCGGCGCGCCGACCGCCAGCAGCTCGCCGGCCAGCGCCAGCGACGTGCCGAAGCGGTGGTTGTTGGCCGCGTCGCTGGCGGTGAGCACGGCACCGGGCGTGGCGACCGTGCCATCGAAGGTCCAGGTCGCCACCGAACCCCGGTTGCTGCCGCCGGGCGGCGTGCTGCCCGGCACGCCGACCACGAGCAGTCCGTTGTCGATCCCCACCGCGCTGCCGAACAGTTCGTTGGCGGCGGGCGTGGCCGCCGCCAGCGCCGCGCGCTGGATGCCGGTGGCGTCGAACACATAGGCCGACCCGGCATCGGTGGCGCCGGTGCGATCGGTGCGCGGCGCGCCGACCACCACGTTGCCGGCGGCGTCGAGGTCGATCGTTTCGCCGAAGCGCTGCACGGTCTCGCCGGCCGCGGGGGCGACCACCAGCACCTGGTCCGGGGTACTGCGGTCGGTCCAGGCCGCGCCGCCGCGCTGGAACACCACTGCGCGGCCGAGACCGTTGCCTGCCGCCGGCGCGCCGACCGCGATTCGCGAGCCGTCGGCGCTGATCGCC
>DHLY01000146.1:2281-5358 GCA_002405525.1 Proteobacteria bacterium UBA4656
CGCCAGGCCGGCGGCTCCCGCACCGGCCGGTGCGCCTTCGCGCGCGAACACATAGACCGCGCCGGGGCCCTCACTGTTGCCGGGCCCCGTGCCGGGCGCGCCGACCACGATCAGCGATTCGTTCATCGCCACCGAGAAGCCGATCAGCTCGCCCCCGCCGGTGCCCAGCAGCGGCGGCAGCACCGGGTCGTCGCCGACCAGGCCACCGGGCGCCGGGGTCACGCTGACCGACACCGCACCGGATCGCGCCTGACCGAATCCGGGCGCGCCGGCGTAGATCGCGGTCAGCAGCCGCAGGCCGGTGCGGGTGAAGGTCAGCGTGCAGGCGCCAGCCGACGCCGGTGCGGTGCAAGTCTCGCCGGAGGACGCGACCACGGTGACGTCGCCGCTCGGCGCGCCGCCGGGGCTAGTCAGCGACCAGCGCGCCGAGACCGTTTCGTTGACCGCCGCGAGCGTCGGGTCGGCGCCCAACGAAAGCGTGGTCGGTCGCGGCACCGGGTGCACCGCCGCCGCGCCCACGTTCTGCGCGGCGAATGGCGCCTGGCCGTTGCTGCGCGGGATGCCGATGATGAGCTGCCCGCCGGCGTAGGCCAGCGGTGAGCCGCCCTGCGGGCTGCCGGTCAGCGGGCCGCTGAAGCCGAAGGTGGTGTCGTCGGGCGAGGTGCCCCGGATACGTGCCGCAAGCCGCCAGGTGCCGGCCGCGCGCTCGTAGGCATATGCGCCGCCCAGCGGGAAACCGGATGCCTGGAACGTGGTGTCGGGTGCGCCCACCAGCAGGCGGTCGCCCGATATTGCCAGTGCCGCGCCGAAGCGGCTGCTGGTGGAGGTGTTCGTGCCATCGGCCTGGCGCAGGGTCTGCGCCAGCGCGAAGGTGCCGGGCGCGCCTTCGTAGAGATACACGCGCCCGTTGCCCGATGAACCGCCCTCGCTGCCATGGCGGGCGGCGCCGATTGCCAGCGTGGTGCCGGACCAGGCCAGCGACAGGCCGAATTCGCCGGCCGCGAAGGGCAGGCTGGTGCCGGGCGGTTCGACGATGCGCTGCACGATGCTCCAGGTGCTGCCGCTGCGCGTGGCGACCGCGACATAGGGCACATAGCCGGACGTCACCGAACGTCGGGTGCCGATCACCAGCCCGTCGCCGCGCAGGACCACGTAGTTGCCGAAGTCGTCGGCGGTGCCCGGTGGTGCGGCGTCGACGATCTCCTGCTGCTTGGTCCAGGTGCTGCTGCTGCGGGTGTAGACGAACACGCGCCCGAAGTTGTTCGACAGGCCCGGGTTGCTGGTGAACGGTGCGCCCACCGCCAGCGTGTCGCCGTCCAGCGACAGCGATCGGCCGAAGGCCTGGTTGGACGCGGTGACGTTGTCGACGCAGAGCTTCTGCTGCAGGTCGATGCTGGCCGCGCCGACGACGTAGACATAGGCGCAACCCGTTCCTGGGCCGGACGGTGCGCGCTCGCCCGGCGCGCCGATGGCGATCGTGTTTCCGCTGACGGCCACCGAACTGCCGAAGGCCGCGGTGTCGCCGCCATTCGGGACGATTCTGAGCGCCTCGCGCAGGGTCCACTGGCCGCCCGAGCGCGCGTACACGTAGGCTGCACCGACGCGCGTCGATGGGTTCACCGGCGACGTCGCCTGTGGCATCCCCGGCACGCCGACCACCGCGAGATCGCCGTCCACCGCAATCACCGCGCCGAAGAAGGCCTGCGTCGTGCTGGGCAGGCGGTTCAGGTCGCCGGCCAGCACGAAGGGCGCCGGCGCGCTGCCGGTGCGGCGGAAGGTGCGCACCGATTCCACGCCGGAGGCGGAACCAGGCAGGCTGCTGTTGGTGGACGCGAGCAGCGCCGGCGTGCCGCCATCGTCGAACAGTCGGACGCCGATGCCGAGTCCGGCATTGGTCTGCTCGGGTCCGAACAGCGACTGCTCCAGCGTCCACGTGCCCGCACTGCGCGCAAAGACGCGAACCGCGCCCGAACTGCTGCCGAAGCCGGGACCGCGCGTGTCCGGCGCGCCAACCGCGACCTGGTCGCCGCGGATGGACACGCTGAAGCCCAGCCGGTTGGCCTGCGTGTCGCCGGCATCGAGCCGCTGCTGCTGCGACCAGGTCGTGCCGTTGCGCACGAAGACGTAGGCCTTGCCCTGGTTCGCGGTCCAGCCCACCGCGCCGATCACCGCGCTGTCGCCGTCGAGGTCGACGGCGTTGCCGAAGCGCGCGCCGGCCAGCGGGTCGCCGGCCACCAGTTTGGCCTGCTCCGTCCACGTCGCCCCGGACCCGGTGAACACGTAGCCCGCGCCGCTGTCGGCGGGCGTGGGCGCATCGCCCAGCGGCGCGCCGGCGAGGATCGTGGTGCCCGAATACGCCACCGAGTCGCCGAGGCGGTTGCCTGCGGCGCCATCGCTGGCGGTAAGCAGCGCGGCCTGCGCGAACGTGCCGCCCGTGCGCGTGAACACATGGACCGCACCGGCACGCGCGGCACCCGAAACCGCGCGGCCCGGATTTCCGATCACGGCCGTGTCGCCTGCCAGCGCGACCGAAAAGCCGAACTCGTCGGTGCCGGGGACCGGCGTCGGCGGCAGCAGTTTCTGGGTCTCGGTCCAAGTGCCGGCCGTGCGGGTGAACACGTAGACCGCGCCGATCGCATTGCTCGGTGCCATGACCTCGTCGAACGCGCGCGCTGCGCCCACCAGCAGGGTGTCGCCATCGACCGCCACGCTGCCGCCGAAGCCGCGGTTGGTGGTGGTGGAGTAGGTGTAGTCGCTGGCGCGCAGTTTCTGCCGGAACTGCCAGTTGCCGCCGACCCGCTCGTAGACATAGACCGCGCCCACGCCGTCGCCGCACGACGAGGTGACGAGCACGCAGGACACCGCCTCCGGCGCGCCCACCGCCAGGGTGGTGCCCGAAACCGACACGGACCGCCCGAATTGCATGAAGGTGGTGCCGTCGCCCTGCCCGAAGCTGGCCTCGTCCTGCGGCCGCAGGGTCTGGCCGGGGGTGATGTTCTTGGCCAGCGCCTGGGACAGGGCCTTCCAGTCGCCGTCCGACAGGCCGGGGGGGCGTTCGAAGGGCGAGGGCGACACCG
>DHLY01000146.1:5425-6157 GCA_002405525.1 Proteobacteria bacterium UBA4656
CCGGGGTCGGCCGCGGCGATGCCGCCGGAAAGCCCGGTCGCGAGCAGGGCAAAGGCGATGCGATGGAGCAGGCGATGCATGGCGGCACTCCGCGGGGAATGCCCTGTTTACGCCATCACGCGCCCGATCCTATCGTCGAAGTGCGACGGAACGAGCAAGGTGCCGCCTCAGTACAGGCTCGCGGTGCCCGCGTCGCTGACCACCGCGCCGCCGGCGCCCCGGCGGGCCTGGTCGTTGCCACGCGCATCGGTCAGGTAGCTGTCACGCTCGAGCACGATGTCCAGCCCATTGGCGTCGAACAGGTTGCCTTGCAGGTTGTTTTGGTGCGCCATCCGCCCGTTGCCGTAGCCGACCAGTGCACCGCGCACGAAGCCGCGCACCTGGTTGCGCGAGACCACGTTGCGATCGGCCGTGGCCGTGGCGTTCACCGCGCAGGTCTGGCCGGTGAGCGAGCCGATCACGATGCCGGTGGCGAGCCGGTTGCCGGACAGCGTGTTGTCGAAGATCGCGTTCTGCGAGCCGGAGCGCACCTCGATCGCCGCCAGGTAGCCGCTGCTGCTGATGCTGTTGTCGTGCACCACCGCGTTGCTCGCGCCGTCGTAGAGGATGCTGCCCCAGCCACTGGCGCGGGTGCTCGCGTTGTGGCGCACGCGGGCGTCGGTCGTGCCCTGGCCGCAGATCTCGATGCCGTTGCCGACCGAGTTCATCCGGTTGCTCATCACCACGGCACCG
>DHLY01000100.1:0-26900 GCA_002405525.1 Proteobacteria bacterium UBA4656
GCCGGTCCCGCCGGCGACGATCCGTAGCGCCATGGGGCGTCGGCCGAGGGGGCGCGGCACACCGACTGCTCCGGCATCACTTGCCCCTGCCGACCCCGCAGCGACTGCCCATGGATCTGCGCCGCCACATCGTCGACATTCCCGACTTCCCGCGCCCGGGCATCCTGTTCCGCGATGTCTCGCCGCTGCTGGCCGACGCCGCGGCCTTCGGTGCGGCGGTGCGCGCGCTGGCGGCGGCGTCCGGCGATCTCGCGGTCGACCTCGTCGCCGGCATCGAAGCCCGCGGATTCATCTTCGGCGCGGCGCTGGCGCGGCACCTCGGTCGCGGCTTCCTGCCGCTGCGCAAACCCGGCAAACTCCCCGGTGCCGTGCATCGCGCCGCCTACGCGCTGGAGTACGGCGAGGACGTGCTGGAACTGCGCGCCGGCGTGGCGCCGCCCGGCGCCCGCGTGCTGCTGGCCGACGACGTGATCGCCACCGGCGGCACCCTGGATGCGGCACGGCGCCTGGTGCTGGCCGCGGACCTGCAGCCGGCAGGGGCGGTAGTGCTGGTCGAACTGGAAGCGCTCGGCGGCCGCGCGCGGCTCGGCGTCAACCTGCCGGTGAGAAGCGTGCTGCGCTATTGAGCCGGCGGGCGATCGCCGGGCAGGGACCCGGCGCGCCGCGCCGGATCCGGACTGCAGTCCGCCGCCTCAGAACCCGCGGTCGCCGGACAGGATCCCGCCCAGCCCGCCGAGCACCGAACCTTCATCCTTGCTGCCGCCCTTTTGGAACGCGGCCATCATCATCCGGCCGGCCAGCCGCGAGAACGGCAGCGACTGCACCCAGACGTGTCCGGGGCCCTTCAGTTCGGCGAAGAACACGCCCTCACCGCCGAACAGCATCGACTTCACGCCGCCGACGCTGCGGATGTCGAAGCCGACCGTATCGGTGAAGGCGACCACGCAGCCGGTATCGACATGCAGCACCTCGCCGGCGGCGAGTTCGCGCTCGATCACGGTGCCGCCGGCGTGCATGAACACCGTCCCGTCGCCCTCGATCTTCTGCATGATGAAGCCTTCGCCGCCGAACAGCGCGGTGAGCACCTTCTTCTGGAAGTAGATCCCGATCGACGCGCCGCGCGCGGCGCACAGGAAGGAGTCCTTCTGGCAGATGATCCGCCCGCGGTAGTTGGTCAGGGTGAGCGGGATGATCGTGCCGGGGTAGGGCGCGGCAAAAGCCGCACGGGCCTTGCCGCCACCGGCGTTGGAGAACATGGTGGTGAACAGGCTCTCGCCGGTGACCACGCGCTTGCCGGCCGACAGCAGCTTGTCGACGAAGGAGCCACCCTGTCCCGAGTGCGAGCCGTCGCCGAACACGGTCTCCATCTGCACCGAGGCGTCCTTGTACATCATCGAGCCGGCTTCCGAGACCACGCTCTCGCCCGGGTCGAGCTCGATCTCGACGAACTGCATGTCCTCGCCGTAGATCCTGTAGTCGATCTCGTCGGACCTGCGCAGGCCGGTCGGCGGCGGCGCGGCCGGCACCAGTGCGCCGGGGGCTGCGGCGGTGAGTTCGGCGCAGGCCGAGATCGGAATCCACTCGGCGAAGCCCGCGCGCCAGCAGTGGCCGGCGGGGTTGGCGCGCGCCTGCGCCGTCGCAGCCGCGGTGTCGAGCGGGCCGGTCTGCTGTCCGTTGTAGCTGAGATACCACTGGTGCATGTCGTGTCTCCGGAAGGAATGGGGCGCGATCAGCTCATGCCGAGCTGCTGGTGGATCGCCGCGCGCACATCGGGCGCGACGTTGAGCCGCGTGGCCAGCGTGTCGAGGTAGACGCGCTCGGCCTCGCTGTCGAGGCTGATCGCGGCGCACGATGCGGCGTAAAGATCGGCGGCGATCTCCGGCCGTGCGGCGCCGACGATCGCGGCCAGCGACTTCGGCGCGTCGAGTTCGGCGCGCAGGAAGGCCTGGGTGTCGGGATCGAGGCCGGCGTCGCCCGCGCGCTGCAGGATCTGCGCGCGCTCGAGGTCGTCGATGTGACCGTCGGCGGCGGCCGCGGCGACCATCGCCTGCACCAGCAGCGCCATGTCGCGCGCACGCGGGTCGGCGGGGACCGCGGCTCGCGGGGCCGCGGGCGGCGCCATCGGCGGCACGCCCGGCGGGGGCGGCGGCACCTGCTGCGGCGGCTGCGGGATCGACGCGCCCGGTCCCGGCGGGAAGCCGCCGGCCTGCTGCGGTGCGCCCGGGCGCGGCTGGTTCTTGTAGTGGTCGTAGGCGGCTATCGCCACCCCGAGCAGGCCGATGCCAAGTTGCGCCTTGGTGCCGGTGCTCATGCCGCCGAGCATCGACGAGCCCTTGCGCTTCTTGCCCTTCTTGCCGCCGAGCGAGCCCGACATGGCGCCGCCGAGCAGTTCACCGAGCAGACGTTGGGGATCGAACATCGCGTGTATCCTCCTGGTGGCGTCGGTCGACGCGGGTATCGCGCGGTCCGGAGTTCCGGTGCGCGCGCATTGTGCAGCATCCGGGCAGGCGGTTGCGGGGGTGTGAAGTCATGCGCCCGGCACGCCGCAAGCCGTTGTCCGGGCAGGGGCTTGCCACTACCCTTGCGCGCGCCGCGCCGGTCAGCGTGCGCTGCGAGTTCCCTCCGAGGCGATCCAGACCCGATGGCTGATGGAAAGAACAGCCTGCTGCCGCGCGGGCCGCGAGGCATGTGGAAGGCGACGTTGTGGTCGTTGCGCGGGCTGGGGCACGGCTTTCGCCACGAAAGCTCGTTCCGGCTCGAGGTCTACCTGTTCGTGGTGCTGGCCCCGCTCGGGTGGTGGCTGGGCACGACCGCGGTTGAGCGCGCGATCCTGATCGGCTCCCTGCTGCTGGTGCTGTCGGTGGAGCTGCTCAACTCCGCGGTCGAGGCGGTGGTCGACAAGGCCAGTCCCGAGTTCAGCGAACTCGCCGGCCGCGCCAAGGATCTCGGCTCGGCCGCGGTGTTCCTGATGCTGCTCAACGTGCCGTTCTGCTACGGACTGGTGGCTTGGCAGCGGTTCAGCGGCTGAGTCGCGTCGCGCGCACGGGTAGCGGTTGGTCGTCGGTCAGGGTAGCGTGTCGGCATGAATGAGCCCCGCGAAGACCGATCCGGTGTCGAGTATGCCGCGCTGTGCCTGAAGAAGGGCGAGGACGCGCGCCTGCGCGCCGGACACGCCTGGGTGTTCAGCAACGAAGTCGACGTCCGGCGCACGCCATTGACCGGCTTCCGGCCAGGCGACCCCGCGGTGGTGCTCGACCACGCCGGCAAGGCGCTCGGCGTCGCCTACGTGAACCCCAACGCGCTGATCTGCGCGCGCCTGGTGGCGCGCGGCCTGAGCCATCCGCTGGACCGCTCGCTGATCGTGCATCGCCTCAACGTCGCGCTGTCGCTGCGCGAGCGCCTGCACGAGCGCCCCTGCTACCGTCTCGTTTACGGCGAATCAGACGGCCTGCCGGGCCTGGTGCTCGATCGCTTCGGCGACGTGGTCGTGGGCCAAGTCGCCACCGCGGGCATGGAGGCGCTCAAGGCGGAGGTCGCCGAAGCGGTTGCCAAGGTCCTCAAGCCCGCCTGCCTGCTGTGGAAGAACGCGGGCTCGGTGCGTGCGATGGAGGACCTTCCCGAGTATACCGAGGTCGCGTTCGGCCAGCTGCCGGCGGAGGTGGTGGTCGAGGAAGGCGGGCTGTCTTTCGCCATCGATCCGGTCGGCGGGCAGAAGACCGGATGGTTCTACGATCAGCGCGCCAACCGCGACCAGCTCGCGCCCTTCGCGCAGGGCGCGCGCGTACTCGACCTCTTCGCCTACGCCGGCGCCTGGGGCCTGCGCGCGGCGGCGTTCGGCGCGCGCGATGCGACCTGCGTGGACGCCTCCGCCACCGCGGTGGCGGCGATCGGCGCCAACGCCGCGCGCAACGGGCTCGCCGAGCGCGTGCGCGCGGTGCAGGCGGACGCCTTCGATTTCCTCAAGGAGGCGCGCCACGCGCGCGAGCGCTTCGACGTGGTGATCGTCGACCCGCCCGCCTTCGCCAAGCGCAAGAAGGACTTCACGGAGGCGCGGCTGGCCTACCGGCGGATCAACGAGGCAGCGATGCAGGTGCTGTCGAAGGACGGCATCCTGGTGGCCTGCTCGTGCTCCTACCACATGCCGCGCACGGCCTTCCTCGAGACCGTGAACCAGGGCGCGCGGCACCTCGACCGCACGCTGCAGGTGGTCAGCCAGCTGCAGCAGGCGCCGGACCATCCGGTCAACCCGGCGATCCCGGAGTCTGACTACCTCAAGGGCTTCATCGCGCGGGTGTTGCCGGGCGCGTGAGCGGCGCTACGGCTCGAAGCTGTTGCCGAACAGCGCATCGGAAGGAAAGTTGAAGTCGACGCCCGGAAAGATGCCGAGCGCCGCCGGCAGCACGATCGGCGTCGCAGTGGTGGGGTTGGGCGTGAGTACCAGCGTGCAGGCCTGCAACGCGTGGACCTGGCAGGCGTTGCCCAGCCGCGCGAGCGCGAAGTAGGTGCCGGCGGGAAAGCCGCGGGTGACGAACGACTGCCCGGTGGCGACCGGGCCGCTCCACAGCGCGCTCAACTGCGTACCATCCTGGCGGAAGATGGTCACCGTACCCTGCAGCGCACCCGGTGCCGCACCGGCCATGTCCAGCGTGCCGCCGATCGCGCGCCCACTCGCGAGGGTGAAGTCGTATGCCGCGCTGGCGACGCCGGACTGGACCGCTATCGCCGTGCCGCCGGTGCATTCCGGCGCATCGCACGGTGCGGCCGGCCAGCCGACATCGATGTAGCCGGCGGTGTTGGCCGTGCCCAGCTGCGTGGCGAAATCGAGCGGGATGTTGGCCACGGCGTAGCGTCCGTCAGCGCCGGTGGTCGCACTGGCGACGCGCGAGGCGCCGAGAAAGGCTCGGGGCTGGTACGCACGGACCTCGATGCCCGGCAGCGGTGCGCCGGTTGTGGCATCGGAGACGCGCCCGGTCAGCACCGCACCGGGCGTGAGTTCGAAGCCGAGGTTGTCGACCACCGCGGTGCCGCTGACCGATACGTAGCTGCCCGAGTTCGGCAGGCAGTCCTCGAGCCGGACGCACTCGAGGCCGGGGTAGCGCATCGGCGTGTAGTACGGCGTGCGCACCGAGACCTGCAACCGGTAGCCACCCTGCGGCAGGCCGGCGATGCGATAGCGACCCTGTGCGTCGGTGTGCGTCTGCAACGTGCGGGTCGCCGTGCCCGGGAAATCGAACAGGGCCATCTGCAGCGGCGCCGAGGCGATCGGCGCCGCCCGGTACGCGTCGGTGAGGATGCCGGTCAGGGTCGCTCCGATGCGCAGGCGGAGCACCACCGCCTGCGTCGTGCCCTCCGCCGGCAACATCTCCGGCAGGCCTTCGAGGCGGCTGGTGAACGGCATCACCTGGTCGCCCTGGCAGGTGCCGACGTAGGCGTCGTCGTCGCTCTGCGCGCACAGGTGCAAGGGGCCAGGGAACACCTGCTCGAAGCGCCACGCGCCATTGCCGAGGTCCACCACCTGCGGCGCCGGCGTCAGATCGCGGAAGGCGATGAACGGGCGCAGGCCGGGCACCGGCGTCGCGCCTTCGAACGTTTCCACGCGCACGTTGATCGTGGCCGGCAGCGCGGCGATGAAGTCCTGTCCGCTGCTGCTCGCGCCGACGATCCGCCAGTTCGGCGCCACCACCCGCCCGGCCGCCGCCACGCTGACCCGGCACTGCAGGCCACAGCCGCCGCTGACTGTCAGCGCATAGGACCCTTGCGCGTCGGTCGTGGTGGTGGCCACCACGCTGCCGCCTCCCAGCGGACTGTCGATGCGCAGCACCGACACCACCGCGTCGGCCACGCCAGCCGACTGGGTGTCGCGGACCGAACCGGAGATCGATACCGACTGGGCGACTGCCGGGCCAGCGGCCAGCAGGGCCGCGAGGGCGGCGGTGCGGATGATGTCCATGCGGCGACCGTTCCTTGGATGGGCCGCAGAATGCTCCCGCGTTTCGCGCCGCGCGGCAAGCGGGGGCGTGACGCGGCGCACGGGACCCGTCCGATCGGCGACAATCGGCGCCTCGACCCGGGCCCGCGCATGAGCTACCTGCACCAGATCGACCCCATCGCCCTGCAATTGGGCCCGCTGGCCATCCACTGGTACGGGATCATGTACCTGCTGGCGTTCGCCGCCGCCTGGTGGCTGGGCATGCGCCGCGTCGCGGCCGGCCGCGTGCCGTGGGGCGTCGAGGCCTTCGGCGACCTGATGTTCTACGGCATGCTGGGCGTGATCGTCGGCGGGCGGCTGGGCTACATGCTGGTCTACGGCGCCGACCAGTGGACGAAGGACCCGCTCGCGCTGCTGCGCGTGTGGGAAGGCGGGATGAGTTTCCACGGCGGCCTGGTCGGCGTGCTGGTGGCCGGCTGGTGGTGGGCGCGGCGCCACCGTATCGCGTTCTGGGACGTGGTCGATTTCCTCGCCCCGCTGGTGCCGCCGGGCCTGGGCTTCGGCCGCCTCGGCAACTTCATCGGCGGCGAGTTGTATGGCAAGCCGACCGGCGCGGACTGGGGCGTGGTGTTCCCGTCCTCGCTCACCCAGCCCTTCGCGTCGATGTCGCCCGACGCGCTGCGCGCCGCGTTCGACGCCGGCCAACTGGCGCCGTTCCTGCGCCATCCCTCGCAGCTCTACCAGGCGCTGTGGGAAGGCGTGCTGATGTTCGCCGTGCTGTGGTGGCTGTCGTCGAAGCCGCGCGCACGCTACGTCGTCTCCGGCTGGTTCGCCATCCTGTACGGCATCGGTCGCTTCCTGCTCGAATTCGTGCGCGTGCCCGACGCGCACCTCGGCTACCTGGCGTTCGGGTGGCTGACGATGGGGCAGGTGTTGAGCGTGCCACTGGTGCTGGTTGGTGTCGTGTTGGTGGCTGTGGGGGTGAGGCGCGGTGGGCGGGCAAAGGGCCCGGGGCCCAGGGCCCAGGGCCCGGAGAAGCGTTGAGCCGCTTCGCCATACCCTGTTCCCTATACCCTGTTGATCGGCCCGGAGCGCAAGCCCGGCCCTTCGGCCCCAGTGCATGATGGCCCCTGGGCCCTGTGCCCTGGGCCCTCAAGAAAAGAACCGACCATCCAGATAGCCCGAACAGCCAGCGCCCCCCAATGCAGCAGTACCACACCCTCCTCCAGCACATCCTCGACCACGGCACCGACAAGGCGGACCGCACGGGCACGGGCACGCGCAGCGTGTTCGGCCACCAGCTGCGCTTCGACCTTGCGGAGGGGTTCCCGCTGGTGACCACCAAGAAGGTGCACCTGCGCTCGATCGTGCACGAGCTGCTGTGGTTCCTGAAGGGCGAGACCAACGTCGCCTACCTGCGCGAGAACAAGGTCACGATCTGGGACGAGTGGGCGGACGATCGCGGCGAACTCGGACCGGTGTACGGCAAGCAGTGGCGCTCCTGGACGGGTGCGGACGGGCGCACGGTGGACCAGATCGGCTGGCTGGTCGGGGAGATCCGGCGCAATCCGGACTCGCGGCGTCTGATCGTGAGCGCGTGGAACGTCGCCGAACTGCACAAGATGGCGCTGATGCCCTGCCACGCGCTGTTCCAGTTCTACGTGGCGAAGGGGCGATTGTCGTGCCAGCTCTACCAGCGTTCGGCTGACGTGTTTCTCGGCGTACCGTTCAATATCGCCTCATACGCCCTGCTCACGCACATGATCGCCCAGGTCTGCGACCTCGCGCCCGGAGAATTCGTCCACACCTTCGGCGACGTGCACATCTACGCCAATCATATGGATCAGGTGCGCGAGCAGCTCGCGCGCCAGCCGTTCCCGTTGCCGGCGCTGAAGCTCAATCCCGCGGTGCGCTCGATCTTCGACTTCCGCTACGAGGACATCGAGATCATCGGCTACCAGTCGCACCCGGCGATCAAGGCGCCGGTCGCGGTCTGATGCGCGCCGACGCGCGGCTGCCGCTGGCGTTGCTGGTCGGCGTCGCCGCGGTGCTGGCCTGGTCCGGCATCGCGCCGAAGGATCTTGCGACCTGGTGGGCGGAGGTCGCGCCGGTGCTGATCGGCGTGCCGATCCTGCTCGCCACGTTCCGCCGCCATCCGCTGACGCCGCTGCTCTACGTCCTGATCGCGGCCCACTGCGTGATCCTCGTCGTGGGCGGTCGCTACACCTACGCCGAGGTGCCGCTGGGCGACTGGATGCGGGACTGGTTCGGTTTCGCGCGCAACCACTACGACCGTATCGGCCACTTCGCGCAGGGCTTCGTGCCGGCGATCCTGGCCCGCGAGGTGCTGCTTCGGTCCACGCCGCTGCGCCGCGGCGGCTGGCTGTTCTACCTGGTGCTGTGCGTGTGCCTGTCGTTCAGCGCGTTCTATGAACTCATCGAATGGACCGCGGCGGAAGCCGCCGGGCAGGGCGCCGAGGCCTTCCTCGGCACCCAGGGCGACGAGTGGGACGCGCAGAAGGACATGCTGCTGGCGCTGGTCGGCGCGGCCGCGGCCCTGCTGTTGCTCGGGCGCTGGCACGACCGGCAGCTCGCGCGCGTCGCGCCGCATGCACTGAAGTGATGCGATGACGGCGCTCGTCCTCATCGCCGCCCACGACCGCCGTCGCGCCATCGGCCGCGGCAACGCCTTGCCCTGGCGTCTGCCGGACGACCTCAGGCGCTTCAAGGCGCTCACGCTCGGCAAGCCGGTGCTGATGGGCCGCCGCACCGCGGAGTCGATCGGGCGAGCGCTGCCGGGCCGCGCCAACCTGATTCTGACCCGCTCCGGCCGTGCGCCGTTCGAAGGCCAGGTTGCGGTTGCTTCACTGCAAGAAGCCGTCGCGCGCGCCGCTGCGCCGGAACTCATGGTGATCGGCGGAGGGGACCTCTACGCGCTGGCCCTTCCGGGCGTCGCGCGCCTGCACCTGACGGAGGTCGACACTGAGGTCGAGGGCGCCGATGCGTGGTTTCCGGCGCTCGATCCGTCGTGCTGGCGGGAGGTCGCCCGAGAACGCCACGCCGCCGACCCGCGCCATGCCTTCGCGTTCGACTTCGTCGACCTCATGCCGCGCTGAAGGACTGCTCGCCCACGCTTCTCAGTCGCGGTGTCCCATGCTGGCATGCGCCAGCCCCGGTACCTGCACCACCCGGGGCTCGGGGCTGATCTCGAGCGCGGTCAGCGGACCGCCCCACACGCAGCCGGTGTCGATGCCCCAGGTGCCGAGGCCGCGGAACAGGCCCAGCGCGCTCCAGTGACCGAACACCAGCGGCAGCTCGCGCGCGGCGTGCCCCGGCACCTCGAACCACGGGTAGTAGCCCGGGGTCTGCGATCCGGGCGGCCCCTTCTCGTCGAAGGCGATCCTGCCCTTGACGTCGCAGTAGCGCAGCCGCGTCATCACGTTGATGATCGCGCGCAGCCGGTCCATGCCCTCCAGGCTGGGCGTCCAGGCGCCCGGCTTGTTGCCGTACATCTGGCGCAGCAGGCGGCGGCGGCCTTTGCCGCGCAGCTCTTTCTCCACCTCGCGCGCGCGCCGCGCGGCGATCCTGATGGTCCATTTCGGTGCCAGGCCGGCATGCACCATCGCGAAGCCGAGGCCCTCGTCGACGTGCATCAGCGGTCGGTTGCGCAGCCACTCGAGCAGAGCATCGCGGTCCTCGGCGAACAGCACGCGCTGCAGGTCGGGATTGACCCTCTTCTGGTCTCTCTCCTCGCGTTCGGCGATCGCCAGCAGCGAGAGGTCGTGGTTGCCGAGCACGGTGACGCTGGATGCATCCAGCGAACGGACCAGACGCAGAACCTCCAGCGACTGGCCGCCGCGATTGACGAGGTCGCCGGTGAACCACAGGCGGTCGCGGGCCGGGTCGAACGCCAAGCGCTCCAGCAGCCGGGCGAGAGGCTCGTAGCAGCCCTGCACGTCGCCGATGGCCCAGACGCTCATGCGGGCGGGCGGCCGGCGCGCCGATGCGGTCGGTGCATCGTCAGTGCAGCGTCCGCGGAACGGTAAGCACGAACTCCGGGATCGGCGCGTCGAAGCGGGTGCCGTCGTCGGCCAGCATCAGGTAGGCGCCGCGCATGGTGCCGAACGCGGTCTCCAGCACCGCGCCACTGGTGTATTGGAAGGCCTCGCCCGGGACCACGCGCGGCTGCTCGCCGACCACGCCCTCGCCGCGCACCTCCTGTACCTTGCCGTTGGCGTCGGTGATCACCCAATGGCGGGACAGCAGCTTGGCGGGTACCAGGCCGCGGTTGCGGATGTCCACCGTGTAGGCGAACACGAAGCGGTTCTCACGCGGCGCCGACTGATCGTCGAGGAAGCGCGTGGCGACGGTGACCTCGATGTCGTAGTCATTCTTGCCCATGCCCGCGATTCTGGGCAACGCCGGTGCCGCGATCAAGACGCCGGGGCGGGCGCGCGCCTCGCTCAGCGGACTTCCGCGGCCCGGCCGAGAGCGATCCAGCCGGCCACGTCAATGTCCTCGGCGCGCGCGCCAGGGTCGATGCCCGCCGCCGCGACGGCGTCGGCGGCCAGCACCGGCTGCAGCGCGTTGCGCAGCGTCTTGCGGCGCTGCGCGAAGCCGGCGCGCACCACCCGGTCGAACGCCGCAGGATCGCCGACCCGCACCGCGGCCGGCGGCAGCGGCACCAGGCGCACCACCGCGGAATCGACCTTCGGTGGCGGACGGAACGCTCCCGGTGACACCTTGAACAGCGGCTCGACGCGGCAGCGTGCCTGCAGCATCACGCCAAGACGGCCGTAGACCTTGCTGCCGGGGCCAGCGGCCATGCGGTCGACCACTTCCTTCTGCAGCATGAAGTGCATGTCGCGCACCGCGACGGCATGGTCGAGCACGTGGAACAGCAGCGGGGTGGAGATGTTGTACGGCAGGTTGCCGACCAGCCGCAGCCCGCCGCCGTCGGCCAGCGCGGTCAGATCGACGGTCAGCGCATCGGCCTCGACGATGGTGAGCCGGCCGACGCCCGCGGCGGCTGCGCGCAGTCGCGGAATGAGGTCGCGGTCGATCTCGATCGCGGTGAGGGCGCCGGTGCGCGCGAGCAGCGGCAGGGTCAACGCGCCCTCCCCGGGACCGATCTCGACGATCCGCTCGCCGGGCTTGAGGTCGAGGGCGAGCAGGATGCGGTCGATGACGCCGCGCTCGTGCAGGAAATGCTGGCCGAATCGCTTGCGCGGCGCGTGCGGCGCGTCCCGGCTCATCGCGGTGCCCCGCCGCCCGCCGGCTGCGAGACCGCGCGCTCGATGGCGTGCGGGAACAGCGACAGGCCGACCGCGCCGGCGAACAGCAGCGCGGCCGCCGATCCCAGCGCGGCGGCGCGCAGGCGAGCGGCAAGGCCGTGGATGACCTCGGTGTCGACCAGCACCCAGGAGCCCGGCGGCGGCCACTGGCCGCTGGCGAGGGTGCGCCACGCCTGGCGGCCGACGATCACGCCCAGCATGGCGAACAGCGCGGCCAGCGAGAAGAAGATCCAGCGCAGCAGCGAAAGGGCCTCGGGCAGGGGGCGCTCTTGCAGTTGCCGTTGCAGCCATGGCAGTCCGTCGCGGTCGAGCAGCAGGATCAGCAGCAGGCCACAGGCAACCCCGGCCAACAGCGCCCACCCGCCACCGGGGCGGCGCGCGCGGATCAACTCGGGCCTGTCGCCGCGTGCGCGGTTCATGCCGCGCCTGCCGATCGGCGCCGGGCGCCGAGTTCGACCGCGAGGCGTACTGCCGCGCGCAGGCTCGATGCATCGGCGCGACCCGTGCCGGCGAGGTCCAGCGCCGTGCCGTGGTCGACCGAGGTGCGGACCCATGGCAGTCCGAGCGTGACGTTCACCGCCTCGCCGAAGCCGCGCGCCTTGAGGACCGGCAGGCCCTGGTCGTGGAACATGGCGAGCCAGGCATCGCAGGTGCCGATCCGCTGCGGCACGAACGCGGTGTCGGCCGGCAGCGGACCTTGCAGGTCGAGTCCTTCGGCGCGCAGGGCGGCGATCGCCGGGGCGATCGCATCCAGTTCCTCGCGGCCGAGGTGTCCGCCCTCGCCGGCGTGCGGATTGAGGCCGAGCACGCCGATGCGCGGCGCGACGATGCCGAAGTCGCGGCGCAGGCCGGCGTCCAGCAGGCGCAGGCACCGCGAAACCAGCGCTGCGGTGACGGCGTCGGCGACGGCGCGCAGCGGCAGGTGGGTGGTGGCCAGCGCCACGCGCAATCCAGGTGCGGCCAGCAGCATCAGCACGTCCACGCCGGCGCGCGCGGCGAAGAACTCGGTGTGGCCGCTGAAGGGGACTCCGGCATCGTTGATCACGCCCTTGTGCACCGGCGCGGTGGCGACCGCGTCAAAGGTGCCGCCAGCGGCGCCGTCGGCGGCTGCACCGAGCATCGCCAGCACCGCGCGCGCGTTGCGCGGATCAGGCCGGCCGGGGTGGCAGGCGGTGGCCAGCGGCTCGTCCAGCACCGGCAGCAGCCCCGGCTGATGCGGGCGCGGCGCGGCGCGGGGGTCGAACGGCACGCATTGCAGGGCGACGCCGCAGGCGCGCGCCCTGTCCAGCAGCAGCGCCGCACTGCCGACGGCGACGATCTGCGCGTCCCAGGCGTCGCCCGCGAGCGCGGCGACCAGGTCGGGCCCGACGCCCGCCGGCTCGCCGGCGGTGACGGCGATGCGCGGCACCATGGCGCTGGCTGGGCGAGCGCGGCGCGGCGACCGGGTTCAGCCGGCCGCCGGGGCGTCCTGCGGCGCGCCCAGGCGGTTCTCGACGAAGGCCTCGCCGCGCAGCTGGCGCAGGAAGTTTTCGTATTCCTCTTCCGCCTTGCGGTTGCGGATCGTCTCGCGCGCCTGTTCGCGCACGCGCTCCTCGGTGCGGTCGGTATCGCGGCTTCCGAGGCGCTGCATGACGTGCCAGCCGGCCTCGGTCTGGAACGGTTCGGACAGTTGGCCGTCGGACAGCGACTGCAGCACCTGGCCCACGCGCGTGCCGTAAGCACCGAGTTCGAACCAGCCCATGTCGCCGCCGAGGTTGGCCGAGGTCGTGTCCTCGCTGAACTCCCGTGCCAGACCGGCGAAGTCCTCGCCCGCCTCGACGCGCTGGCGCAGGTTGCGAACCGAGCCGAGGGCGTCGTCGGCGGACACCAGCTCGCTGGTGCGGACCAGGATGTGGCGCGCGTTGTATTCGCGCACGATCTCGGCGCTGGCCTCGCGGGTTTCAGCCATCTTCAGGATGTGGAACCCCGAGGGCCCGCGCATCGGCTGCGTGACTTCGCCGGGGCGCAGCCCCGCGACCAGGTCGACGAATACGTTCGGCACCTCGTCGTAGCGCCGCCAGCCGAGGTCGCCGCCCTCCAGCGCCTGCTGGCCGTCCGAATATCGGATCGCAGCGGACTCGAAGTCGAGTCCGTCGTCAATCTCGCGGCGCACGCGCTCGGCTTTCTCGCGCGCGGCGCGGATCTGCTCGGCGGATGCGCCGTCGGGCACCCCGACGAGGATGTGCGAGAGTCGAACCTCGCCGCGCTTCAGCCCGCCCGAGGCGAGCAGGATGTCGACCTCGGTCTCGGTGACCTGCACGCGCGACTGTACGAAGCGCTGGCGCAGGCGCTGGACCTGCATCTCTTCGCGCATCGTCTTGCGGAACTCCTCGTACGAGAAACCATCGCGCTGGAGCGAGGCGCGCAACTGGTCGACGGTGGCGTTGTTTTCCTGCGCGAGCCGCAGAACCGCCTGGTCGAGTTCGGTGTCGCCGACCCGGATGCCGGTGGACTCGGCGCGCTGCACCTGCAGCCGGATGAAGATCAGGCGCTCGAGCACCTGGCGCTCCAGTACCGGGCGTGGCGGCAACTGGGCGGCGCGGCCGGCGTATTGGGCGAGGATGTTGCCCACCGCGCGGTCGAGGTCGGAGCGCAGGATCACGTCCTCGTCGACCACCGCGATCACCTCGTCCAGCGATTCACCGGACAGCATCTGGGCACTGGCCGGCGAGGCGGCGACGAAGGCCAGCAGCAGGGCGGCAAGGACGGCGAAGGCACGGATCATGGACGCTTTCCGGGTTCGGGGACAGGCAACCTTAGCGCGGTGGGCCTTAACGAGGCGTGGCCGGGCGCCGCAGGGGGGGGATGATCCCATGGGCGGGTGGGGGGTGGCGATCCCTGCGGCGGCACGGCTCGGATGGGGCGGGTCTCGGGCTTGTTTGGTAGGTGGGCGGGTGTCGCTTCGGCGGGGGAGGGCCCAGGGCCCAGAGGGGTAACGGCTCGCGCGGGGGCGCGTGGCGCGTGGCTCGTGCGAGCGGGATCAGGGCCCAGGATATAGAGAAAGCGTGCTTCGTAGCGGCGGTTCACTGGGCCCTATACCGTGAGCCTTATACCCTCGCTTCTCCGCCGCCCCGGAAACCCCCGCCCCATCGCCTACCGATAACCGAGAATCGCCCGTCGCAGGAAATCCTCCGACCGCCGCCCGAGCGAGCCCAGGCCTTTGAGCTCCAGCTCGAGGAAGATCGCGTTCGCCGTGTCGCCTTCCACGTTGCGCACATAATGCCGACCGAGGATGCGGAAGGCGTAGCAGCAGTCGCCGAACTCGAGGCCGGCCAGCGCTTCCAGCGTGCGCCTGTCGCGCAGCGACCAGTTCCAGCGCGCGACCAGGCGCGTGCGCTCCGACAGCGGGAAGGCAGTGGACGCATCCACCTGCTCCAGCAGGTCGCGGCGGAAGCGGTAGGCCAGGTTGGCCACCCCGCGCTCGCCGAAGCGGTGCTGCACCCGAAATGCGGACAGGTCGGTGCGATCGCGGTCAGGGTCGTACAGCTGCGACCAGATGAAGCGCCAGCGATCGGAGGGACCGAAGTCGAGTTCCGCCGCGTAGTCGGAGCCGTCGAAGTCAGTCGGCGCGATGCCGGGCAACTGCACGCGCTGGTCGTCGAAATACCGTAACTGACCGAAGCTCAGGCGCAGCCATTCGTTGCCGGCGGCGTCGTCGAGCAGGCGCGTGGTCAGGGCCAGCGTGGCCTGGTTGGCGTCCACCTGGCGATCGGGGCCGGTGAAACGGTTGAGCCGGAACAGCTGGGCGAAGGAGAAGGTCAGTTCCTGAGTGTCGAACAGCGGCAGGTCGTCCTGGTCGCGGTAGGGCACGCGCAGATAGAAAAGGCGCGGCTCCAAGGTCTGTCGCAGGTCGGTGCCGAACAGTCGCGCAGGCCGATCGAAGAACAGGCCCGCGTCCACGCTCGTCACCGGGGTGCCGCGCGAGGGCGAGTCCTCGCGCGCGCCGTCGAGCGCGTAGCGCGTCTCCCGGAAGGCGAACTCCGGGCGCAGGTAGCCGAAGGCGCGCTCGAAGGGGAACGCGACGTACGGCGTGACGTCGTAGCGCCGGCCGGTGACCACGTCCACCCGCGCGCCGGTGTCGTCGAGGTAGTCGTCCTTGTCGAACGACACCGCCTCGCCGCGCACGCCGACGCGCAGGTATTCGCCCAGCGGGTAGTCGACGTCGAGCGTGAAGCGCGGCAGGCGTCGATAGGGTTCCGCGGCCGCGCCGATGCGCGGGTCGGTGACTTCGATGTCGTCGCCACCGAAGGACAGGTTCCACCACGCTGCCCGCCCGTGGAGGTAGGCGCTGGACGGCAGCAGGCTGGTGGCGGCGGCGGTGAGACCGTCGCCGAAGTCCTCGAAGTAGCGCGGGTCGGAGACGCGGTTGAGGTCGGAGACGACGAAGAAGTTCGGATTCAGCGAGGCGCTGTGGCGCAGGCTGTAGGAGAAGCGGCTGCGGTCGGCCTCGCGGTCGTCGGGCATCCAGGTGGCGCTGGCCACGCCGCGCTGGCGCTCGCCGAGCCAGCGGAATTCGCCGCCAGCCATGAAGCCGCGGTCGGACACCACCCGGGGCGTGAGCGTGGCGTCGTAGTCGGGCGCGAGGTTGAGGTAATAGGGCAGCGCGAGATCGAAGCCGCCATTGCTGCCGCCGCGGGTCGACGGCAGCAGGAATCCACTGCGCCGTCGATCGTCGATCGGGAACGAGGCGTAGGGCAGGGCCAGGAGGGTGGTGTCCTTGAAGCGCAGGCGCATGCCGCGCGCCGCGCCTCCGCCCGTTGCCTGGTCTAGGGTCATCTCGCGGGCTGTGATCTCCCAGTCGCGGTTGTCCGGGTCGCAGGTCGAGAAGGTCACGTCCTCCAAGTATGTGACCTGCTTCCCGTCGCCGCCCTCGATGCGGGCTTTCGCCGCGCTTCCGTTGCCGCGCGACGGCGTTCCGTCAGAGCGTGTGCCGAGCAACTGGTAGCGGGCGGCCTGCAGCGTCGTGGCGTCGCGGCCGAGGTCGGCGTCGGCGCGTGCGGCGGCGACCAGCAGTCCGCGGTCCTGGTAACGCACGTCGCCTTCGGCCTGTGCGGTCTGCGTCCGGCTGGCGTAGTGCAGCCGGCCGGCGGCCAGCCGCTGGTCGGCGCGCCGTGCCTCGGCGTCGCCGGTCAGTTCGTACTCGCCGGCGCGCAGGGCGGTGAGTTCGCGTGCGGTGATCTCGGTCGGCGCGGTTGCGCGGTCGCCGTCGATCGGCAGGCCGGCCAAGTATCCATCGATGGCGGCCTCGCTGCGGCACAGACCGAAGTCGGGCCGGCCCGGGGCGTCGTCGGCATGCGCGGCGGTCGCGAGCGCGAGGCCGGCGGCGCCGAAGGCGCGGGGCAGGGAATGTCGCGGGTGACGGGTCAAGGCGGAATCCTGCGCAGGCAGGCGCGCAGTGTGCGGCAACCGCCCGCGGGCAGCAATCCGCGCGGCCGATGACCTGTCGACGTCCGAGGACGCGAAGCCGAGTCCCCGCTGTATCGCCTCAGGCGCCGAACAGCGCCGCGCAGTGGGCGCGGGTGCTCTCGCGCAGCGCGGTGAGGCTGTAGCCGCCCTCCAGCGCCGACACCAGCCGGCCGCGCGCATGGCGATCGGCGAGGTCGACCAGTTGCTGCGTCACCCAGACGTAGTCCGCCGCACCGAGGTCGAGGTTGGCCAGCGGATCGAGGCGGTGGGCGTCGAATCCGGCCGAGACCAGCACCAGTTCGGGCGCGAAGGCATGCAGGGCCGGCAGCACGACCTCGCGCCAGGCTTCGCGGAACGCCACCGATCCGCTGCCCGGCGGCAGGACCGCATTGACGACCTTGCCCGCGCCGCCGCGCTCCTCGGGCCGGCCGGTGCCGGGATACAGGGGCGACTGGTGGCTGGACGCGTAGAGGACCGCCGGATCGTCCCAGAACACGTCCTGCGTGCCGTTGCCGTGGTGCACGTCGAAGTCGACTACCGCGATACGCGAGAAGCCGTAGGCGCGCTGGGCGTGGCGTGCGCCCACCGCCACCGAGTTGAACAGGCAGAAGCCCATCGCCGTGGCGCGGGTGGCATGGTGGCCCGGCGGGCGCACGGCGCAGAATGCGCGGCGCATCGGGCCCGCCACCACCGCGTCGACCGCCGCGCACACCGCGCCAGCGGCGCGCAGGGCTGCTTCCAGCGAGGCAGGCGACATCGCGGTGTCGGCGTCGATGCGGATGCGGCCGGTGCGCGGCGCGTTGGCTTCGAGCGCCGCGATCAGCGCCTCGGCGTGCGCCGCGGCGAGCTGTGCGCGTCCGGCGCGCGGGGCCTCGCGACGGGGAATGGCGGCGAAGCGCGGGTCGTTCAGCGCCTCGAGCACCGCCTCCAGGCGTTCCCGGCACTCCGGATGGCCGGGCCCGGGGTCGTGGTCGAGGCAGGCCGGATGGGTGAAGATCATGGCGGGCGGTGCGCGTTCAGCCGCGGCGCCGGCCGTCCTTGCGCCACAGCACCTCGCCGTGCCCGTCGGCGCGCGCGAGCACGCGCGCCAGCACGAACAGCAGGTCGGACAGGCGGTTGAGGTAGCGGATTGCTTCCGGGCGCACGGCGTGCTGGTGGGACAGAGTCACCACCTCGCGCTCGGCGCGGCGGGCGATGGTGCGCGCGAGGTGGCAGGACGCCGCCGACATGCCGCCGCCGGGAAGGATGAAGTCCTTCAGCGGCGGCAGGTTCTCGTTCCACGCATCCAGGCGCCGTTCGAGGCGGGTGACGTCGTCCTCGTGGACCAGGGCGCTGCCGGGGATGCACAGCTCTCCGCCGAGGTCGAACAGCTCGTGCTGCACCTCGGTCAACACGGTCCGCGCGTCGTCGGGCAGCGACTGCGCCAGCAGCACCCCGAGCGCGCTGTTGAGTTCGTCCACAGTGCCGTAGGCAGCGACCCGCGCGGCGTCCTTGGCGACCCGTGTGCCGTCGCCGAGCCCGGTCGTGCCGTCGTCGCCGGTGCGGGTGTAGATGCGGCTGAGCCGGTTGCCCATGGTCGGAGCCGGCGTCAGCGCGCGGCGGGCGCCGGCAGGCGCTGGCGCAGCAGCGACCAGCCGCCGAACAGCATTGTCGAGTAGAAGGCCACGCCCGCCAACTGGTTGTGGAAGAAGGGGATCGCGGCCACGTAGCAGGCGACCAGGCCCTCCCAGGTGCGCGGGTACATCGCCCCATCGCCGCCGACCCAGACGTGGAAATTGGTCGCCACGAAAAAGAACGTGGCCGCGCCGAGGCCGTAGCCGGCCACCCGCAGCGCGGTCACGCGGCGACCCAGGCGCGAGCCGGCCAGCGCGATCAGCGCGATGCAGCCGTAGACCACCCACATGCCCCCGTGGAAGCCCAGGAACAGGTCGGACACCAGCATGGCCGCCAGCGGGACTGCGATCGCCAGCGCGCGCGAGCCGAAGGTCGCGCCGGCGAACAGCGCCACCGCCTCGATCGGGGAGAAGTTCATCGGATGCGGCAGCAGGCGCGAGAGCGCGCAGGCCAACACGAGGCCGGTCAGGACGAGGGCGCGGCGGGAGATGAGTTCGCGGGCGGCGGGCATGGCGGCGGTCGACGGGGGAGAAACCGCAGTCTAGCGGATGCGCGGCGCGGCACGGTGCAGCCGCCGAGCGCGCGAGGCGCGTATCATCGCTGGATGACTTGTGATGCCGATGTGCTGGTGGTCGGCGGCGGCCTGGTGGGTCAGAGCCTCTGCGCGGCGCTCGAGGGCCTGCCGCTGCGCGCCGTCCAGGTGGAGTGCGACCCGCCGCGCGCCGGCGACGCGGCGCGCTGGGACGAGCGCAACTTCGCCCTCGCGCATCGCTCGGTGCTGGCGCTGGACCGCTGGGGGGTGTGGCCGCATGCGGCAGCCGAGGCGCGGCCGATCGTCGAGGTTCATGCCAGCAGCCGCGGCGACTTCGGCGCGGTGCGGATATCGGCGGCGGACTGTGGCGTGGACTCGCTCGGCCACACCGTGCCCGCGCGCGCGATCGGCGTCGCGCTGGCCGCGCGTCTGGCCGGCTGCCGCACGGTGGAGCGGACCGCGCCCGCGCGGCTGTCCGCGCTGGCCTTCGACGAGTCGGGTGTCACGGCGACTCTGGACACGCCGTCGGGTTCGCGCGCGCTGCGTGTGCGGCTGGTGGTCGGCGCCGACGGTACTGCGTCCGCTGTGCGCGGCTTCGCCGGCATCGGCGCCGAGACCCGCGACTATGGCCAGACCGCGATCGTGTGCACCATCGCCACGCGCGGCGCGCCGCCGGGCCGCGCCTTCGAGCGCTTCACCGACAGCGGGCCGTTCGCCCTGCTGCCGCTGAGCGACGACCGGCTCGGCCTGGTGTGGACCGTGCCGGCCGTGGATGCCGAGACAGCGCTGGCGCTGGACGACGACGCTTTCATCGCCGCTGCGCAGGTGCGCTTCGGCCGCCGTGCGGGCACCTTCCTGCGCGTGGGTCGTCGTCAGACCTGGCCATTGCGGCTCACGCGCGCGTTGCGAGTGGTCGGTGAGCGCGTGGTGCTGGTCGGCAATGCCGCGCAGACCATCCACCCGATTGGCGCGCAGGGCTTCAACCTGGGTTTGCGCGATGTCGAGGCGCTGGCCGCGCTGCTGGCCGAGGCCGCGGCGGGCGGCGCCGATCCCGGCAACGCGGCGCGACTGGCCGCACATGCGGCGGCCCGCGAGGCCGACCGGTCGGCGACGATCCGGATCTCCGATGGGCTGGCGCGCGCCTTCCTGCCGACCGCGCTGCCGCTGCGCCTGCTGCGCGGTGCGGCGCTGGCGGCGCTGGACCGCGCGCCGCCGCTCAAGCGCGACCTGGCCTGGGCCCTGATGGGCTGGCGCGCGGCGGGCACCGCGCAGTGAGCGAGCGGCCGGTCGACGTGCTGGTCGCCGGCGGCGGTGCGGTCGGCGCCGCACTGGCTCTGGCGCTTGCGCGCGAGCGCTTCGACGTGGTGCTGGTCGACGGGCGCGCACCGGCGGCCTTCGACATCGCCGATGTGGACCTGCGCGTATTCGCGGTCTCGCCGGCGTCGGCCGCTCTCCTGACCCGTCTCGGCGCCTGGGACCGGGTCGCCGCGCTCCGCGTCTCGCCCTACCGCCGGATGCGGGTCTGGGAGCAGGGCGCGGCGGATGAACTGTCGTTCGATGCCGCGCTGGTCGGTGCGCCGCAGCTCGGCCACATCGTCGAGGAACGCGCGCTGCGCGCCGGCCTGTGGGCCGCGCTGGACGCCGGGGCGGGCGTGCGTCGCGTTTGTCCCGCGCGGGTCGTGCGTTGTGAGCCGGGCAGTAGCGATTCGCGGGTGGAACTCGACGACGGCTCGCGCTGGCGTGCGCGGCTGGTGGTCGCCGCCGACGGCGCGCAATCGCCGCTGCGCGAGGCAGCGCGCCTGGGCCTCGACATCATGCCCTACGGCGAGCGCGCCGTGGTGGCCCACGTGCGCACCGAGCGTCCGCACGAGGCCACGGCCTGGCAGCGATTCACGCCGGCCGGCCCGCTGGCCCTGCTGCCGCTGGTCGACGGCCGGGTCAGCGTGGTCTGGTCGCTCAGGGATGCCCGCGCCACGTCGATGCTGGCGCTCGACGACGCGGCCTTCGTCGACGCGATTACCGACGCTTCGGGCGCGCGCCTCGGCCGTGTGCAGGCGACCTCGCCGCGCGCCGCCTTCCCGCTGCGCATGCAGTTGGCGCGGCACTACGCAGCGTCGCGGCTGGCGCTGGTGGGCGATGCGGCCCACACCGTGCACCCGCTCGCCGGCCAGGGCCTGAACCTCGGCCTGCTCGATGCCGCGGCACTTTCCGAGGTGCTCGCCGCCGCGGCCGCCGCGCGCGAGGACCTTGGCGCGCCGGCGGTGCTCGCGCGCTACGAACGCTGGCGCCGCGGTGAGGTAGCGCGCGCCGCCCACGCCTTCGGCCTGCTCGACGGCCTGTTCCGCAGCGACTTCGGCCCGCTGCCCCTGCTGCGCCGCGCCGGAATGGGTCTGGTTCAGCGCATCGGCCCGCTCAAGCGCGAGTTCGCCCTGCATGCCAGTGGGTTCGCCGGGCGGGTGCCCGTGCTCGCGCGGCGGCTGAGTTGAGTGTCGGGGGCGCGATTTTGCGGTTTTAGGGCTCAGGGCCCAGGGCTCAGGGCCCCGAGGAATGACTTCGTGCGGCGGGCCGAGGCGTGTGGCTTTTGCGTCAGGGTATAGGGCCTAGGGCTCAGGGCCCAGCGACAAACATCTTGCGCTGTAGTTCGGAGTGCGTGGCTTCGGCGACAGGGTACAGGGCCCAGGGTATAGGGAAAGCTCGCGAGGAGGCGGCTCTCATTGGGCCCTGAGCCCTGGGCCCTGGGCCCAAGGGAAGAAAGCGACAGCGCCCGGCCCTATACCCTGGGCCCTGTACCCTCAAGCCCGATCATCGCGATACGCCCCAACGCGCGGCCGGAATCAACGAAGCAGCAACAAAGTCCCGAGCCCGAGGAACGAGAAGAACCCCATCACGTCGGTCACGGTGGTGACGACGATGCTGCCGGCGATCGCGGGGTCGATCTTCATCCGCTGCAGGGTCACAGGCACCAGCACGCCCGCGAGCGCGGCGAGGAACAGGTTGATCACCATCGCGCCGCCGATCGCGGCCGAGATCAGCGGATTGCCGAACCACAGTAAGGCGGCACTGGCGACCACCACCGCCCACAGCGCGCCATTCATCAGGCCGACCCGCAGTTCCTTCGACAGCAGCACGCGGATGTTGCCGCCGGCGAGCTGCCCCAGCGCGAGGCCGCGCACGGTGAGCGTCATCGCCTGCAGGCCGGCGTTGCCGCCCATGCTGGCCACGATCGGCATCAGCACGGCCAGCGCCACGATTTCCTCCAGCGCGGCCTCGAACTGGCCGATCACGGACGCGGCGACGAAGGCGGTGAGCAGGTTGACGCCGAGCCAGATCGCGCGTCGGCGCATGGCGCGCGCGGCGGGCGTGAACAGTTCCTCGTCGGCGGACAGGCCGGCCAGGCTCTTGACCGTTTCCTCGGCCTCCTCGCGGATCACGTCGACCACGTCGTCGACCGTGATCCGTCCCAGCAGGACGTTGTTCTCGTCCACCACCGGGGCGCTGATCAGGTCATGGTCGGCGAAGTGCTTGGCCACATCCTCGGACGTCGTCTCGGCGCGGATCGGCGCCACCTCGGTGTCCATCACCCGGTTGATCGGTGCGTCGGGGTCGGCGGTGACGAGGGTCGCCAGCGGCACGCGTCCGAGGTACTGGTGGCGGCGGCTGACCACGTAGACGTGGTTGGTGTTGGTCGGCAGCTCGCCGCGCATGCGCAGGTAGCGCAGCACCACGTCGACGGTCACGTCGGCGCGCACCGTGACCAGGTCCGGGTTCATCAGGCGTCCGGCCGTGTCCTCGTCGTAGGACAGCACCTGCTCGAGGCGCTCGCGGTTCTCGCGGTCCATCGACTTCAGGACCTCGTCGACCAGGTGGCCCGGCAGGTCCTCGACCAGGTCCGCGAGGTCGTCGATGTCCAGCGTGTCGGCGGCGGCGACCAGTTCCTCCGGATCCATGTCGCGGATCAGGCTCTCGCGCACCTCGTCGCCGACGTGCACCAGCACCTCGCCGTCGTCCTCGGCATCGACCAGGCCCCAGACGATGAGGCGCTGCTCCAGCGGCAGCGACTCCAGCAGGTCGCCGATCTCGGCCGGGGTGAGCGTGTTGACCAGTCGCCGCACGGGCCCGAGGCGCCCGGACTCGAGCGCCTGCGAGAGCAGCTTCAACTGCCGCGCCGCCTGGTCGTAGCGGGTGGTCTCGGCCATCGCGGGGGTCCGGTCGGGGGCGCGCCGCGCGGCGCGCCGGAGGGGCTATGATTATCCCCGACGTGCGCGGGCCCGGCTACCCGCAGCCGGCCACGCGCGCGCGGAACGGCCGGTAGCGGAACTCCAGCAGGACCTCGCCGGCGGGCACCGCGACCGCGCGGTGCCAGGGCTCGAGGCCGGGCAGCGCCGCGGGGCGGATCGGCGCGGGCGCGCCGTTCACCTGCGCGCACCAGCCGGGATAGTCCATCTCGGCCACGATGGCGTCGTCCGCACGCGGGGCCCTGAAGCGGAAGCGCTGCACGTGGTCGGTGTACTCCACGACCTCCAGCCCGAGCGCGGATTCGATGGCCGGTCCCTCGCCGTCCAGCTGGTGGCGCAGGAACACGCGCGGCATCCAGCGCTCGCGCTCGTAGAGCACCAGCCCGCGCGCATCGTCGCGCGCGACCTCGCGCAGCGGCAGCCCGTCGCGCCCGATCACCCAGCGGACGTTGAGCAGGTCGGCGATGCGGCCGTCGCGCGACCAGTCCTGCGCGAAGAAGTCGTAGCTGTCGACGTGCATGCTGGCGCCGTAGCCGTCGCGCGACTGCATGCGCCGCGCGAGCGCGATGTTGCGCGGCAGCCCGGCGTCGTCGGCGACCAGCACGCGGTAGCGCCCGTAGCCGGCGGCGACCGGCTCGAACACCGGGCTGGGCGCGGTCTCGGCCAGCGGGCGCGGCGGCTGGTCGCCGCGGCGCTGCGGCACCGACGCGCCGGTGCCGTCGACCACGTGGAAGGCGAGCGCGCCGAGGCAGGCCGACAGCGCCAGCGCCCGTCGCGCGGGCCAAACCGCCGCGACCGCCAGCGCGGCCAGGGCGGCGGCGAGGTGCCAGGCCGCCGGTCGCGAGAGCAGCGCCTCGTCGGCGAACAGCAGCCAGACCAGCTGCAGGCCGCCGACGATCCACAGCCAGCGGGGCGGCCGCGGCAGCCGGTGCCCGTCGGCCAGCGCCTGCAGCGCGCAGGCGAAGGCGACGACCAGCACGAAGTGCAGCAGCAGGGCGTGGCGCGCGAGCTGGCGGATCATCGTGCCGCCCGGGATCGGGCGCAGCAGCGCCGCCACGAAGGCATGGTGGCCCAGCATCGCCAGCACGGCGAACACCGCGATCGCCAGCAGCCACGGCTGGTGGTCGCGCCATGCGACGACCGAGGCGCGCCGCGCGCGGTCGGCGAGGAACCAGCTCGCGAGCAGCAGCGGCAGGGTCCCGATCCACAGCCGGTTCATGTCCGGCACGTCGAAGCGCCACGGGTCGAGCAGCCCGAGGAACTCTCGCGGTCCGGCGATGAAGTCGAACGCGAAGTCCGAGTACTTCATCCGACCGTCCGGCCCCACCGGCAGTTCGCCGCCCATCCAGCGGTAGGCGTGCTGCGCATACTCCGCGGTCAGCAGCAGCTGCGGGCCGGCCAGCAGCAGCACGCCCGGCAGGGCGAGCACGCCGAGGCGCAGCGCGGCGCGCCAGGCCGGCGGCCAGGCGCCGTGGCGCGCGCGTCCGCCGACCAGCGCCATCGCGGCGACGAGGAGGGCGGCATGGAGGGCGGGCTGGACGTGCCCCGCGACCACCTGCAGGCCGAGCAGCGCCCCGGTGGCGAGGCCGTCGCGCGCGCGCCCGCGGTCGAGGAAGCGCGCCGCCGCCCACAGCGTCCACGGCAGCCAGGCGATGGCGTGAAAGATGTTGGCCTGTGCGATCGCGCGCATCGCCACCGGGCCGGTGAGCGCGAAGCACAGCGCGCCGCCGAGCGCCGCCGCCGGCGACAGCCGCCAGTGGCGCAGCAGGCCGTAAATGCCGAGCGAGGCAATCGCGAAGTGCAGCACCACCAGCGCCTCGATCGCGCCCAGCGCCAGCGCGCCGTCGCGCTCGAACAGCGCCAGCCACAGCCAGTGCAGCGGGTAGAAAACGCCGGGCTGGATCTCGCCGGCGAAGCTGTGCCCGGCCTGCGTGCTGGCGTCCCACAGCGGCAGGTAGCCCGCCTGCCAGGCCTGCGCGAGCTTCTGCATCCAGCCCCAGGTCTGGTCGACGCTTTCGCGGAAGGCGAGGAAGGTGCCGTCCGCGAAGGCCACCGGCAATCCGATCGCGAGCAGCGGCAGCACGCCCGCGGCCAGCCAGCCGAGGACGACGGTGCGCGGGGTCGCTGGTGCGCTCGTGGCGGGCGGGGTCATCCGTGGGGTCGCGCGCAGGGCGCCGTGGATCGGGCCGCTATTGTCGCGGCACGGGATCGCCGGATGCCAGCCGGCGCAGCGGCCACAGCCGCGGCGCCGGCTCCATCGGCGGGACCAGCGCGCTGTCGATCACGATGCCGTCGGGGTCGGCGCGCGCGAGCCCGAGGCGGTCGAGCGTCGCGTCGAGGGACGTGGCCTCGCGCGGATCGGCGAGCAGCAGCAGCGGACCGTCGTGCGCGGCGATCCGCGCCGCCGCGCGCGCATCGAGCCCTGCGCCCGCCTGTCCCGGCATCCCGTGCACGTTGCTGGATACCCGCACCGCGCCGGCGAACGGCGGCAGGAAGGGCAGGACGTGCGCGGTCGGCGCCACGCCCGCCAGCACCAGCAGCGTGTCGGGCGCGATCGGCGCCGCAACGGCCAGCGGGCGGCCGGCGGGCCAGTCGCGCGCGGCGCGCTCGTGGTTGGGCGGGTTGGTCGACACGATGGCCAGCGCGATCGCCGCCAGCACGATCCGCCGCCCCCGGGCCTCGGTCGCGGCCGCCAGCAGGACCAGCGGCGCCAGCAGTTCGAAGGCGACCAGGTAACGGTGGTAGCCGAACAGGGGCAGCCACAGGGCGTAGGCGAGCAGGAAGCCGGCGGCGAGGAAGGCCAGCGCGCGCCGCGGCGCCGCGGCGAGCGCGTGGTGGCGGACGGCCAGCACGGCCAGCGCGACGAACAGCAGCGGAAGGCGCGCATCGCGGATGCGGTAGTCGGACGTCGCGCGCCAGTCCAGCAGCGGCGCCAGCGGGCGCGCCAGCGCCTCGCCGGCCCCGGCCGGCACGAAGCGCAGGTCGCGCGCCGCGTCCGGCGCCAGCCAGTTGCCGCCGAACAGCGCGCCGAACTGCGGGAACACGGGATTGCCCCAGTCGCGCCACAGGGTCCACGCCCACGGGCCGGCCAGCAGTGCGAAGGCGCCGAGCGCGCCGGCGCCCACCCAGCCCACCACGCGCCAGCGCGCCGCGCCCCCGGCGGCGAGCAGCGGCAGCGCGAGGCACAGGCCGAGCGCGACCGGCGCGTGGGAGAGCTTGAGCGCCGGGACCGCGCCGAGCAGCACGCCGGCGGCAATCAGCCAGCCGGGACGCGCGGCGGCGCCACTGCATTCGCGCAGCAGGATCGCCAGCGCCACCAGCACGCCGAGTGCGAGCAGCACGTCGCCGTAGCTGGCCCCGAGCTGGCCGACCACCGTGGCTGCGGTCATGCCGCCCGCCACGGCGATCGCGCGCGCGCCGAACGACGCCTGCGGCGCGAGGCGCGCGGCGATCGCGAGCAGCGGCGCCGCGCACAGGCCCTGCAGCGCGCCGACCAGCGCCGCCAGCGGCGCGCCGTCAAGGTGCTGGAAGGCGAGGAAATGCGGGACCCAGAGCAGCGGGTTGAACCAGGTCTGCGCCTGCGCGGCGGCGAGGTCGAGCGCGGCGCGGTCCGCCAGCCAGGCCCAGGCGGCATACAGGTGGTAGTTGCGCAGGTCCCAGTTGGCATCCGGGCCGAAGGCCCAGGCCGCCGTGGCGCAGGCCGCGACGCTCGCGGCGACCGCGGCAGCGTCGCGCGCCGCCGCCTTCACGACAGACGCGGGTCGCGCACGCAGAACCCCGGCGTCAGGTGGCGCCAGGTGCGCGGCTCGACGACCCGGTCGCGCCGCAGCACCGCCAGCATGTGGGTGGGC
>DHLY01000100.1:27107-31041 GCA_002405525.1 Proteobacteria bacterium UBA4656
AGTGGTGGCCGAAGCTGCGGTCGATGAACGGATCGACCACGTTGCCCCAGGCCACGAACAGCTCGAAGCCGAAGCGTTCGACCAGCAGCGGCAGGATGTCCTGCGCGCGGATGCCCTCGAAGCCTTCCGCCGAGCAGTCCCAGTTGAGGAACGCCTCCTCGTGGCGGCGCAGCTGCAGGTTCCAGCGCCGCTCGCGGGGCAGCTCGGCCCAGAATTCCTGCACGATGGCCAGCGCCTCCGGCCAGCGCTGGTGGCCGTTGCGGCCGATCATGTCGGAGGTGATGAAGGCGCCGTCGTCGGCCAGCGTGGCGTGGATGGCGTCGAACAGCGATTCGAGCTCGACCACGTGGTGCAGGCTCTGGTTGGCCATCACGACGTCGTGGCGGCCCTCGGGCCGCCAGCGGTTGAAGTCGCCCTGCACGAAGCCGACGTGCGCGGCCATGCCCTCGGCGGCGGCCAGCTCCGCGCCGCGCGCGAGCATGGCGGGATTGAGGTCGAGGCACTCGATGCGGAAATCCGTGACGCCGCGCTCGCGCAGCAGCTTCGCCACCCGGATCTCGGTGTCGCCGTTGCCGGCGCCGATGCTGGTGATCCGCAGCCGCCGGCCGGTGCGCGCGGCGACCGCCTCGATCTGGCGGGCGTAGAAGTCGTCCGGGTGGGAGAAGCCGAAGGACTCCAGCACCGGCCGCAGGTAGCGGTTGGACCAGTAGTGGAAGATCTCCGGCAGCGCGTGCACGTCGACTTCGGCGGCGAAGCGCTCGACCTCCTTCCGCGCGCGGCGCGCGTAGTCGTCGGTTTCCGGCGCCGGGGCAGGGAGTCCCGCGGCCGGTGGTCGACGCAACGAACGGGCGATTCGGCGCAGCATTCCTTGCATGGCGCCGGGCCTCAGTGTCGCCGCAGGCGTGCCAGCGCGCGCCGCGCGAGGTGCTCCAGCCGGCCGAGCCGGCCGCGGGCGAGCGCGGCGCGGGCCTGCTCGAGTTCACCGGTGACCCGCGCGATGTCGCGGTACAGGCGCTGGTTGTGCTGGTCGCGGCGCGCCACCAGCACGCGCAGGGCCTCGACGTCGTCGGCGGTCAGCACGTGCCCCGGCGCGATCTGCGGCGGCAGCGGGCGGTCGACGTAGACCGTCGAGTGGGTGTCGGCCAGTTCCTGCGCCGGGCGCTCGCGGGTGTAGAAGTACAGCGCGATCGAGCGGCGGCTGAGGTGGCGGCGGTCGGGTGGCAGGGTGATGCGCGAGAAGCCGTGCCAGGAGATCTCGTTGGTCTCGAAGATCACGCAGCGGTTGAACAGCGGCGTGACCAGCTTCACCTCGTTGTCCGGCGCGCGCGGGTCGCGGTGGATCTCCAGCGAGCCGCCCCAGGCGTCGTCCCACTCGGGGTTCAGGTACACGATCAGGTTCAGCCGCCGGTGGCTGCGGTCGACCGGGTGGCGGTTGAAGTCGATGTGCGGATCGAGGTCCTGGCCCTCGCGGTTCTCATGCGTGCCGCCGCCGAAGTACCAGGGGTCGTACTGCAGGTCGTCGATGCCGGTGATGCGGCCGACGAGGTCGAGGAAGCCGCGCGACTTCACGAGGTCGTCGAGCGCCGCATAGGCCGGGCCGATGCCGCGGATCTTCTCGACCACGGCCTTGTTGCCCACCTCGCCCGCCTCGTTGCGCGCGAACTTCGGGTCGAAGGCGGGGAACTCCCGCAGCAGGGCGTCGGCGAACGCGGGCTCGAGGAGGCCGTCGATCACCACGTGGCGGAAGGGGCGGGCGCTGGCGAAGCGCGCGGCCAGCGCGTCGGCGTCGCGGCGGACCGCGGAATGGATCGGTTCGTTCATGGCGTCTTTTGCATCCTGCGACGGCATGATGCCACGCGCGGGGCGGCCAGCGGTTAACATTCCACGCTTGCCGCGACGCCGCGCCGAGGACATGGACACGACCCCAGCGACGAAGCCCGCGTGGCATCCCTCGGTGCTCGTCGCCGTCGCCAGCGGCGTGGCCTTCGCCGCCTGGCTGCTGCCGGCGTCGATGCGCGATCCGCGCGAGTGGCGCTGGCTGATGGCGGGCGATGCGGCCCAGCACCAGTTCGGTTGGTGGTTCTTCCGCCACGAGGCGTGGCAGTGGCCGCCGGGGCGCCTGTGGTCCTTCGGCGAGACGATGGGCAGCAGCATCGTCTACACCGACTCCATCCCGCTGCTGGCGCTGGCCGGCAAGCTGCTCTCGCCACTGCTGCCCGAGCCCGTGCAGTACGCGGGCCCGTGGATCGTCGCCTGCTATGCGCTCGCCGCCGCGTTCGCCTGGCGCTGCGGGGTGCTGGCCACCGGGCGCCCGCTGGCCGGCCTGCTGCTGGCCGCCTTCGCCGTGCTGGTGCCGGCGCGGGCCCTGCGCGCCGGCGACCACTTCGCGCTGGCCGGGCAGTGGATCGTGCTGTGGTCGATCGCGCACTACCTCGAGCCGGGCCCGCGCGTCGCCGCCTGGCCGCGCATCGCCTGCCTCGTGGTCGCCGCGCTGGTCCACGCCTACCTGCTGTTCATCGCGCTCGCCGTGTTCGGCGATCCCGGCGCGGGCGATCGTCAGTACGGCCAGTACGGTGCCGACCTGGATGCCTGGTTCTCGTCGCTGGCCGGGGCGCGCTTCGCGCCGCACTGGCCGCCGAGCGGCGAACGCGGCCTCGAGGGCCTGCACTACCTCGGCGCCGGAGTGCTGGCCGCGCTGGCCCTCGCCGTCGCGGCCGGGGCCGGGCGCGTGCCGGCGGGCCTGCGCACGCACTGGCCGCTGGTCCTCGCCGCGACGCTGCTCGCCGCGCTCGCGGTCACGCACCGCATCGGGCTCGGCGGGCAGGTCGTGGCCACGCTGCCGCTGCCGGACGAGGTGCTGGCGCGGCTGTCCACCTTCCGCGGCTCGGGGCGCTTCCTGTGGCTGGCCGACTGGCTGCTGGTGGTCTGCGCGGTGGTGCTGCCCTTCCGCTGGCTGGCGCCGCGGCGCGCGACGCTGGTGGTGCTGGCCTGCCTCGCGGTGCAGGTGGCCGACCTCGCGCTGCCGCTGGCCGCGTTCCGCGACAGCCTCGCGCGCATTGCGCAGCAGCGCGCCGCGCGCGAACTGCCGGCCTCGCCCTTCTGGGCCGAGGCGACGCCGCACTACCGGCGCCTGTCCGTGGTGCCGATGGCGCACGCGCCGCGCGGCTGGGAAGCGCTGGCGGCCACCGCGGTGCGCGCGGGCTGGGCGATCGACACCGGGCAGTTCGCGCGCACGGCCTGGCCGGCCTGGCGGCGCGAACGCGAGTGGCAGCTCGCCTCGCTGCAGGCGGGCCTGCTCGAGCCGCACACGCTCTACGTGGTCGCCGACCCCGCGCTGGTGAACCTCGACGCCCTGCCGGCGGACACGGCGGTCGGGCGCATCGACGGGTTCTGGGTGGTGGCGCCCGGCTGGCGCGGCTGTTGCCTCGGCGCAGCGCCGGCCGACGCGCCGTTCGCCCGCGCCGGCGCACCGGCGCCGACGCTGCGCGTGCGCGGCGCGCAGGTGGAGCGCAGCGTGGGGCTGTGGGACGACGGCTGGGCGGGTGAGCGCGCGGGACTGTCGATCCGCGCCGACGGCGAAGGAACCCTGGTGCTGCGCCTGCGCCAGCCCGAGGCGCTCGACGGCACCGACGTGCCGCGGGTGTCGGCAAATTCCCTCCCGGCCGAGCCGCAGGTGGAGCCGGACGGGGTGCTTCGCTACGACGTGCCGGTCGCCGCCGGCGAGCGCGTCGTGCTGCGCATCGATGCCGCGCGGTCATGGACGCCGGCCGGCGCCGGCGCCGGCGCCCACCGCCGCACGTTGGCGTGGCTGCTGGTGGATGCCGCGGTCGTGCCCTGAGCGGCGGCTCAGCCCTCGCCGAGTCCCCGCAGCCGTTCCAGCACCTCGTCGCGCGACGCGGCCTCGAGAAGTCGCCGCCCGCGCGCGCGCAGCGCC
>DHLY01000100.1:31224-37358 GCA_002405525.1 Proteobacteria bacterium UBA4656
CGCCAGCAGCAGCGGCAGCAGGTCGGCGCTGCCGGCGAGTTCGCCGCACAGGGTCAGCGGCCGCTTCGCGCGGCGCGCGCTTTCGACGGTGAGCGCGATCAGGCGCAGCACCGCGGGATGCAGCGGGTCGTAGGTGACGGCGACCGCGGCGTTGTTGCGGTCGGCGGCCAGCGTGTACTGCACGAGGTCGTTGCTGCCCAGCGCGAGGAAGTCGCAGGCGTGCGCGATCTCGCTGGCCACCACCACGGCGGCGGGGACCTCGATCATCGCGCCCAGCGGCACCTGCTCGGCGACCGCGAGTCCCTCGCGCTGCAGCGCGCGCCGTGCCGTGGCGACCAGTTCGTTGACCTGCACGATCTCCTCCACCGCGGTGACCATCGGCAACAGAATGCGCACCGGCCCGTAGGCCGAGGCGCGCAGCATCGCGCGCAGCTGCACCATGAAGTGGCCGCGCCGCGCCAGCGACCAGCGCACGCCGCGCAGGCCGAGCGCGGGATTGGGCTCGGGGCCCACGCCGAGCGCGCCGGCGCCCGGCTTGTCCGCGCCGAGGTCGAGCGTGCGCAACGTCACCGGTTTGCCCGCCATCGCCATCACCGCGTCGCGGTAGGCGCGGAACTGCTCGTCCTCCGCCGGCGCCTCGCCGGGCCGCAGGTACAGGAACTCGGTGCGGAACAGGCCGATGCCGTCGGCGCCGACGCGGCGCGCCCGTGCGATCTGGTCGGGCTGTTCGGCATTGGCGTGTAGGGCGATGGCCGCGCCGTCGCGGGTGCGGGTGGCCTGCGATTTCAATTGGGCGCGTGCGCGCTCGGCGCGGCCGGCCGCGCGGTGGCGATCGCGCAGGCGGCGCAGATCGATCGCATCCGGCGCCACCGTCACCTTCCCGGCGTCGGCGTCGACCAGCACGGTGTCGCCGTCGCGCACCACGTCCAGCGCGGCGCCGCAGCCGACGACCAACGGCAGGCGGAGGCCGCGGGCAAGGATCGCGATGTGCGAGTACACGCTGCCCTGCGTGCAGACGATGGCGACCAGCCCTTGTTCATGCCATCCGTCGAGGTCGGCCGGGGAGACCGATTCGCAGACCAGAACGGTGCCTGCGGCGCCGGCCTTGGGCCGCGGCGCCGCACCGCCCCCGCGCCGGAAGGCGGCGAACACCCGCGCCACGACCTGCTCGATGTCCTCTCGGCGGCTGCGCAGGTAAGGGTCGTCGATCGCGTCGAAGGCGGCGGACAGCGCCTCGCGCTGCGCGTCCAGCGCGGCGCTGGCGCGCTGCAGCCGGTCGCGGATGCGGCGGGTGACGCCGTCGATGAACTCCGGGTCCTCGAGGACCAGGGCGTGTGCTTCGATGAAGTCGCCGACTTCACGGTGCAGGTTGCCGCGCAGGCGTCGGCGCAGGGCGGCGAGTTCCTCCCGCGCGGCATCCAGCGCGCGCAGGAATCGCGCGACCTCGGCTTCGACTTCGTCAGGCTGCAGCGGCTCGGGATCGACCTCGAAACGCATCGGATACAGCACGCGCGCGCGGCCGACCGCGATCCCGCGTGCGCCGACCCCGCCCTGCAGTTGCACGCGCATGCTCAGTCGTCCTCCCCGAAGCGCGCGGCGAACAGCCGCTCGGCGGTCTGCGCTGCGGCCTCCGCGTCCGGGCCCTCGGCGCGCAGGGCAAGCACGCTGCCGCGGGTGGCCGCGAGCATCATCAATCCCATGATGCTCTTGGCGTTGATCTCGCGGCCGCGCAGGGAGAGCCGGATCCGTGCGTCGAAGGGCGCCAGGGCCTGAACGAGTTTGGCCGACGCCCGCGCGTGCAGGCCGAGCCGGTTGACCACGACGAGCTGGCGTTCGACCATGGGGCGCATCATGCGCTGTCGACAACTACGCCGCCGCGGGCCCCGGCCGCCGCGGTGGCGGCGAGGTCGTCGAGCTTCTGCTCCGGATAGTTGAGCACGCGCAGCAGCATGGGCAGGTTCAGCCCCGCGACGCGGCGCGTGCGCGTGCCCTGGCGGCCGATGTCGGCGGCGACGTTGCTGGGCGTGGAGCCGTACAGGTCGACCAGCAGCAGCACGCCTTCGCCGTCGTCGAGGCCACGCATGGCGCGCGCAGCGCGATGCGCGTAGTCCTTGGCATCGTCGCCGTTCGCGAACTCGGCGATGTCGAGCCGCAACGGCACGGCGCCGACGACGCCGCGTGCGGCTGCGGCCAGCGCTCTGCCGAGCCCTGCATGGGTGAGGAGCAGGATGCCGACGCTCATTCGAGTTCCCGATGGAAGGCGATCACGTTGCCGTGCTCGTTGCGGAAGTGCTCCGCGAGGCGCTCGACGAGGTAGACCGAACGGTGGCGGCCGCCGGTGCAGCCGATGCAGGTGGTGACGTAGGACCGCTGCTCGGCCTGGAAGCGCGGCAGCCAGCGCTCGAGCATGCCGCAGACGTCCGCCAGATAGCCCTCGACGTCCGGCAGGGAGCGGAAGTAATCGCGGATCGGCGCGTCGCGGCCGGAGAGCGGGCGCAGCTTCGGGTCCCAGTGCGGATTAGGCAGGCAGCGTGCGTCGAAAACGAAGTCGGCGTCCGGCGGGACCCCGCGCTTGTAGGCGAAGGATTCGAACATCAGGGTCAGGCCGGCCCGCGCGGCGCCGAACTCGCCGGCGATCAGCCGCCGCAGCTGGTGCACGTTGAGGTCGGACGAATCGATGACTCGATCGGCGATCGCCACCATCGGGCGCAGCAGGCGGCGTTCCAGCGCGATCGCGTCGGCGAGCGGCAGGCTGTCGGAGGTCAGCGGATGTCGCCGCCGGGTGTCGGAGAAACGCTTGAACAGCACTTCGTCGCGGGTGTCGAGGAACAGCAGACGGCAAGCGATGCCTGCGGCGGCGATGCGCGACAGGATGTCCGGCAGCAGCGCGAGGTCCTCCACCCGGCTTCGCACGTCCACGCCGACGGCCAGCCGCGGATAGCGCCCGGCCTGGTTGCCGGTGACCGAATCGACGAACGCCGGGATCAGCGCCACCGGCAGGTTGTCGACGCAGTAGTGGTCGAGGTCTTCCAGCGTGCGCAGGGCGACCGTCTTGCCGGACCCGGACAGCCCGCTGACCACGACCAGCCTGGTGGCCGGCGGCCCGTCGTCGCTGCGCGAGGGCGGAGGCGGGGTGGAGCGTTGGGTGTTCATGGGTTCTGGCAGGTGCGCGCTTCCTTGCCCGGTATAGCGCAAGGTGGGCTTGGCGTCGATGGGCGAGGCGTGGTTCTCGCTCGCGGTCGCGCTGCGCGCAGCGCTCCCACAAGCAACTCAGGACCGTCAGTGGCGCTCAGGACGGATCGTGGCGCCGCATCTCGTGCGCCTGCCGGTCCATGAAGGTCTGCGCCGGGTCGATGCCCTTGCTGCGCAGCAGGTGGTTGCGCACCGCGGCCTCCACCAGCACCGCGAGATTGCGGCCGGGGGCGACCGGAATGGTGATCTGCGGCACCTCCACGTCGAGCACGTGGCGGGTATCGGTCATGCCCGTGAGGCGCGCCATGCCGTCGTCGCCGCCGATGCGGCCGGCCTCGGTGAGGTGCACGATCAGGCGCAGGTACTTGTTCCGCTTGACCGCGGTGTGGCCGAACATCTCGCGCACGTTGAGGATGCCCAGCCCGCGCACCTCGAGCAGATCCTGCAGCATCGGCGGGCAGGACCCATCGAGCATGTCGGGCGCGATCTGGGTGAACTCCGGCGCATCGTCGGCGATCAGGCGGTGGCCGCGGGTGAGCAGCTCCAGCGCCAGTTCGCTCTTTCCGGCCCCGGCCTCGCCGGTGATCAGCACCCCGATCGAGTGCACCTCCATGAAGGTGCCGTGCAGAGTGATGCTGCGCGCGAGTGCGCGCGCCAGGTGGTACTGCAGGTAGGTCAGCAGCTCATGGCCGCGGCGTGGGCTGACCCACAGCGGCGTGCCGCTGTCCTCGGCCGCGCAGCCGAGGTCCTGCGGCAGCGCCTGGTCGCGGGTCAGGATCACGGCCGTGGGGTGGTAGGCGAAGATCTTGGCGACCGTGTCGGCGCGCTGGCGCGGGTCGAGCCCGTCGAGGTAGCGTAGTTCATCGTTGCCGACGATCTGGATCGCGTTCGGGTGGATGATGTTGAGGTAGCCGACCAGCGACGGGCGGCGTTGTCGCGACTCGCCGGTTTCGAGCGCGCGCGCCTCGCCCCCGAGGCCGGCCACCCAGCGCAGTCCCATGCGGGCGCACAGCGCGTCGTGGATTTCGCGCGCGGTGAGCCGCGCGCGCGGTAGGTCCGCGCTCATGCCGCGGCGGTGCGTTCCGGCGATCGGGACAGCAGCTCGTAGAGCTGCGCGGCATCGCGCGCCGCGCGCAGGCGGGACAGCGTCGCCGGGTCGGAGAAGGTTTCCGCCAGTTCGGCGAGGAACATCAGGTGCTGGTCGGTGAAATGCTCAGGCACCACCAGCGCGAACACCAGGTCCACCGGCTGGCCGTCGACGGCGCCGAAGTCCACCGCTTCGGCGAGGCGGACGAACGCGCCGGCGGCGCGCTGGATCGCGGGGCTGCGCCCATGCGGGATCGCCACCCCGTGCGAGAGTCCGGTCGAACCCAACCGCTCGCGCTTGACCAGCGAGTCGTAGATCGCGCGCTCAGTCGTCTCGCCCTGCCGCTCGTCGAGCAGGGTGGCCAGCTGCTCGAGCAGGCGTTTCTTGCTGGTGACCCGGACGTCGGCCACCACGCGCGAGGGCGTCAGCAGGTCGGCGATGTGCATGGTGTCGATTTCCCCCCGGAAGGAACCGGGACCGCGAACGGCGGCCCCGACGGATGCGACGCGCGCGGTCCCGCGCCCGTCGCCTGCGGAACAGAGCCGTCCAGGCGCATATTAGCGCCGGCGAGTCCGGAACCGTCGCGGCCCCGCTGCCGGCGACCCGCCAACCTATGCCGCGACGGCCGGAACCACCCCCGGTCCCGCGTCGGACGGCGGCCGTCCTCGGCCCTTCAGCCGCCGTTGCGGGCCTTCTGCGTCTCCCTGCGGTGGTGGTCCTTCAGCTTCTCCTTGTGCCGACGCACCTGACCGTCCAGCTTGTCCGACAGCAGGTCGATCGCGGCGTACATGTCGTCGCCATCGGCCACGGCGTGGATGGTCCGCTGGGAGACCTTGACCGTGGCCTCGGCCCGATGCTTGAGTTTCTCCACTCCGAGCACGACGTTGGCGGCAATGGTCTTTTCGAAATGGCGCGCGATCCGCCCGATCTTGTCGGTGGCGTAATCGCGCAGGGCGGGAGTGACCTCGAGTTGTTGGCCGCTGACCTGGATCTGCATGTCGAACCTCCTGCTGGGGCGCGGCCCGTGAACGGACTGCGCGGGACTCGACGTCCGTTTCGCCGCGGACGTCCCTGGAACCGGTGCGGCCGCGATGCCGCGCGCGGACGCTCTGCTGGTTGAATTGCGGTCTGCCATGGCGACTTCAAGAGAGGCGGCAGCGGTCGTTGGACGAAGGGATGTTCATGCCTTCACGATACTTCGCCACGGTACGTCGCGCCACCGCGATGCCGCGCGCCTTGAGCCGGTCCGCGATTGCCTGGTCGGACAGCGGCTGCGCCGGTACTTCACCGTCGACCAGTTCGCGGATCATCGCCCGGATGGCGGTCGCTGACGCCTCGCCGCCCCCGTCGGTGGTCAGCCCCACGCTGAAGAAGTGCTTGAATTCGAAGGTGCCCCGCGGCGTGTGGAGGTACTTCCGGGTCGTCACCCGTGACACCGTGGACTCGTGCACGCCGATGTCCTCGGCCACCTCGCGCAGGGTCAGCGGGTGCATCGCCTGCGGTCCGTGGTCGAGGAAGCCGCCCTGCCGGCGCACGATGCACTGAGCGACCTTGAGCATGGTTTCGCCGCGAGCCTTCAGCGAGCGGATCAGCCAGCGCGCCTCCTGCAGCCGCCCGCGCAAGTAGGAGCCGGCCTCGTTGCGCGCCGACGTCGCCATCCGCTCGTAGTAGCGGTTGATCGCCAGCGACGGCTGGCAGGCGGGGTTCAGGCGAACCCGCCACCGGCCCTCGTGCCGCCAGGTGTAGGCGTCGGGTACCACGTAGTCGGTGTCGTCGCTGCTGTGGCGAGCACCGGGCTTGGGGTCGAGCCCGCGCAGCAGTGCGATCGCGGCGTCGAGGTCGGCGGGCGCCGCGC
>DHLY01000100.1:37566-51785 GCA_002405525.1 Proteobacteria bacterium UBA4656
GGGTCCATTTCCTGCAGCTGCACGCACAGGCACTCCGCGAGCGAGCGGCTGGCCACGCCCGCCGGGTCGAGACGCTGCACCCGGCGACGAACCGCTTCGATCTCGTCGTCCCCCGCCGCGGTGCCGGGTCCGAGCGCGGCGCGCACCGCGTCGTGATCCTCGCGCAGGTAGCCGTCCTCGTCGAGCAGTTCGATGATCGCCTCACCGATTGCATGGTCGCGCGCCGACATCCGGGTCAGGTTCAATTGCCAGCGCAGGTGGTCCTGCAGGGTTTCGGGTGCGGCGGACTGCTCCTCCCATGCGTTCTCGTCGTCGGGCGCGCCACCGCGGGCAGCCGGCTCCCACCCGCCGTCTGCACCGTCTTCGGGCCAGTCTTCTGCGGAGGCTTCGCGCTCCGGGCCAGCGTCCGCATCGGGCTCCCCGACGTCCCGCCGGTCGGCGGAGAGATCGCTGTCCGTGACCTGCGGGCCCTGATCCCGCACAGCATCACTGGGGCTCGCCGCAGCGCCCTGCGGGTCGCCGTCCCCCTCGCGTTCGAGCAGCGGGTTGCTCTCCAGCGCTTCGCGGACCTCGGTTTCCAGTTCCGCCGCCGACAACTGCAGCAGTCGGATCGCCTGGCGCAACTGCGGCGTCAGGGTCAGCGACTGTGAGACGCCGAGTCGGAGGGATGGCTTCATCGCGGCCTGTGGGTCCTGCGCCAGGACCGCAAGCGGCACCGAAGCAAGAAACGTTCCATGTCCGACTCTATAGCCGGGCCGGGGTGGGCGCCGCAAGGGCCGCGCGCAGTCCGCGCGCGTCGCGGGTGCTACATCCGGAATGACTGCCCGAGGTACACCGCGCGCACGTCGGCGTTGGCCAGCAGATCGGCGGGTCTGCCTTCCGCCAGTACCGCGCCGGCGTTGAGGATGTAGCCGCGGTCGACGATGCCGAGCGTCTCGCGCACGTTGTGGTCGGTGATCAGCACGCCGATGCCGCGCGACTTCAGGTGCGCGACGATGCGCTGGATCTCCGCCACCGAGATCGGGTCGACGCCGGCGAATGGCTCGTCGAGCAGCATGAAGCGCGGCCGCGCGGCCAGGGCGCGAGCGATCTCCACGCGGCGCCGCTCGCCGCCGGACAGGGACTGGCCCTGTGCGGCGGCGAGGTGGGTGACCTGCAGTTCGTCGAGCAGTCGATCGCACTCGCGCTTGCGCGCGGCCGCATCGAGGTCCGGTCGCAGCTCGAGGATGGCCATCACGTTGTCGGCCACGCTCAGGCTGCGGAAGACGGACGCTTCCTGCGGCAGGTAGCCGACGCCCAGTCGAGCGCGGGCGTGCATCGGCAGCGCGGTCAGTTCGTTTTCGTCGAGCATGATGCGGCCGGCGTCGGCGGCCACGAGACCGACGACCATGTAAAAGCATGTGGTCTTGCCCGCGCCGTTGGGCCCGAGCAGGCCGACCACCTCGCCCGGCGCGAGATCGAACGAGAATTCGCGCACGACCTCTCGCGCGCGGTAGCGCTTTCTGAGGCCGCGCGCGGAGAGCATCAGTCGGCGGGCTTGTCCGCCGCCGGTGCGGTGGGCTGCTTCGGCTGCGGGTTCATGCGCAGGAATACGCGGTTGCCGCCCTCCGGCCCGCCGGCGTCGAGGCGACCGGTTTCGAGGTTGTAGGTGATGCGCTCGCCGCGCAATTCGCCCTGCGGCTGTGCGACCACCGCGTCACCGGTCAGCACCACGAGCTTGCCGCCCATGTCGTAATCGATCGTGGCCGCGCGCGCGTCGAGGCGGCCGCCGTCATCGAGGTCCTCGGCCAGCGTCGCGGGTGCGCCGGTGAGCACGGCGCGCGAGACCTCGCCGGCGTCGTTGCGGCTGATCTCGGCGCGTTCGGCGCGCACCCGCAGGGTGCCCTGCACGATACGCACGTTGCCGCTGAGCACCGCGTCGCCGGCGTCGACGTTGGACACCATGCCGTCGGCGTCGATCTCCATCGGCTGCTCGCGGTCACTCTTGAGCGCGGCCGCGGGTACTGCGGCGACGAGCAGAGCCATCGCGAGCACGGGCACTTCAGCGCGGTTTCTCATAGCGGGCGTTTACGTCGGCGAGCAAGCTGAAGCGTTTTCGCTTGAGGTCGGCATCGAGGCCGACGCCGCGCAGTATAAGCCCCGGCTGGGCGAGGGTCACCGGGGCGTCGGAAGCCATGCGGTCCTCCGCCAGCAGCGCGGTGAGGCGTTCGGTGCGCAACGAGACCGGCGGCGAATCGGCATCCGGCCGGCGGTCGGCGGCCACCGATTCAGACAGGCGCAGTTCCTTGCCGTCTGCGCGCACCCAGGCGCGCCGCGCGCTGGCGTCCCAGGCATCGTCGGCGCCATCGAGGATCACGAAGCGGGGCTGATCGATCTCGAAGGTGCCGAGAAACGGGTGCCGCGCGAGGCGGGGCGACTCGACGGTGAAGGCGAGCCGCCCGTCGTCGCCCATGGCGCGCAGCGAGAAGTCGGACAGAACGTAGTCCGACCGCGGTGGCCCCACGAAGTCGAATGCGTCGCCGCCGCGGCCTTGCAGCCAGACGAGCCACGCGGTGGTCGCGGCGACCACCGCCAGGGCCGCCGCCCACTCCAGGCTGCGGCGCACGCCGGCGGTGGCCGACGTCATGCCGGTGTCCAGCGCGCGAGCACCGCCGCGGCGCCACCCTGCGCGGCCACGATCAGGTCGCACAGTTCGCGCACCGCACCGCGGCCGCCTGCGAGTTGGGTGCGCCAGTGCACGCGTTCGCGCACCCAGGGGTGGGCGTTGGGTGGCGCGCAGGACAGGCCTGCGCGCAGCAGACAGCCGAGATCGGGCAGATCGTCGCCCATGTAGGACACCTGATCCAGCGACAGCCCGAGCCGCCCGGCGATCGCCTGCAGGCAGCCCAGCTTGTCCTTCTGCCCCTGGTGCACCTCGGCAATGCCCAACTCCGCCGCGCGCGCGGCCACCACACCCGACGAACGCGCGGTGATGATCGCCACGGTGACGCCGTGGTCGCGGAGCATCTTCAAGCCGAAGCCGTCGAGCACGTGGAACTGCTTGCTCTCGATCCCGTCGGCGTCGAATCCGAGCCGGCCATCGGTCATCACGCCGTCGACGTCGAAGGCGGCGAGGCGGATCTTCGCGGCGCGCTCGCGGATCGGGGCGGGGAGGTCGGCGAGGTGGTTGTAGGGCATGCGGCGGGACTCGAGGGGCTTTCGGGGGTGCGTCCCAAGGGCTCAGGGCTAAGGGCTCAGGGTCCAGTACGCGGGGCGGGGCGCATAGGGCAAAGGGTATAGGGGCGGCACCGTGTCGCGATGCGGTCGCCTACTGGCGCTTCAGGCAGCGGTCACGGAAGCGCCACGCCCAGCCGCGAGCGTCCACTCCTTCGGCAGGGCCCTGTACCCCGGGGCCCTGCCTTCAGACCACGCCTGCGCGCAGCAAGTCGTGGATATTCAAGGCCCCGACCACCCGCTGCTCGCCGTCGACCACCAGCAGCGCGTTGATCTTGTGGTCCTCCATCATGCGCGCGGCCTCGACCGCCAGCTTGTCGGAGGCGATGGTCTTGGCGCCCGGCGTCATCACCCGCGCCACCGGCGTGGTGCGCAGGTCGATCTGCGCGTCGTCGAGCATCCGGCGCAGGTCGCCGTCGGTGAACACGCCGAGCAGCTTCATCGAGTGATCGACTACCGCGGTCATGCCGAGGCCCTTGCGCGTCATCTCGACCAGTGCGTCCGACAGCATCGCGTCCGGGCCGACACGGGGGATCTGTTCGCCGGTGTGCATCACGTCGGCGATGCGCAGCAGCAGGCGGCGGCCGAGGGCGCCCGCCGGATGCGAGCGCGCGAAGTCCTCCGCGGTGAAGCCCCGCGCCTCCAGCAGCGCGATGGCGAGCGCATCGCCCATCACCAGCGCGGCGGTGGTGCTGGCGGTGGGCGCGAGCCCCAGCGGGCAGGCCTCGGCCGGCACGCTCGCGTCGAGGTGGGCATCCGACAGCCGTGCCAGGGTGGAGTTGGGGTTGCCCGACAGGCCGACCAGCGGCACGCCCTGGCGCTTGATCAGCGGCAGGATGGTGAGAAGCTCGTCGGTCTCGCCGGAGTTCGACAGTGCCAGCACCACGTCCTTCGGCGTGATCATGCCGAGATCGCCGTGGCTGGCCTCGCCCGGGTGAACGAAGAAGGCCGGCGTGCCGGTCGACGCGAGCGTGGCGGCGATCTTGTTGGCGACGTGGCCGGACTTGCCCATCCCGGTGACCACCACCCTGCCGGCGCAGGCCAGCATCAGCTCGCAAGCGCGAAGAAACGCGCCATCGAGGCGCGTGGCGAGCCCGCCGATCGCGCGGGCTTCGATGTGGATTACCTCGCGGCCCGAGCGCAGCAGGCGCTCCGGGTCGAGGCGGGGCAGGGCGGGGACGGCGCGGACCTGGGCGTTCATGGGCGTGGCGTTTGGCGGGCGCGGTGGTTGCGCAATGCGCCCGCCGTGTTCCGGCGGGCGGCCTGGGCTAGAATCGCAGGTCATTCTAGCGCCGCCGGCCGGCCAACGCTGCGCCGGCCCATGCGGCGCCCACTCCCGGACACCTTGCCCATGGACGCCAACCGCATCAAGAACCTGATCGAACACGGACTCCCGGGCGCTGTCGTCGATGTGCGCGGTGATGACGGCGTGCATTTCGAGGCCACGGTGGTGACCGACGCCTTCGCCGGCAAGCTGCCGCTGGCACGGCACCGGATGGTGTACGCCACGCTCGGCGACCTGATGGGCGGCGCGATCCATGCGCTGGCGCTGAAAACCCTGACCCCGGCCGAACGCGCCGCGCAGGGGGGCTGAGCGATGGCCAAGATCGTGATCTCGGGCGGCGAACCGCTGCGCGGTGAGGTGTGGATCTCCGGCGCCAAGAACGCGGTGCTGCCGATCCTGGCTTCCACCCTGCTCGCCGACGAGCCGGTGACCATCGGCAACGTGCCGCACCTGCACGACGTGACCACCACCATGGAACTGCTCGGCCAGATGGGCGTGCAGCTGGTGGTCGACGAACGCATGAAGATCCACGTCGATCCGCGGCAGGCCAACCACTTCGTGGCGCCCTACGAACTGGTCAAGACGATGCGCGCCTCGATCCTGGTGTTGGGTCCGCTGGTGGCACGCTTCGGCGAAGCGTCGGTGTCGCTGCCCGGCGGTTGCGCGATCGGCAGCCGGCCGGTCGACCTGCACATCAAGGGCCTGCAGGCGCTGGGCGCGGAGATCACGGTCGGCAACGGCTACATCAATGCGCGCGCGCGGCGGCTCAAAGGCGCGCGGGTGTGGATGGACCTGGTGACGGTGACCGGGACCGAGAACATCATGATGGCCGCGACCCTGGCCGAGGGCACGACGGTGATCGAGAACGCCGCGCAGGAGCCCGAGGTGGTGGACCTCGCCAACTGCCTCATCTCGATGGGTGCGAAGATCGAAGGCGCGGGCGGCAACACCATCGTGGTGCACGGCGTCGAGCGCCTCCATGGCACGCACTATGACGTGCTGCCCGACCGCATCGAGACCGGCACCTTCCTGGTCGCCGGCGCGATGACCGGCGGTTGCGTCACCGCCAAGCGCGCGCGCGCCGCCACCCTGGACGCGGTGTTGGCCAAGCTGGAGGACGCCGGCGCGCGGATCGACGTCGGCGACGACTGGATTCGCCTCGACATGGACGGCCGGAGGCCGCGGGCGGTCAACCTCACCACCGCGCCCTATCCGGCTTTCCCGACCGACATGCAGGCGCAGTTCACCGCCCTCAACACCGTGGCGGAGGGAACCGGCGTGATCGTGGAGACGGTGTTCGAGAACCGCTTCATGCACGTGCAGGAACTGCGTCGCCTCGGCGCCGATATCCGGGTCGAGGGCAACACCGCGGTGGTGCAGGGCGTGCCGCGGATGACCGCCGCTCCGGTGATGGCCACCGATCTGCGCGCGTCGGCGAGTCTCGTGCTGGCCGGGCTCGTGGCCGACGGCGACACCACCGTCGATCGCGTTTACCACATCGACCGCGGCTACGAGAACATCGAGGAGAAGCTCTCGGGCCTGGGCGCGAAGATACGACGACTGCCGGGCTGAAAACCGGGGTCGTAGCACTTTTTCGCCGTCACATCGCGTGGGCGGTCGGAGTCGACCGGCGGCGAAGACGCACTCCGACCCCGGCGGTAGAGCGGCGGGCCCGTGGGCCCGCCGCCTGCATCGCATGACTGCGCAGCGACCTTACGGACGCTGGATGTAGATCTGGTAACTGCCGCTGCCGCGGAACGCGAACACCCGCCAGCGGTAGTAGGCCGGCGTGCCGCTGTAGGTCACCGTCTCGTTGTTGCTGGTCGTGGTGGCGCGGGCCACCGTGGTCCAGGTGGAGCCGTTCCAGCGCTCCAGGTAGAGGTCGAAGTCGCTGCCCGCCGGGCCGTACAGCCACGCGCGGTGGGTGCCGGAGATCGACGAGTAGTAGTTGCTGCCGTTGGGCTGGTAGGCCGACGCGCCGCTGGACAGCGTGCCGGTGTAAAGCGTGCAGTTCGTGCACGGCGCCGATGAGGCCTGCACCGTGACCGACTGCGTGCGGGTGCCGGACTGGTTGGCCGTGTCGCGCACCGTCAGCACCACGCTGTAGGTGCCGGCCGCCGCGTAGGTCTTGCTGGGCGTTGCGCCGGAGCCGGTGGTGCCGTCGCCGAAGGTCCACGAGTACGACGAGATGCCGTTATCGTCCGTCGAGCCGGAGCCGTTGAACGAGCAGGCCAGCGCCGTGCAGGAGAAGGTGAAGTTCGCCGTCGGCGGGTTGTCGACCGGCGCCGTGCCGCCGAAACGGGAATACAGCAGGCGGTTCGGCGAGCCGGTCTGCGCACCGGTAACCTTGTTGGCGGTCGAGTTGTTGATCACCGCCGTGGTCACCGCCGACGGGGTCGCCGTCGGGTTGCCGGCCAGGAAAAGGGCCGCCACGCCGGCCACGTGCGGCGACGCCATCGAGGTGCCGCTGATCGTGCTGGTCGCGGTGCTGCTGGTGTACCAGGCGGAGGTGATCGACGACCCCGGCGCGAAGATGTCCAGGCAGGTGCCGAAGTTGGAGAACGACGAGCGCGCGTCGGTGTTGGTCGTCGAACCCACCGTCATCGCGCTCGCCGCGCGGGCCGGCGAGTAGTTGCAGGCGTTGGCGTTGTCGTTGCCGGCCGCGACCGCGGTGAACACGCCGGCGTTGACCAGGTTGGTGACCGCGGTGTCGGTCGCGGTCGACGCGCCGCCACCGAGGCTCATGTTCGCCACTGCGGGCTTGACGTGGTTGGCTGCGACCCAGTCGATGCCGGCGATCACGCCCGAGTTGGTGCCCGAGCCGTTGCAGCCGAGCACGCGCACCGGGACCAGGCGCACGTCCTTGGCGATGCCCCAGGTGGCGCCGCCGACGGTGCCGGCGACGTGGGTGCCGTGGCCGTTGCAGTCGCTGCTTCCGCGGCCGTCGCTGATCGCGGTGTAGCCGGCCAGGACGCGGCCGCCGAAATCGACGTGGTTGGCGAGGATGCCGGTGTCGAGGATGTAGGCGCGGACGTTGCTCGCGGTGGTGTCGTAGACGTAGGTCGTGTTGAGCGGCAGATCGCGCTGGTCGGAGCGGTCGAGCCCCCAGGTCGCGCTGCTTTGGGTGGCCGAGGCGTGGACGAGGCCATCCTCCTCGACGAAGTCGACGCGGTGGTCCGCCAGCAGCGCGTTCAGCTGCTTCTCGTTGGCCGTGGCCACGAAACCCTGCAGCGCGTTCTCGTACGCCAGGCTGACCTGCAGCCCGATGCGGTTCGCCATTTCGGCGGCCAGCGACGTGACGTCCGGGTTGCGCGACGTCTCGCCCGGCGCGCGCACGAACTCGCGCTTGAGGACAACGATGTACTGGCCCTTGACCGGCTCGCGGGCGGTGTACAGCTCCGCCGCCGTGGCCTGCCCCGTGAGTGCAGCCGCGATGGCGGCTGCGAGGATCGCCTTGCTTGCCTTCATGTACGAACTTCTCCCCAGGTTGACGAGTTGGACCATCGGGGACCGTCCACGGGCGTGGCCGGCCATCGCGACGGAGGGAGGACGCCGACCACACCGGTGCCTGCCCCCAGGCACCGACGGCGCGCCCCGACTTCGCGGCGACATCCGAAGGCTATTCGAAAGCGCGCGCTTGTCAACGGTACTGGCGCACGTTTCCGGCATCGTGCCGGCGTGCGGCGCGATCACCAGATGTGCGCGCGCTTGCGGCGGCGCAGCGAATATGTCCGGACGAATCGTCGCGCCGCAGTGCGCGCAGGCCAGCCGTCCCATGTGCGTACGATGCGCGGCGACGGCGGCCTCGTCGCGGACCTGGTGCGGGAGGGAGGCCCGCGGATCGTGTTCGAGGTTTGCTTCGCGCATCAACGCCCGCGAAGGCGCATTTCGATCGTTTCGCCGTCGGCCTCGCGATGCACGATGCGCACCGGCGCAAACCCCAGCGCCGGTGCGAGCCACGACACGGTGCTGCGGCCCGGATTGTCGCGCACGCGCTCCACGCGCAGCGCCTCGAGGCCGTCCACGCGCTCGCTGCCCGCCACCCGATAACGCTGCCAGTCGACGTCGTCGCGGTCGGCGACGCGGTAGCGCAGGTCGCCGCGCGCGCCGCGTGCGAGGTCGGCCCCGATCGCCAGCACCACCACGTGGCGGTCCATGGTTCCGGGCTCAAAGCCGAGGTCGTGGCGGTGCTTGCCGTCCCGACTTTCGATGCGGCCGCCGGCGGCGCGCGACAGCGAGCGTTCGCGCCTGCGGAAGGCGACATCCTGGCGGTAGCGGTAGCGCAGCAGCTCCGGCCGGCCGTCGCGCCAGGCGAACTCGGAGTGCTCTTCGATCACCGCGCCCGCGAGGCCGGCGAGTCCACGCGTGCCGCGGGTGCGGGTGGCGAACTCCCAGGTCGGGCCCTCGACGTGGCGCAGGGCGATGGTCGCCTCTCCCTGCGGCTGCCCGTTGCGCAGCACTTCGTAATGACGTTCGAAAGGCGCCGGCGGCGCAGCGTCCCTCCCGGCCTCGGCGGCCGCGCCGTCGGCCATCAGCACGGCCAGCAGGAGGGCGAAGGCGGCTCGCATCGGCTCAGGCCGCGACGCCGCGCGCATCGCGAAGCGCGCCATCGTCGTCGATCTGCAGCGGCGCCGGCAGCGGCACGCCGTCGAGCATCACACCGGACGGGGTGGGCGCCAGGCGGCGGCGCGCGAACAGGCCGACGCAGGCGACCAGCAGTTGGTGCTCGCGCGGCAGCAGCCGCAGGGCCAGCGACTCCGGCGTGTCGCCGTCGCTGACTTCGATGCGGGCCTGCGCGATCACGGGGCCGCCGTCGAGTTCGGCGGTGACGAAATGCACGCTGGCGCCGTGCACGCGATCGCCGGCGTGCAGCGCGCGCTCGTGCGTGCGCAGGCCCGGGTGCGCAGGAAGCAGGGAAGGATGGATGTTGATCATGCGCCCGAGGAAGCGGCCGACCACCGCAGCGTCGATGATCCGCATATATCCGGCGCAGACGATGAGCGAGGGCTGAACCGATTCCACCGCGGCGAACAGTGCGCGGTCGAAGGCGAGCCGGTCGGCGTGGTCGCATGGCGGGATCGCCGCGGCAGGGATGCCCGCCGCGCGCGCGACAGCCAGCGCGCCGGCGCCTGCCTTGTCGGAGAACACGCCGGCGATCGTCACCGGCAGCACGCCGGCTTCGCGCGCGGTGACCAGCGCGGCGAGGTTGCTGCCGCGCCCGGAGGCCAGCACCGCGATCCGCAGCGCGGCCCGCATCAGCCGATACGGAATCGAGACTCGCCGCGGGCGGGCTCGATGGCGCCGATCTCGCGGCAGGCGAGTCCGCCGGCGGCGAGCCGCGACTTCACCGCGGCAGCGTCGCCGGGACGCACGATCACCGTGTAGCCGACGCCGCAGTTGAAGGTGCGCCACATCTCGGCATCGGCCACGTTGCCGGCTTCCTTCAGCCACCGGAAGACCGGTGGCAGGGCCAGTGCGGAGCCCTCCAGCGCCACGCCGAGCGACTGCGGCACCACGCGCACGATGTTCTCCACCAGTCCGCCGCCGGTGATGTGCGCCATGCCCGAGACGCGCGCCGTCACCAGCAGGTCGAGCATCGGCCGCACGTAGATCGCGGTCGGCGCCATGAGCGCATCGGCCAGCGGCACGCCGCCCACCGGCGTCGCGAGGTCTGCGCCGCTGTGGTCGAGGATGCGCCGCACCAGCGAGTAGCCGTTGGAGTGCGGGCCGGTCGAAGGCACGCCGAGGATGACATCGCCGGCCTCGACCCGCGACTCGTCGAGCAGCGCGTCGCGCTCCACCGCGCCGACGCAGAACCCCGCCAGGTCGTACTCGCCGGGCGGATACATGTCCGGCATCTCGGCGGTCTCGCCGCCGACCAGCGCGCAGCCGGCGAGCTCGCAGCCGCGCGCGATGCCGCCGATCACCGCGGTGGCGGTGTCGACGTCGAGCCGGCCGGTGGCGAAGTAGTCGAGGAAGAACAGCGGCTCGGCGCCCTGCACCAGCACGTCGTTGACGCACATGGCCACCAGGTCGATGCCGATCGTGTCATGCCGGCCGAGCCGCTGGGCGAGCTTGAGCTTGGTGCCGACGCCGTCGGTGCCGGAAACCAGCACCGGGTCCCGGTAGCGGCCGCCGAGCGCGAACAGCGCGCCGAAGCCGCCGAGGCCGGACATCACGCCGGGCCGGAAGGTGCGCGCGACCAGCGGCTTGATGCGCTCGACCAAGGCCTCGCCGGCGTCGATGTCGACCCCGGCGTCGCGGTAGGTGAGGCCGGGGACGGCGGCGGTTGGCGGTATCACGGTTGGTCCTGCGAGCGTCCGCGCGGGCCGCGGATCATAGCAGCCGCATGGACGCCGGCGGCCGGTTCGCGGCACCATGGCTTGCCCGCCGAAGACCGAACCCGCGCCGCATGACACTTGCCGCCTCCCTGTTCCGCGTGCTGCTGCTGTTCGCCCTTCTGCCGGCCTGCGCCGCCGTGCAGGCGCAGCCGGTCGACCTCTATGCGGGCAGTGTGCCGGTGGCCAGCCAGGACGAGGCCGAACGGCTGCGCGCGCTGGGACCGGCGCTGCGCTCCGCGCTGATCCGCGCGTCGGGCGACCCGACGCTCGCCGCCGATGCGAGGCTGCCGGCAGTGCTGGAGCGCGCGCCATCCCTGCTGCAGTCGTTCGGCTGGCGGCAGGAGGTGGAGGCCGGTCCCGACGGCAGCCCCGTCCTGCGGGACCATTTCTACGCCCGCTTCGACCCGGCCGGGGTCGATGCCGCGCTGGCCGAACTGGGGCGGACCGTGTGGGGCGAGCGGCCGCGCAGCCTGGTCTGGCTGGTGATCGACGATGGTGGCACCCGCCGCATCGCCTCGGCGGCGCAGGCCGCCGCGCTCGGCGCGCTGACCCGCACAGCGCGCGAGCGCGGCATCGAACTGCTGCTGCCGTCGATGGACGCCGAGGATCGCGCGCGGATCGACGCCGACGCGCTGTGGGCCGGTTCCGCCGCGGATGGTCTGGCGGCCGCCTTCCGTTATGGCGCGGCAGCGGCGCTGGTGGTGCGCCTCGTGCGCAGCGGCGCCGGCTGGAGCGCGCGCTTCACCCTCGCCGATGGCGGACGGCCGGACGAATGGTCCGCCACCTTCCCCGACGCCAACACCGCGCTGGCCGCCGCCGCAGCAGGGCTCGCGGACCGGCTCGCGCAGCGGTTCGGTCTGGGCGTCGCCGAGCGGGTGGTGGCCGACTACGCGATCACCGTCACGGGCGTGGCGGGAGCGGACGACTACGCCCGCGTGCTGGCCAGCCTGGGCGGGCTGTCGGTGGTCAGCGCCCTGGCGCCGACCGGTGCCGAAGGCAGCACGCTTACCTTGTCGGCCACGCTCACCGTCACACCCGCCCGACTGCGTCAGGTGCTGTCGATCGACGGCGTGCTCGCGTTCGACGACGGCGCGCTCGCCGGCGAGCGGCGCATCGCGCTGCGGCTGCTGCGCTGAGCGCCGTTACGGCGCGCCTGCCGATGCGCCTGTCCTGGCTGCCCAACGCGATCACGCTGGCGCGCATGCTGATGGCGCCGCCGCTGTCCTGGCTGATCCTCGAGGGCCGTGACGCCTCAGCGCTGGCGCTGGCGCTGGTGGCGGGGCTGTCGGACGCGGTCGACGGCCTGCTGGCCAAGCGATTCGGCTGGCAGAGCCGGCTCGGCGGCCTGCTGGACCCGATCGCCGACAAGCTGATGCTGCTCGGCTGCTTCGTGGCGCTCGGCGTCGCCGAAGCGCTTCCGTGGTGGCTGGTGGCGCTGGTGGTCGGCCGCGATGCGGTGATCGTGGCCGGAGCGTTGGCCTACCACCGGCTGGTCGGTCCCCTGGTCGCCGCGCCCAGCGGCCTGTCGAAGGTCACCACCGCCGCGCAGATCGCCCTCGTCCTGCTGGTGCTGGTCGACCGGCTGGACCGGGTCGTGCTGCCGGGCTGGATCGACGCGGGGACGGCGCTGCTGGTCGCCGCGCTGACCGCGGCCAGCGGACTACACTACGTCACGACCTGGGGCGCGCGCGCGCGCCGTGCGTGGCGACGCAAGGAAAACCCGTGACAGACACCCAGAAATGGCAGTTGCTGGTGGCGGCGGCGGTGCTCGTCGGGCTGCTGTATTGGCTTTCGCCGGTGCTGACCCCGTTCGCCGTCTCGGCCCTGCTGGCCTGGCTGGGCGACCCGCTGGTCGACCGGCTGGAGCGCCGTCGCCTGTCGCGCACCGCGGCGGTGACGCTGGTGTTCGGTGCGATGACGCTGGCGATCGTGCTGGTGGTCATCGTCCTCGTGCCGCTGCTCGAGCGGCAGATCTCGCGCCTGATCGACAAGTTGCCGCAGGTCGTGGCCTGGGTGAACGGCGTGGTCCTGCCCTGGGTGGCCCAGCGCACCGGTTATGCGCTGGACCAGCTGAACCCGCAGCAGGTGATCGACGCGCTGCGCGAGCACTGGCGGCAGGCCGGCGGCATGGCGACCGCGGTGCTGTCCTCGGTCTCGAAGTCCGGTCTCGCGATCGTCGGCTTCTTCGGCACCCTCGCGCTGATTCCGGTCGTGACCTTCTACTTCCTGCGCGACTGGGACGACATGCTGGCGCGGCTGCGCGAACTGCTGCCGCGGCCGCTGGAGCCCACGATCAGCACCTTCGCGCGCGAGTCGGACGAGGTGCTCGCTGCCTTTCTGCGCGGCCAGGCCAGCGTGATGATCGCGCTCGGTGCGGTCTATACCGCGGGGCTGATGCTGGTCGGGCTCGACCTCGCGGTGCTGATCGGCCTGCTGGCCGGGCTGGTGAGCTTCGTGCCCTACCTCGGCATCATCGTCGGCGGCGGCGCGGCGCTGATCGCGGCGGCGGTGCAGTTCCAGGACTGGTTCCACCCGGCGATGGTGCTGCTGGTGTTCGTGGTCGGGCAGACGCTGGAAGGTTTCGTGCTGACGCCGTGGCTGGTCGGCGATCGGGTCGGACTGCACCCGGTGGCGGTCATCTTCGCCATCCTGGCCGGTGGTCAGTTGTTCGGTTTCCTCGGCGTCCTTCTGGCGTTGCCGGTGGCTGCCGTGCTGATGGTGGCGCTGCGGCACGCGCACCGGCGCTACCTGGCGAGCGAACTCTACGGTGCGCCCGCTGCGCCGTCGGTCGCCGCGGCTCCGGTCGTGTCGGCGGCAGCGGGCGATCCGCCGCCATCCGGGCCCGCTGCGTCGTGAGTTCGCCGCAGATCCCGCTCGGTCTGCGGTTTCCCGCCCGCCAGCGGCTCGATTCCTTCCACGCCGGGGACAATGAGGCGGTGCTCGTCGCCGTGCGCGACCTTGCCACGCGGCCCGGCGCGCAGTGGGTCTACCTGTCGGGCCCGGAGGGTGCCGGCAAGACGCACCTGCTGATTGCCGCCTGTCAGGAGTCGGGCGAACGCCGCGCGGTCTACCTGCCGCTGGTCGCGCTGGGTGCGGTACGCGCCGAGGCGGCGCTGGCGGGCATCGAGGGCGTCGACCTGGCCTGCATCGACGATGTGCAGGCCATTGGCGGCCATCGCGGCGCGGAGGTCGCGTTGTTCGACGCCTACAACCGTTGCCGCGCGTCCGGCACTGCGATGCTGTTCGCAGGCCGCGTGCCGCCCGGCCAGTTGCCCCTGCTGCTGCCCGACCTTGCTTCGCGCCTGGCGGCCTGTACCCGGTTTGCGATCAGGCCGCTCGACGAGGCGGCGCGGCGGGCGGTGCTGCGCGAGCGCGCCCGC
>DHLY01000100.1:51994-58490 GCA_002405525.1 Proteobacteria bacterium UBA4656
CGACCGCGTCGACCGCGAGAGCCTCGCCGCACAGCGGCGGATCACGGTGCCTTTCCTGCGCAGGGTGATGGGCCTGCCGTCGCGGGACCGGTGAGCCGGCGCGCTCGATCGGACTCCGGCGGCGCGGCCGCCCCGCTCAAGCGCGCGTCCGCAGGCGTGCGTCCAGGTCCGCCAGCCGCTCCGGCGTGCCGACGTCCGTCCAGGCGCCAGCATGGTGGTCGCCGGACACCAGCCCGCGCCGCATCGCCGCGCGCAGCGGCGGGGCAAGCGGGAAGCGTGGCGGATCGAGCGCGGCGCCCGGGCGGTCGCCGACTGCCGTGCGCCAGTCGTCGAACAGCGCGGCGCGGTAGGCACCGATGCCGGCGAAGGTCAGGCGGCGCGCGTCGGCGGACGGCGGCGCGTCGCCCTCATGCACGCGACCGGCGGCGTCGAGCCAGAAGTCGCCGCGCGGGTGGTGGGCGGGATTGTCGACCAGGACCAGGTGCGCGAGGCCTTCGGGCGCGGACGGCAGGCGCGCGAAGTCGAAGTCGGTGTGGATGTCGGCATTCACCGCGTGAAACGCGGGGCCCAGCCGGGGCAGGGCGTGCAGCATCCCGCCGCCGGTCTCCAGCGGCTCGTCGCCCTCGTGCGAGTACGCGATCCGAAGGCCGAAGCGCGCGCCGTCGCCGAGCGCGGGTTCGAACTGCGCGGCGAGGTGTGCGGTGTTGATCACCGCGTCGCGATACCCCGCGCGCGCGAGCGTCCCGAGGTGCCACTCGATCAGGCGGTTTCCGCCGGCGGAGAGCAGGGGCTTGGGCGTGCGCTCGGTCCACGGACGCATGCGCTCGCCGCGGCCGGCGGCGAGCAGCAGCACGGCGGGACGTTCGCTCATGCTCGCGGCACGCGGATGTCGCGGTCGCCGACCGCGCGGCGCAAAAAATCGGCGAAGGCGCGCAGTTCGGCGTACTCGTCGGCGACGTCGAGCGTGTAGCGCAGCACCCGCGGCAGGTCGCCGAGGTAGGCGGCCTTGCCGTCGCGGTACCACAGCCGGCAAAAGATGCCGAGCACCTTGACGTGGCGCTGCACGCCCATCAGGTCGAACCAGCGCTTCCAGGTCGGCGCATCCGCGTCGACCAGCCCGGCGGCGCGCAGCGCGAGGCGATGCCCTTCGGCCCAGGCCACCACGCGCTCGCGCGGCCACGCGATGTAGCAGTCGCGCAGCAGCGAGACCAGGTCGTAGGTCGCCGGCCCGCGCACCGCGTCCTGGAAGTCGACGATGCCGGGATTGTGGCCAGGGACCAGCAGCAGGTTGCGCGAGTGGTAGTCGCGGTGGACGAAGGCGCCCGGCTGGGCGAGGGCGGCGTCGAGCAGCACCGAGAACGCCTGCTCGATGGTGTCCCATCCCGCGCAGCCCGGCGCGATCGCGAGGTGGCGCCCGAGGAACCACGACGGCAGTAGCTCCAGTTCCGCCAGCAGGCGCGGATGGTCGTATTCCGGCAGGCCGTCGGTGTCGACCTGCGACTGCATGCGCAGCAGCGCGTGCAGGGCGTCGCCGTACAGGGCGTCGACCGTCGACTCGCGCAGTTCGGGCAGGTAGGTGCGGGTGCCGAGGTCGGACATCAGCACGAAGCCTTGCGCAAGATCGGTGGCGAACACTTCCGGCGCGTTCAGCCCCGCGGCCCGCAGGCGCCGCGCAACGTCCAGCCACGGGCCGAGGTCCTCCCTGCCGGGAGGCGCGTCCATCACCACCACGCTGCGTTCGCCGCTGTACACGCGCCAGTACGAGCGGAAGCTGGCGTCGGCGGAGGCAGGTTGCGGGTCGGCGTCCGGGTCGGCGAGGCGCGATGCGGCGAAGTCGCGCAGGGCGGTGAGGCGTCTGGGGTCGGGATTCATCGGGGCGGCGGTGGTCCGGGTCGCGACAGTCTACGCAGGCGCGGGTGGGGCGGTTACCCTCAGTACGGGCGGACGGGAGGCAACCGGGATGGCGGGGGCGCGCGATGCGGGGGGGCGGGCGATTCCGCGCGGGGTGGTGGTGCTCGGGCTGGTCAGTCTGTTCACCGACCTCGGTTCGGAGATGGTGCACAGCCTCCTGCCGGTGTTCATGGTCGGCACCCTCGGCGCGTCGGCGCTGCTCGTCGGGCTGGTCGACGGGCTGGCCGAGGCGCTGGCGCTGGCGACCAAGGTGTTCTCGGGCTGGATCAGCGACGCGGTCGGTCGGCGCAAGCCGCTGGTGCTGCTCGGCTACGGGCTCGCCGCCGCGACCAAGCCGCTGTTCCCGCTGGCGGGCTCGGTGGCCTGGGTGTTGGGCGCGCGGCTGCTGGACCGCCTCGGCAAGGGGATTCGCGGCGCTCCGCGCGACGCCCTGGTGGCCGACATCACGCCGCCGCAGTTGCGCGGCGCGGCTTACGGCTTGCGGCAGTCGATGGACACCCTCGGCGCCGTGCTGGGGCCGCTGGCCGCCGTTGGCCTGATGCTGGCCTTCGCCGGCGACGTGCGCACGGTGCTGTGGTTCGCCGTGCTGCCGGGCGTGGTGGCGGTGGCGTTGATCGTGTTCTTGGTGCGGGAACCGGAGGGCGGTGCTGCATCGGCGAGGCCGCGGCCGCCGCTGTCGCGCGAAGCGCTGGCGCGCCTGGGCGAGGACTTCTGGCGGATCGCGGCGGTCGGTGCGCTGCTCGCACTGGCGCGCGGCAGCGAGGCGTTCCTCGTGCTGCGGGCATCCAGCCTTGGCGTCGACGACGCCTGGGTGCCGCTGGTCATGGTCGGCATGAGCCTCGCCTACACGGTGGTCGCGTGGCCGGCGGGCCGCTGGGCGGATCAGGCCGATCGCCGCCTGGTGCTGGCGGCGGGCCTCGCGCTGCTGTGCGGCGCCGACCTCGTGCTGGCGCTCGCCGATGGTCGCGGCGCGCTGGCGCTGGGGGTGGTGCTGTGGGGAGCGCACATGGGGCTCACCCAGGGCGTGTTCTCGGCGCTGGTCGCGGACGCAGCGCCTGGGCCGCTGCGCGGCACCGCGTTCGGAATGTTCCACCTGCTCTCGGGTGTCGCGATCCTGGCCGCCGGAATGGCTGCCGGTCTGGCCATGGACCGGTATGGCGCGCCGGCGCCGTTCTGGATCGGCGCGGCGCTGGCTGCCCTGGCGCTGCCGTTGGTTGCGCTGTTGCCCGCGCGCGGCTCGCGGACGGGCGGCTAGCCGCACCGCGGCGCGCCGGCCGCACGCTCGCGCTCGCGACGCGGCGACGGTCGCGGCGACTGGAATACGCCGCGCGCGCCTGGCTCGGGCGGCGGCCGCGCAGCCGTCGGGCCGGGCTGCGTGCCATACGCCTGTCATGCCGGTGCAAGACGCTCAGTCAGGTCGACTCCGGGCGAGCCCATGGAAGCCCCACTGCGCATCCTCTTCCTGTGCATCGCCAATTCGGCGCGCAGCATCCTCGCCGAGGCTACCCTGAACCATCTCGCCCGTGGTCGCTTCCTGGCGGCCAGCGCGGGCAGCCATCCGGCCGGTACCGTTCATCCGCTGGCGCTGCGGCAGTTGCAGCGGGGCGGGATCGACCCGCGCGGGCTGCGCTCGAAGTCGTGGACCGAGTTCACCGGTGAGGACGCTCCCGCGTTCGACATCGTGGTGACTGTGTGCGACCGCGCCACCGGCGAGCCATGCCCGGTGTTCTTCGGCGGTTTCGTTCGTACGCACTGGGGCCAGCCGGACCCCGCGGCAGTGGCGCCCGACGCGCAGCCCGCCGCCTTCGCGACCGCCCACGCGGTTGCGATCCGGCGCGTCCGCCGCCTGCTCGACCTGCCGCTGGCGGCGATCCCGCGCGCCGAGTGGCGCGGTGCGCTGGACCGGATCGGTCTCGATCCCGGCTGACCCGCCAGGCGGGGCTTGCGACTCGAGCGCCGGTGGTTCGATCGCGCAAGGCGCTTTGACGGCGGGTGCGGGAAATCAGTACAATTTCAGTCCGGATTGGGAGTCTTCCATGCTGCGAATCGCCCGCCTCACCGACTACGCCGCGCTGCTGCTGGCCCGGATGGCCGAGTCGCGGCCGGAGGCGCGCAGCGCCGCCGCGCTCGCCGCGCTCGCCGGCATCGAGGCGCCGACCGCGGCCAAGGTCCTCAAGACGCTGGCCCAGGCGGGTCTGGTGGCCTCGCGGCGCGGCGCGGCCGGCGGTTACCGGCTGGCCCGCGATCCGTCGTCGATCACCATGGCCGACGTGGTGGCGGCGATGGAGGGGCCGATCGGAATGACCGAGTGCGTCGTGCACGAGGGCGCCTGCGGGCACGAGGGCCAGTGCCGCACGCGCGCCAACTGGCGGCGGATCAGCGTCGCGATCGAAGCCGCGCTGCGCGCGGTCACGCTGGCCGACATGTTGCCGCGGACCGCGTCGCGCCGGATCCCCGTGCGCATGCTGTCCGCCGACGCGGGTGAGGCCTGAGCAACCGTCATGGCCGTCCCCGAGAAGGTCGTCGCCGAGCAGCTCGCCAAGCGTTACGAGGCGGGCTTCGTCACCGACATCGCCACCGAGATCTTCCCGCCCGGGCTCGACGAGGGTGTGGTGCGCGCGATCTCGGCGCGCAAGGGCGAACCCGCCTGGATGACCGACTGGCGCCTCGCCGCCCACCGCCACTGGCTGACGATGGCGCCGCCGGACTGGGCGAAGCTGAACATCGCGCCGATCGACTACCAGGCGATCTCGTACTTCGCGGCGCCGAAGAAGAAGTACAAGTCGCTGGACGAGGTCGATCCGAAGCTGCTGGAGACCTACGACAAGCTCGGCGTGCCGCTGCACGAGCGGGCGAAGCTGGCCGGCGTGGCGGTGGACGCGGTATTCGACTCGGTTTCGGTGGGCACCACCTTCAAGGACGAGTTGCGCAAGGCCGGCGTGATCTTCTGCTCGTTCAGCGAAGCGGTGCAGGAGCACCCGGACCTGGTCCGGAAGTACCTCGGCAGCGTGGTGCCGGTCGGCGACAACTACTTCGCGGCTCTGAATTCCGCGGTGTTCTCCGACGGCTCCTTTGTGTTCGTGCCCAAGGGCGTGCGCTGCCCGATGGAGCTGTCCACCTACTTCCGCATCAACGCCGCCGAGACCGGGCAGTTCGAGCGCACGCTGATCGTGTGCGAGGAGGGCGCATCGGTGTCCTACCTCGAAGGCTGCACCGCGCCGATGCGCGACGAGAATCAGCTGCACGCCGCGGTGGTCGAGCTGGTTGCGCTCGACGATGCCACGATCAAGTACTCGACGGTGCAGAACTGGTACCCGGGCGACGAGAACGGCGTCGGCGGGATCTACAACTTCGTGACCAAGCGCGGCGAATGCCGCGGCGCGCGCAGCAAGATCTCCTGGACCCAGGTCGAGACCGGCTCCGCCATCACCTGGAAGTACCCGTCCTGCGTGCTGCGCGGCGACGAGTCGGTCGGCGAGTTCTGGTCGGTGGCGTTGACCCACCACCGCCAGCAGGCCGACACCGGCACCAAGATGATCCACATCGGGCGCAACACCAAATCCAAGATCGTCGCCAAGGGCATCTCGGCCGGGCGCGGGCAGAACACCTACCGCGGCCTGGTCAAGGTCGAGCGCGGCGCCTCCGGCGCGCGCAACCACACCCAGTGCGATTCACTGCTGATCGGCAAGCGCTGCGGCGCGCACACCTTCCCCTACATCGAGGTCAAGAACCCCGACGCGATCGTCGAGCACGAGGCGACCACCTCGAAGATCTCGGACGATCAGCTGTTCTACTGCCGCTCGCGCGGCATCGCCGAGGAAGATGCGGTGTCGATGATCGTCGACGGCTTCTGCAAGCAGGTGTTCAAGGAGCTGCCGATGGAATTCGCCGTGGAGGCGAAGAAGCTGCTCGAAGTCTCGCTGGAGGGCGCGGTGGGGTGACGCGGAAATTGGCGAACGGGGCGATGCGAAGCCTGCCGATGCGGTGACGTTGCCGCGTCGGTGAAACCGTCGCTCACCGGACAGCCCTTTCACCGTCGCCCCCGCCGCACGCGACCCGCCTGCCGATTCGCCATTCGCCATTTGCCATTCGCCGCTCCCAAGCCCCTCGAAGCCGCCGCCATGCTCAAGATCGACAACCTCCATGTCCGCGTCGCCGGTCGCGAGATCCTCAAGGGGCTCAGCCTCGAAGTCGCCGCCGGCGAGGTGCATGCGATCATGGGCCCCAACGGTGCGGGAAAGTCGACGCTGGGCAACGTGCTGGCGGGGCGCGAAGGCTACGAGATCACCGCCGGCAGCGTGACCTACGACGGCCAGGACCTGCTGGAGCTGCCGCCGGAGGCGCGCGCTGCCGCCGGAGTGTTCCTCGCCTTCCAGTACCCGGTCGAAATCCCGGGCGTGAACAACACCTATTTCCTGCGCGCCGCGCTGAATGCGCAGCGCAAGGCGCGCGGCGAGGCGGAACTGGATTCGATGCAGTTCCTGAAACTGGTGCGCGAGAAGCTGCGCGTGCTCCATGTGTCCGACGAACTGCTGCACCGTGCGGTCAACGAGGGCTTCTCCGGCGGCGAGAAGAAGCGCAACGA
>DHLY01000100.1:58630-64950 GCA_002405525.1 Proteobacteria bacterium UBA4656
GGCGAGAAGAAGCGCAACGAGATCTTCCAGATGGCGGTGCTGGAGCCGCGGCTGGCGATCCTGGACGAAACCGATTCCGGGCTCGACATCGATGCCCTCAGGCTGGTCGCCGAGGGTGTCAACCGCCTGCGCGACCCTGCGCGCGCTTTCCTGGTGATCACCCATTACCAGCGGCTGCTGGACTACATCGTGCCCGACCGCGTGCATGTGCTGGCCGATGGACGCATCGTGCAGTCGGGCGGGCGCGACCTGGCTCTCAAGCTGGAAGAGCAGGGCTATGCATGGCTCGCCGAGCGCCGGGTGGCGGGGGCGGCATGAGCGCCTTCGTGCGCAACCTCTTGCAGGCGGCCGAGGAGATCGAGCGCGATTCGCCGCGATGGCTGGCGGACGCGCGCCGCGCCGCGCGCGAGGACTTCGTACGGCGCGGCCTGCCCGGCCCACGCGAGGAAGCGTGGAAGTACACCAGCCTGCGCGCCCTGGAGACGCGCGCGCCGAGGATCGGCGATGCGGGCGCGGCGGGTCGGGCGGTGGATCCCGCGCTGCTCGATCTGCCGGGCTGCGAGGGCCCGCGGCTGGTGTTCGTCAACGGCGCGTTCCGCGCCGACCTCTCGACGACCGCGGACCTGCCCGCGGGCGTCGAACTCGGCACCCTCGCCGGCATGATCGCCGACGGGCGAGAAGCCGCGCGTGCGGCGTTCGAGCAGCCGCTCGCCGAGCCGGGTGCGGCGCTGGCGCAGATCAACGCGGCGCTGGCCACTGAAGGCGTTTGGCTGCAGGTCGCCGACAACGTCGAGGTCGCGACCCCGATCCGGCTGGTGTTCGCCGGCATCGATGCGGGTGCGGATATCGCCTGGCACCTGCGGCACGCGATCCGGGTCGGCGACGGCGCGAGCGTGGCGCTGGTTGAGCACCACGTCGGCGCCGGTCCCGCGCCGCAGATCGGCAACTCGTTCGAGCGCGTGGCGCTGGGTCGGGGCGCCCGGCTGCGCCACGTGCGGCTGCAGGAGTCCGCGCCTGGCGCGACCCTGATCTGCCGTGCCGAACTGTCGCTCGCCGCCGGCGCGGTGGTCGAGGCGGCGTCGCTGGAACTCGGCGCCGGCCTGTCACGCCGCGACTTGCGCCTGCGGCTGGAGGGCGAAGGCGCGCGGGCCGACCTGCGCGGGGCCGCCGTGCTGCGCGGCCGGCGGCACATGGACGCCCAGTTCGAGGTCCGTCACGCCTGCAGGGACGCGATCAGCGAGGTGCGCTGGCGCGGCATCGCGGACGAGCGCGCGCGTGCCGTTTTCGGCGGCGCCATCGTGGTCGAGGAGGGGGCCGATGGCTCCGATGCCCAACTGTCGAACAGGAACCTGCTGTTGTCGCCGCACGCCGAGATCGACACTCGGCCGGTGCTGGAAATCCACGCCGACGAGGTCAAGGCCGCGCACGGCGCCACCGTGGGCAGGCTCGACGAGCGCTCGCTGTTCTACCTCCGCTCACGCGGCTTGCCCGAGGCGTCGGCGCGCAGCATGCTGACCTTCGCCTTCTGCAGCGACGTCCTCGACGGCGTCGCCTTCGAGCCGCTGCGGGCGGAACTGGGGGCGCGCCTTGCGCGCCACCTGCCGCGCATGCCGGGGGACGGCGAGTGAGCGCGCTGCCGTCGCAGACTGACGCCGTCCTCGATGTCGAGCGCGTCCGCGCCGACTTCCCCGTGCTGTCGCGTCTGGTGCACGGCAGGCCGCTGGCCTATCTCGACAACGCGAACACCGCCCAGCGTCCGCGCGCCGTGATCGACGCCGTGGTGTCGTACTACACCGAGCACAATGCCAATGTGGCGCGGGCGGTCCACGCCCTGGGCGCCGAGGCCACCGCTCTGTACGAGGGAGCGCGCGACAAGCTGGCGCGGTTGGTGAACGCAGCTTCGCGCGACGAGATCGTGTTCACCAGCGGCACCACGATGGCGATCAACCTTGTCGCCTACGCCTGGGCCATGCCACGCCTGCGGCAGGGCGACGCGATCGTGGTCACCACCATGGAGCATCACGCCAACATCGTGCCCTGGCAGATTGCCTGCGAACGGACCGGGGCGACGCTCAAGGTGGCACCGATCTCGCCCGCGGGCGAACTGCTGCTCGACGAGCTGTTCGCGCTGCTCACCCCCGAAGTCCGGCTGCTGGCGCTGACCCACGTCTCCAACGCGCTCGGCACCGTGAACCCGGTCGCCGTGATCGCCGCCGAGGCGCGCCGCCGCGGCATTCCGGTGCTGGTCGACGGCTCGCAGGCCGTGCCGCACATGGCGGTCGACGTTCAGGCGCTGGGCGTGGACTTCTACGCATTCACCGGCCACAAGATGTTCGGGCCCACCGGCACCGGCGTGCTGTGGGCGCGGCGCGCGATCCTGGAGTCGATGCCGCCGTTCCTCGGCGGCGGCGAGATGATCCGCACCGTGCGGTTCGAGCGCAGCACCTGGGCCGACCCGCCGCATCGCTTCGAGGCCGGCACGCCCAACATCGCCGGGTTCATCGGCCTCGGCGCGGCGGTGGACTACATCGGGTCGCTCGGCATCGAGCGCATCGCGGCGCGCGAGCGGGACCTGCTCGCGCACGCCCATGCGCGGCTCGCCGAGGTCCCCGGCCTGCGGATCCTGGGCACGGTGCCCGGAAAAGCCCCGGTGGTGTCGTTCCTCGTCGAGGGTGCGCACGCACACGACCTCGCCACCCTGGTCGATGCCGAAGGCGTGGCGGTCCGATCCGGACATCACTGCGCGCATCCGCTGATGCAGTTCTACGGCGTGGCCGCGACTGCGCGCGCCTCGCTCGCCTTCTACAACACCCACGCGGAGATCGATCGCCTGGCGGACGCGCTGCAGCGCGCGCGCCGCATGCTGGCGTGAGCGTCCGGGACGCTTCCGCCGGCAGCCGCCCGATCATCGTGGGCGGCGGCACGCCGGGCTACACTGTGGCGATGGAAACGGCTGGCCTTTATCGCGAGGCGGTGGTTGCGCACAACCGCGCGCCGCGCCATTTCGGATCGCTGCCCGGCGCCACCCATGCCGGTTGCGGTGCCAACCCGGCCTGCGGTGACGATCTCGCCGTGCGCCTGCGGGTCGAGGACGGCCGCATCGCGGGTCTCGCGTTCGAGGGCGAGGCCTGCGCGGTGGCGATTGCCGCGGCCTCGATGCTGGGCGACGCGCTGATCGGCGCCGAACTGCGTCGCGTGGCCGTCTTGCGGGCGGCCTTCGCGCGCCTGCTGCAGGGCGGTGTTGACGACCCGCTGCTCGGCGAATTGCAAGCCCTGGCCGGCCTGGGCGCGCACCCCGCCCGCCAGCGCTGCGCATGGCTGTCGTTCGAAGCGGTGGAGGCGGCGCTCGCCGTCGATCCCGGGGCTGCGCGATGAAGGAGCCGGAGTTCCGCGAGGCGGCACCGGACGATGCGACCGCGATCGTGGCGCTGGTCGAGTCCGCCTATCGCGGCGAGTCGAGCCGCGCCGGCTGGACCACCGAGGCGGACCTGCTCGACGGGCAGCGCACCGATCTCGACGAGGTGCGCGGCCTGGTCGGCGGCGACGACAGCCGCATCGTGCTGGCGATCGACGGCGCTGCCGTCGTCGGCTGCGCCAGCCTGCGGCGTGACGGCGATGCCGCCTGGTTCGGGATGTTCGCCGTGCAGCCGCCACTGCAGGGCGCCGGCATCGGTGCCGCCCTGCTGCGGGAATGCGAGCGCTTGGCGCGCATCGAGTGGGGCGCGGTCCGGCAGTGCATGACCGTGATCCGGGGCCGCGAGGAACTGATCGACTGGTACCGGCGTCGCGGTTACGCCGAGACCGGCGAAGGCCGGCCTTTTCCGTACGGCGATCCGCGCTTCGGCCTGCCGCGGCGAGACGATCTTTCCTTCATCGTGCTGCAGAAGGCGCTCTGAGCGCGGACCCGGAGTCACCATGCCGAACTGGACCCGAGCCTGCGCCACGTCCGAACTGCTGCCCGGAGAACACCGCGTGGCGACCATCGACGGGGTGCGGGTGGCGATCTACAACGTCGACGGTGCAATCTACGCCGTCGAGGACCTCTGTACCCACGACGGTGGTGAGCTGGCTGGCGGCCCGCTGCACGGGCACGAGGTCGAGTGCCCGCGCCACGGCGCGCGCTTCGATCTGCGGACCGGGGCGGCGACCTGCCCGCCGGCCTACGCGCCGATTGCCTGCTTTCCGCTCAAGGTCGAGGATGGGGCGATCTGGGTCCGCGACGACCGCTGGGACGATTGACGGGTGCCCGCGCCGCGGCGGACACTGCCAAGATGCGCAGACTCCCGTTCGCCGTCCTGCTGCTCGCCCTGCTGCCCGGCGCCGTACCCGCCGCGTCCGCGCCGCCCGCCTGCCCGCCCGAAGGCTACCCGCCGGCGCTGCTGTCGTTCATCCAGAGCCAGGGCTTCATGGTCGAGGACGCGCGCGAGCGGCAGGGGCTGGCGCTGGCACTGCTGGCCTGCACCGGGCACCCCAATCCTGCGCTGCGCGACAATCTCGCCTACGGCGCGATCGCCACCTGGTTGCGCGGCGGGATGCTCGATGCCACGACCGTGCGCGCCGTGCGCGACGACCTGCTCGCGCAGTTGCGCGACCGGCGCGATCCGCAGGGCTTCAGGCGTTCGTTCGCGGCCTTGCTTCTCTCGGAGGTGGCGCAGGCCGACCACGTCGCGCCGCTGTTCGACGCCGCCGAACGCCGCGCGATGGTCGACGCGGCGGTCGACTGGCTGACCGAAGTACGCGACTACCGCGGTTTCGTGACCGGCGAAGGCTGGCGCCACGGCGTCGCGCACGGCGCCGATCTCGCCCTGCACCTGGTGATGAACGACCGCGTCGAGGTCGCCGACGTCGAACGCCTGCTGGCGGCGGTGGGCGCGCAGGTCGCGCCCACCGCCACCGTGTTCTACGTGCAGGGCGAGCCCGAACGCCTTGCGCGGGTCGTCTTGCGCGCCCATCGCCGCGAGATCCTCGACGCCGGGTGGTGGGATCGCTGGATCGACCGCATCGCCGCCCCGTCGCCGTTGCCGTCGTGGCGGGCCGCCTTCGGCAGTGAGCCCGGCCTCGCGCGGCGGCACAATGTGCGCGCCTTCCTTCTGGCACTGGCCCACCTCGCGCGGCGCGGTGGCGAGCCCGGCGATGCCGCGCTGCTGGCCGCCTGTGACCGCGCGCTGGACCGCATCGACGGCGCCTGATCAGGACGCTTCGATCCGGGCCAGCAGCAGTTCGCCGGCGCCTGCAAGCACCGTTTGCCGCGTGGCTCCATCCGGCGTCAACCACAGGGTGGCGCCGGCTTCGGCGCGCGCAGCGCCGGCGCCGGCGTGCTGCTCCGCCACCTGCCCGCCAAGCACGTGTACCAGCCACTGCACGCCGGATTCCTGGAACAGTACCATCGGGCCGACCAGCGGTCGGAACAGCACCCGCTGGGCGACGCGCCCGCGCGCGGTCAGCAGGTTGAAGGCCCGCACCGGGCCGTCGACGGGTCGGCAGGCGACCTGCGACTCGCCGCCGAATGCGAGCATCTGTCCACTGCGACCGAGCAGCACGGGCGGGGCGTCGTCCACCCGCAGTTCCAGTCCCGCACCGGACAGCAGCACCAGGCAGCGTTCGTAGCCCGCGAACAGCGAGAACGGACCCTCGCGGTCGATCTCCGCGATCGAGGCCCGCCAGTCGAAGGGTTCGCCCCGCGCGGGCTGCCGGGCGATTTCGTTCGTCGTACCGCCGCCGTTGCGCCACGGCATCCGGCGGGCCGCTTCGCGGCCCAGCAAGACGACCCTCACCGGGGCCCGAGCAGCGCCGCCACCTGGCGCGTGCTCAGGGCGAGGCTGTCGGCCCACGACAGGCCGACGATCGGCGCGCCGGTCAGCGCGTCGTTGAACGCCTCGCGCTGCCCTTCGCCCAGCAGGTGGCGGTAGTCGACCGTCAGTTCGGTGCCCGACGCGAGGTCGGTGGCGGCGAATACGAAGCCGAGGTGCCAGATGCCGTTGGGCTGGAAGGCATGGTTGACGAAGCATTCGTCCGGCCACTCGGGGCTGACGGTGTAGCGGTTCTCGAACCAGCGGATCGTGCTGGGCAGCAGGACTTCGGCGTCCGGGCGCGCTGCGATGTCTTCCCAGGTCCACGTTCTGGGGATGGCGTCCGGCGCCACCAGGATGCGCCCGCGCGTGACCGGCTCGTCGATGAACAGGCCCTGCCCGGCGCCGGGGATGGTGGATGCAGCGATGCGGTAGCGCGGGACGATCATGCGGGGGCTCGGCGTGCTGCGTCGCCCAGTCTAGCCCGCCCTCGGTCGCGGGACGCGATGCCGGCGGGCCGCGGCCACCGCC
>DHLY01000100.1:65161-86495 GCA_002405525.1 Proteobacteria bacterium UBA4656
CGCCGCCGGCGCCGTGCGAGCGGCCTGCGCGCTGCCGCCGGTCGTCAGCCGGTCGCGGTTCTTCTCCACCGTCTTGAGGCCGATGCCTTTGACCTCGGCGAGTTGGTCGACGCTCCGGAACGGACCGTTCGCCTGCCGGTGGGCGATGATGGCCTGGGCCTTCGAGTCGCCGATCCCGTTGAGGCTGGCGAGCTGGGTGGCGTCGGCGGTGTTGATGTTCACTGCGGGGCCGGCGGCAAAGGCGGCGAAGGACAGCAGCAGCGAGAGCAGGGTGGCGCGAACGGCGGTCATGATGCGCATGGCAAATCTCCTCGGGTTTGGGTTGGACTTCCTGTCCGGCACCGTGCGGCACCGGCAGGGAGCATCATCCGGATCCGGGCCTGCGGACGCCGCCGCAATCCGTCCCGCCAAGCCGCCTGAAATGCGCGCGGCACGGCGTAGGATTCCGCCTACATCGTCGCCCGCGCAGCGGCTAGACTGGGCTGACCGACGCGGGAAGACTTGCATGAACAGCGACAAGCTCTACGGTTTCGTCTCCGAGGTCTGGGATCGGCAGATCGTTCCCGAGCTCACCGAGTACATCAAGATCCCCAACAAGTCGCCGATGTTCGACCGCGACTGGGCGCAGCGCGGCTACATGAAGGAAGCCATGGACCTGATCGAGCACTGGGTGCGCGAACAGCCCATCGCCGGCATGCAGGTCGAGCGCATCCAGCTGCCGGGCCGCACGCCGCTGCTGTTGATCGACGTCCCCGGCAAGGGCGACGAGGTGGTGCTGCTCTACGGGCACATGGACAAGCAGCCGGAGATGATCGGCTGGGCGGCGGACCTGGGGCCGTGGAAGCCGGTGCTCGCCGGCGACCGGCTCTACGGCCGCGGCGGCGCCGACGACGGCTATGCCACCTACGCTTCGCTGACCGCGATCATGGCGCTCAAGGAGCGCGGCATGGACCACTCGCGCTGCGTCGTGCTGATCGAAGGCTGCGAGGAGTCCGGTTCCTACGATCTGCCGTTCTACATCAACCACCTCGCCGATCGCATCGGCAAACCGTCGCTGGTGGTGTGCCTCGACTCCGGCTGCGGCAACTACGAGCAGTTGTGGCTGACCACCTCGCTGCGCGGCATCGCCGGCGGCACGCTGCGGGTCAAGGTGCTGGAGGAGGGCGTGCATTCGGGCGACGCCTCGGGCATCGTGCCTTCGTCGTTCCGCATCCTGCGCGCGCTGCTCGACCGCGTCGAGGACCCGCAAACCGGCCGCCTGCGGTCCGACCTGATGTATGTCGACATCCCGGCCGAACGCGTCGCGCAGGCCAGGGAAGCGGCAGCCGTGCTCGGTCCGCATGTGCACGACAAGTTCCCGTGGCTGCCCGGCATGAAGCCGATGGCCGACGACCGGACTGAACTGGTGCTCAACCGCACCTGGCGGCCGACGTTGTCGGTCACCGGCGCGGAGGGTTTGCCTGCGCTGCAGGACGCCGGCAACGTGCTGCGCCCGCAGACCGCGGTCAAGTTGTCGGTGCGGCTGCCGCCGACGCTGGACCCGGTGCGCGCCTCGCGCACGCTGAAGGAGATGCTGGAGAAGGATCCGCCGTACGGCGCCCAGGTCGAGTTCGAGGTCGAGAAGTCGTCCACCGGCTGGGCGGCGCCGAGCCTGCAGCACTGGCTCGCCGATTCGATCGACACCGCGTCCAAGACCTATTTCGGCCCGAAGTCGGCGTCGATGGGCGAGGGCGGCACGATCCCGTTCATGGGCATGCTGCAGGAGCGCTTCCCGCAGGCGCAGTTCATGGTGACCGGCCTGCTGGGCCCGAAGTCGAATGCGCACGGCCCGAACGAATTCCTGCACATCCCGACCGGCAAGCGGCTCACCGCCGCGGTCGCCAGGGTGGTGGCCGACCACTACGCGAACCGCGGCGCGCCGCTGGCCGCCTGAGGCATTGTCGGCGCCCCGGTGACAACGCGTACCCTGTGCCGGGTCGCAGGTCGTTTTCGAGCGAGACGCCGCCGACCCGGCGGTTCGGGGCGGGCACGCCGCCCGCGCGGCGCGCCGGCCAGGAGCCTGCGCGCCAGAACCCGGCGCGCAGATTCCAGGCAGGCGGTCGAGAAAGTGCTTTCCTGCACTCCCGACGTCGCGAGTCCTGCCCATGTCCGGACCGGTTCCCGCCGAGCAATCGCTGGCGCGATCGGTTCGCGAGGGCGGCGTCCATGCCGAGCACCGGCAGGGTGTTTCTCAACGCCCTGCTAGGCCGCCGGCGCAACCCGCGCCTGAGCGATCAGCGCGGCGGCGGCTTCGCCTGACAGCGCGGCGGCGTAGTGCCAGCCCTGGTGGATCGCGATGCCGCATGCTCGCGCCAGCGTGGCCTGCTCCGGCGTCTCGACGCCCTCGGCGATCGTGCGCAGGCCGAGGCTTTCGGCCAGCGCCGCCAGCCCGCGCACCAGGGCGGCATCGCGGGGTTCGGCAATCGCCCCGCGGATGAATCGCTGGTCGATCTTGATCGTGTCGACCGGCAGATCGCGCAGGTGCGCCAACGACGAGTAGCCGGTGCCGAAGTCGTCCAATGCGGCGCCGAACCCGAACGCGCGCAGCCTGCCGAGCACGCGTGCGCAGTGGTCGACGTCGGCGAAGGCGGCGGTCTCGGTGAGTTCGATCACCAGCTGCGAGGTGGACACGCGATGCCGCACCAGCGCGTCGCCAAGCGTCTCCGGCAGATCGGGGTCGGCAAGGCTCTCGGCGCCGATGTTCACCGCCACCGTCGGCGGCTGCAAACCGGCGTCCATCCAGGCCCGGATCTGTTCGCAGGCCAGTTCCAGCACCACGGCGTCGAGCCGCCGCGCCAGCCCGGTGCGAGCGATCGCGTCCATGAAGCGATCGGGCGCCAGCAGCCCGGCCTCCGGGTGGCGCCAGCGCACCAGGGCCTCGAGGCCGCGCAGATCGCCGCCGTCGGCGTCGAACTGCGGCTGGAAGTGCAGTTCGAACTGGCGCTCGGCGAAGGCCTCCCGCAGCGCCCGCAGGCGCGGCACCGCGGCATCGGCGTTGCCCGATTCGGGCATCGTCCCGGCCTCGACCAGTCGAGAGCCGCCGAGGCGACGCCCCGCCTCGCAGGCCGCCGAGGCTCGCGCCAGCTGGTCGGCGAGGTCCTCGTCCGACGCTGCCCTCGCCATTCCGGCGACCGGCCACAGTTCCTCCTGCGGGGCCGCACCCTCGAGCAGCGCTTCGCAGGTCTGCAGTGCGGCACTGGCCGTGTCGCGGGCCGCCGCCGCGCGCCCGTCGGCGAGGATCGCGATTCGCGCTCGGTCGAGCTGGACGACCCGTTCGGCGCCGTACTGCTGCTCGAGCCGGGCAGCCAGCGCGCGCAGCACGCCGTCGATGACGCCCGACAGGCGCGCGTCAAGGCGATCGATACCCTCCAGCGCCAGCACCACCAGCAGACTGCGGTCGTCGCGCAGCGCGGGCCAGGTCTCGGCGAGCGCGGCGCGGTTGCGCAGCCCGGTCACCGGGTCGAAGCGCAGCAGCGTGCTCAGATGCGCCTGCGCCGTGGCGCTGCGGCGGCGCTCGTCGGCGAGCAGCCACATCGCGATGCCGGTCCCGGCCGCGGCGTGGCCGAGCAGTTCGAGCAGCACCACCAGCCCGATCACGCTTGACTGCCCGTCGTCGGCCGTCCCGTCCGGAATGAGCATCACCGCGGCGAACTTCACCACGCCGAAGGCGACGAATCCCGCGCCGAGCGCGCGCTCGCCGAGTACGCCGCGCCGCAGCGCGATGCCCGCCCCGCACAGCGACCAGACCAGGCCCTGCAGCACATACAGGTCGGCGAGGCGCAGCAGCATTTCGCGTTCGCTGGCGGGGGATTCACCGCTGCCATAGCTGAACGCCAGCATCGCGCCGAACAGCGCGCTGCCGCCGACCGCGATCCACAGCACCCGGGCCGGCGCCGGCGTGGGCCGCGCAAGGCACAGGGCGCCGATCATCAGCAGGGCGAGATGGGCATGGGCGGCCGCAAGCGATACCACGGTCGCACCAAGTCGCCACGGATTGTCGATCGGCGCGCCGCGAAGGGCAAGGCTGAACGACCAGCCGGCACCGACCACGGACATCGCCAGGGCAAGGAAACCGGCCGACCACAGGGCGAGCGTTGGGTGCGGACTATCCCGATGCTGCCAGGTCAGCATCGCGGCGAGGCCCAGCGCGACCAGCACCTGCCCCCAGGCGCCGACCAGCAGGAACTGGTACTCGACAGCATTCGACGTCACGCAGACCCCGGTCGGGCCCCGGCCCGTCAGTGATGATGAAATGAAACGTCCGTAAGCGTCAAAAGCGCGTGTAGAGATTTACGAAAAGATACTGCATCGCCTCGGTCGCAAGCTGCGTGACGGTGCGGCGTGCCGCGTGCCGCTGGTCGTGCAAGGCGCCGGTCGTCCGCCCGCGCGCATGCCACGCGCTCGTCCGGACTCAGGGATCGGGCGCTTGCGCCGCTGCCCGACCGCGTTCGACGTCGACGCCGCGCAGCACCCACAGGCCGGCGATGAAGAACAGGCCCGTGGACAGCATCGCGGGCCGGTGTTCGCCGCCGGCTGCCCACGTGATCGCACCGTAGGTGAGCGGTCCAAGGATCGAGGCCAGCTTCACCGACAGCCCCCACAGGCCGAAGAACTCCGCCCGGCGCGTCGCCGGCGACAGCCAGCCGACCAGCGCGCGGCCTGCCGACTGGGCGGCGCCGAGCCCGAGGCCGGCGAGATTCGCCGCGACCCAGAATGTCGCCTCGTCGCGAGCCGCCCAGGCCACGCCGATGGTAGCCAACCAGAGCCACAGCGTGAGTGCCAGCGTGCGCCGGTGACCGAGCCGGTCCTGCACCTGGCCGAAGGCCAACGCGCCGAGCGCGGCGGTGACGTTGACCACCAGCAGCATCACCAGGGTCTGCTGCGTGCCGAAGCCGAGCGCCTGCGTGGCATAGACCGCCGCCAGTGCGATCACGGTCTGCACGCCCGCCTGGTAGCAGGCGATGCAGGCGAGCAGCCGGGCGAGGTCGCGGTAGCGCGCGGCGCTGACGATCGTGTGCCGCAGGCGGGCGAGGCTGCCGCGAAGCAGTTGGCCGGCCGGCGCGGACTGTGGGGCGGCGCGCTCGCGCAGCAGCAGGAAGGTCGGCGTGGCGGCTACGGCGAACAGCGCGGCGGTAAGCAGCATCGTGCCCGGCACGGCATCGGCCGCGACGCCGCCGCGCGCCTTCACGTACGACACCCACGCGACCGCGAGCCCCAGCGCCAACAGACCGCCGATGTAGCCGACCGCCCAGCCCCAGCCCGAGACGCGGCCGAGCGCCTCGGGCCGCGCGATCTCCGGCAGGAAGGCCGCCGAAAGATTCTCGCCGCTGCCGTAGCAGAAATTCGAAAACGCCACCAGCGAGATCGCCAGCCACAGCGTGCCCGGCCCGGTGCAAGACAGCGCCGCGGTGCCGGCCACGCAGCCGATCGTGGTCGCAAACAGCAGGCGCTTCTTCATCGCACGCAGGTCGGCCAGCGCGCCGAGCACCGGGGCGGTGAGGACGATCAGCGCGTACGACAGCGCCAGCGCCGCCGTCCAGGCGAAGGTCGCCCATGGCGCGTCACCGGCGATGGTGGCCACGAAGTAGGCGTTGAACACGGCGGTGATGACTACCGTGGTGTAGCCGGAGTTGGCGAAGTCGTACATCGCCCACGCCCACAGCTCGCGTTTGCGCACGTCGACGGCGAGCGCGCCGTGCAGCCGCTTTGAGAGAGCGTCGACCGATCGTGGCGGGGCGGGGCGAGGCGTGGACATGGGTCGATGGTAGCCCTCGCCGGGTGACGTCCGTCACCCGGCGTGCTTGACGCCCGCGACTGCCGCCCCGCCGCAGGCGGCAGCAATCTGCACCCGTCGCCCGATGCGACGTGGAGGAAACAGCGATGAGCAACGTGGACCGGATCCTTGGCGAGACCTGGGATGCCCTGAAGGACAACCGCCGTCTGCTGCTGTGGGTCGGCCTCGCGGTCGGCGCGTGGTGGCTGCTGCAGCGAGCGATCCGCGGCGGCGCGCACATGTTCTGGACACTGTTCGGTCTCGGCGTCGCCCATGTGGCGACCGGGGGCAGGTTCCTGCCCTTCCTGCCGTTCTTCTGAGCGCTGGCCGCCGGGCGCTCATGGGGCGGGATCGCGTCGCCGGCCGCGGGCCGGCGGCACGCGTTTCCAGAGCGCCGCGACGAAGGCGGCGAAGGCGGTGTAGACGGCCACGAAGGCCCACCATGGCGCGTCGATGTAGAGCAGGCGGCCCAGCCAGTAGCCGATGAAGGACTCGGCGTGCGCGGCCTCGCCTGCGAGGCCGCGCAGGCCCTGCTCCCATTCGGTCAGCGGGCAAAGTTCCCCGAGCCAGGCCTGGGCGGCGATGAAAGTGATTGCGGCCAGGTGCAGCAGGCGCAGTTGGCGATGGCGCACCCAGCGCCAGCCCCGTGCGGCGCCCAACGGCACCAGTACCGCGACGCCGACCACGAACAGCACCACGCCGACGTGCGCGACCAGCAGCGCGTCGGCGCCCAGCGCCGCCAGTCCGGGCGTCATGCGCGGCGGTCCGCGCGCGGGGCTTCGGGCGCTTGCGGGCCGCCGTCCCGCTGCGGCAGTCTTCGTCCATGAAGAGCATCGCCCCGTTCGCCGTCGCGGCGCTGGCCGCCACAGTCGCCCAGGCGGCCGACGTGTACAAATGCACGGATGCAGCCGGCAAGGTGTCGTACACCGACCGCCCTTGCCCGATGGGCGACGAAACGGAGGCCCTGCGCCTGCCCGGTTCGGAGCCTGCCGAGGCGGAGACGGTGGCCGCGCGTGCGCGCCTGCGCGCCTGCGCCATGATCGCGCGTCCGGCCTGGGACCTGCTGCCGCGCGAGACCGCCGGGCAACTGACCGCCGCCGAGGACGCGCAGCTGCGCGAGGCGCGCCGGACACTCGGTGCGCAGTGCCGGCAGAGACTGAGTGCCTCGCCGCTGGCTTTCCAGTGCCCCGAGCGGTTGGCTGCGCTCACCCGCGCCACCGCCGCCGCCGTCGATCCCCGCCTGGAGGGGGAGCGCGACCGCCTGCAGGAAGAGTACGACCGCAGTTGTGGCGATGCCGCGATCCTCGACGACATCGGGCGCCATCTGCGCGCGCTCTGAGCGGGCGCCCGGCGCGCGACTGTCGGCCCGGCGCGTGGCAGGGTCCGGCGCGGCACGCGGTTCAGGCACCGAGGCGTCCCTCCGCTGCCCAGCCGCGGATGCGACGGATGGCGTCGATGTCCGACTCGCGGTACGCGGAGCGTCGGGCCTCGTCCCAGCGAGGATCGCCGTCCGCGGCTTCGGCCGGCACGGTGTCGTAGACGAATCGGACCCACAGGATGCCCGCCTGCGGCTCTTCGATCGTCGTCACCAGGCTCGAGCCCGCGTGCGGGTCGGCGAGATCGGAGTCGTAGCGGATGCGACGCTGCGGTTCGAGGTGAACGTGGTCGACGAAGCGGTGCTGGCCGAAGCGCAGCTCCCGCTTCACGTAGTTGTCGCGGCGGTCGAGGATGGTGCAGGCGTCGAGCCCGGGCATGAAGGCGGCCGGATCCTCGACCCGCCAGGCGAGGCCGCGCCACAGCTGCGCGCGGCTGATCGGTTCGATCAGCGGCAGCAGCGGGTCGTTGATCTGCAGCAGGTGCTCGAAGCGCATGCGCGCTGCCGGTCCGGGACGCCGGACGAGAATAGCGCCACGCGCCGTGGCGTGCGCGCCGCCGAGCCGGCACAATCGCCGGCCCCACCGCAACCTCCCTCCCAATGGTCCGTCGAATCGTCACCCGCCGCTCGCCCATTCACGGCAATGGCGTGTTCGCCGCGCGCGACATCGCCGCCGGCGTGCGCCTGATCCAGTACCGGGGCAAGGTCATCACCCAGGCCCAGGCCGACCGCCGCTATGACGGATCCAGCGACAGCGGCCACACCTTCCTGTTCATCCTCAACGACGACTACGTGATCGACGCCAACTTCGAGGGCAATGCGGCGCGCTGGATCAATCACTCCTGCGCGCCGAACTGCGAGGCGGTGATCCACGAGCACGCCAGCGACCGCCGCCGCGACCGGGTCGTGATCGAGACCATCCGCCCGATCGAGGCCGGCGAGGAGATCTGCTACGACTACGGGATCGTGCTCGACGAGCCCTACACGCCGCGGCTGAAGAAGATCTGGGCCTGCCGCTGCGGGGCGCGCCGCTGCAGCGGCACCATCCTCAAGCCCAAACGCAAACCTCGGGCCTGAGGCGCGGGATTCATGCGGGGGCGGACAACATCGCCATCACGTCGCCCTCGCCGACGTCGTCGACGATCATCGCCTGGCCGGCGTCGCGCCACAGAATGAGGCGCAGCCGACCACTGGCATTCTTCTTGTCGAGTCGCATGTAGCCGACCAGCGTCCGCGGGTCGAGCCCGGCCGGCAGCGCGACCGGCAGCCCCAGCCGGGCCAGCAGATCGGCCAGCCGCGCCGCGGGCGCGTTGCCGGCGAGCCCCAGGCGCGCCGACAGCCGGGCGGCCAGCACCATCCCGATCGCCACCGCTTCGCCGTGCAGCAGCGTCGAGTAGCCGGTCGCGGCCTCGATCGCATGGCCGAAGGTGTGGCCGAGGTTGAGCAGAGCCCGATCGCCGGTTTCTCGCTCGTCACGGGCCACGATCGCCGCCTTGTGGCGGCAGCACGCCTCGATCGCCTGCGACAAAGTGTCCGGATGGCGCGACAGCAGCGCCGGCGCATGGGCGTCGATCCAGTCCAGGAACGCAGCATCGCCGAGAGCGCCGTACTTCACCACCTCGGCCAACCCGGCACGCAGTTCGCGCTCAGGCAGGGTGGCGAGCGTGTCGGTATCGGCAACCACCAGCCGCGGCTGGTGGAAGGCACCGACCAGGTTCTTGCCCTGCGCGAGATTCACGGCGGTCTTGCCGCCGACCGAGGAATCGACCATCGCCAGCAGGGTGGTCGGCAACTGCACGAAGTTCACGCCGCGCATCCACGTCGCGGCGACGAAGCCGGCCAGGTCGCCGACCACGCCGCCGCCCAGCGCCACCACGCAGGCGTCGCGACTGGCCTTCATGTCGGCCAGCGCCTCGAACGCGCGCGCGCACTCGGCCAGCGTCTTGTTCGGTTCGCCGGCCGGCAGCACGAAGGTCCGCGCGTCGCGGCCGGCGAGGGCCGCGCATGCCGCGTCCGCATACAGCGGGGCGACGTGCGAATCGGTGACCAGCAGAACGTGGCGGCCGCGCAGCGCGTCGCACCATTCGTGCGGTCGGCGCAGCAGGCCGGGTCCGATCAGGATCGGACAGGTTCGCTCGCCGAGCGCCACGTCGATGCGTCGCGACGGCGCGGCGCGCGCGCGCTCCGTGCTCATGCCGCGCTCGCCGGCGGCTCGCGCTGCCATTGCTGTTCGATCGCGGCGGCCAGTCGTTGGCTGGCCGGAGCCGCGCCTTCGCGCCCGCCACCGAAGGCGAGGTCGGCAACCTCGGCGTAAAGCGGATCGCGCTCGTGCGCCAGCGCTTCCAGTCGGCCGCGCCGGTCGGGCGTGACCAACAGGGGGCGCGACCGGTCGTTGGCGGTGCGCGCCAGTTGCTGATCGACCGAGGCGCGCAGCCAGACCACGAACCCCCGTTCGCGCAGCAGGCGGCGGTTGGCCTCCGCCAGCACGCTGCCTCCACCCGTCGCCAGCACGACGCCGCGGCGCGCGGTCAGGTCGGCCAGTGCTTCCGACTCGCGACGTCTGAACCCCGGCTCGCCTTCGTGGGCGAAGATCAGGTTCACGCTGGCGCCGGTGCGGGCCACGATCTCGGCATCGAGGTCGACGAAAGCCATCCCGAAGCGTCGCGCGATGCGCCGCCCCAGGCTGCTCTTGCCGGCCGCCATCGGACCGACCAGGAACAGGTTCGGTGAAGGATTCATGCGCGCGGATGCTAGCATTCGCCGCGACCTGGACCCGGACCGGACCGCGATGCTGCGCTTCGCCCTGATGTTCCCGCTGCTCATCGTGCTGTTGTTCGCGGCCTACCTCCTGCAGCCGGTGGAGCAGTACATCGTCAACCCCTTCACCTCGGTGCTGGCCACCGTCAGCTCGTGGCTGATCGACCTTTTCGACGACGACGCCATCGCGATGGGCAAGGTGATCCAGAGCGCCAGCACCGGCTTCGCGGTGTCGATCGAGCGCGGCTGCAACGGGCTGGAGGCGGTGATCATCCTGTTCGCGGCGCTGTTCGCCTTCCCGGCACCGATCAAGCACCGCCTGATCGGCTTCGCGATCGGTTTCGTCGCGATCCAGAGCCTCAACCTGGTGCGCATCATCAGTTTGTTCTACATCGGCCAGTGGAGCCAGGTCTGGTTCGACTGGTTCCATCACTACCTGTGGCAGGCCCTGATCATCCTCGACGCGCTGGTGGTGTGGCTGATCTGGCTGCGCTACCTGCCGCGGCCGCGCGCGGCGCCCGGACCATCGTCTCCGGCGGCCGCCGCCGGCGAGGCCTGAGGCGGCATGACCTCGCGGCAGGCGCTGGTCGCCGGCTGCGGCGATGTCGGGTCCCGCGCCGGGCTGTTGCTGGCGGTCGCCGGCTAGTCCGGGATGGACCTCCGCCGCAGCGGCGGTCTGCCGTCGCCGTTGGCCGTGTGCCATGCGGACCTCAGCCGGCTGCCGATTCTGGCCGGCCGGCCGGTGATCGATCTCGCGCTGTACTCGCCTGCGCCTGATGACCGCAGCGATGCGGCCTGCCGGGCCCTGTTCATCGATGGCCCTGCCGCGCTTGCCGCAGCGCCTGGCGTTCGTCTCCGGCACCGCGGTGTAAGGCGACTTCGCGGGCGCATGGCTCGCCGAGGATGATCCGGCCGAGCCGGACGGAGTCAAGGGCGCCCTGCTGCGAGAGGCCGAACGTCGCCTCGCCGCGGGACCGGTGCCGACCATGCTGGCGCGCCTGGCCGGGGTCTATGGCGCCCGGGCGCGAGTGGATGCGGGCGCGGGTTCGCGCCGGGGAGTCGTGCCGGCCCGGGGCCTGGACCAATCGCATCCATGCCCGCGACGCGGCGCGCATGCGGGCGCACCTCGCGTGCGGCGGCATTCCATCTGCCTCGGCGTGGACGATGCGCCGGCCAGCGACGGCGAAGCCATGGCGGGGCCGGCGGCGCACCTGGGCCTGCCCCCACCGCCGGAAGACGCGCGATTCGCACCGCGCGGGGTGGCGGGGCCTCGCCAACCGGCGGCTGTCGAACCGCCGCCTTCGGGACAGCGGCTTTCCGCCGGACCACCCGGACTTCCGGGCCGGCTCCGCCGGGTTGACACCGGACGGCGGTCGGTCAGACTAGGCGCCGCGACACAGTTGTGTCGGGGCGTCTGTTGACGGCGCTTGTTGGACGTCCGAGACATGCGCTGCGGGTCCCCGCCCGATCACGGGTCGGCCGACGGAGGAAGGAGCGTCATGAGCAACGTGGTGAAGGTCATCGAGGTCAGTTCGCAGTCGAGCAAGGGCTTCGAAGATGCGGTTTCCACCGGCCTGAAGAAGGTCGCCAAGTCGGTCAAGAACATCCAGGGCGCATGGGTCAACGAGATGAAGGTGGTGACCACGCCCGAAGGCAAGGTGACCCATTGGCGGGTCAACCTGCGGATCAGCTTCGTGGTGGACTGAGTGGCTGGATCCTTGGGTGAAGCGGGCCGGCCCGGCGAGGCGGAGGACGGGCGGGCGTCAGCCTTGTGCATCGGCCTGGTCGAGGACGACCCGGATCAGGCGCGGCTGTTCGCCGCCTGGCTGGAGGAGTCCGGCTATCGGGTCCTGTTGTTCGCCACCGCCGCCGAGTTCCGGCGCCGCTTGGGCGCGGCCTCGGTCGATGCCGTGCTGCTGGACTGGGGGCTGCCTGACGCCGAAGGCCCGGAAGTCGTCGACTGGCTACGCCACTCGGCCCACGCCGGGCTGCCGGTGGTGTTCCTCACCGCGCGCATCTCCGAGGCGGACATCGTCGCCGGGCTGCGTGCCGGCGCCGACGACTACGTGCCGAAGCCGCCGCGCAAGAGCGAACTGCTCGCCCGGTTGGGCGCCGTGCTGCGCCGCACCGGTGCGGCCACTGCCGATCCGGTGCTGCGCGAGGTCCCGCCGTGGGAGATCGACACCCGCCAGCGTCGGGTGTTGCTGGCCGGCGAAGAGGTCGAACTGACCGATCGCGAGTTCGACCTCGCGGCCTATCTGTTTCGCCGCCCGGGCCGCATCGTCAGTCGCGAAGCGCTGTTGTCGCAGGTTTGGAACCTCGGCGGTGGCGTGGCGACGCGGACGGTGGACACTCACGTCAGCCGGCTGCGCCGCAAGCTCCTGCTCGATGGTGAGCATGGCTGGCGCCTGACCGCGGTGTACCAGCACGGGTACCGACTCGAACGGGCCTGACAGGCTGTGGCAACACAGCCTCCCAGTCAGGTCATGGGTGGCCCGCGCGCGGTTCGTGCACGCCAGTGCATGATTCGCGGGAGCGAGTCCGGACCTGTGCCGGATTCGCGACCGGAAAAATCGACAGCATGCGGGTTTTCTCACGCGCTCTGAGCGGGCGCGCTGCGCCGCCGTCCATCCACGTTCGCAGCGCACCGATGCTGCGGGCTGCGGCCAGGGGAGAAGGGCCATGGGTGTTCGCGTACCGGGCCCTGGTTGCCGTGGCGCGGGACTTGCCGGGCCCGGCTTGTCGCGAGCGCGTCGCTGCGCCCAGAATGACGCAACCGCCCCCGTATGCTGCTGACCATGCATCTCGATCCAGCGATACTCTCAACGTTCCGCGGATTGCTCGCCGAAGCCGGCCGATGCGGCGAGCCGGAGCCGACTTCGATGGTGCTCTCCACCGCCGACCGCGATGGCAGGATCTCGTCGCGCGCCGTGCTGCTCAAACACGCCGACGAACGGGGCTTCGTGTTCTACACCAACACTGCCAGCCGCAAGGGTGTTCAACTCGCCGAGCATCCGCGCGCATCGTTGTTGTTCCTGTGGAAACAACTGCGCGATCAGGTGCAGGTGCGCGTCGAGGGTCCGGTCGAGCCGGTGACCGCGACCGAGGCCGATGCCTACTTCGCGACCCGCCCGCGCGAAAGCCAGATCGGCGCCTGGGCATCGGACCAATCGCGGCCGCTGCGGTCGCGCGCCGAACTGGAGGCGAGAGTGGCCGAGGCCGAACAGCGGTTCCGCGGTGGCCCGGTGCCAAGACCGCCGCACTGGAGCGGCTACCGCGTGCGTCCGGAGCGCGTCGAATTCTGGTACGGCGCGGCATTCCGGCTGCACGAACGGATACAGCACCGTTTCGAGGACGGCGGATGGCGACAGGAGCTGCTGTTTCCATGAGTCGCTCTGATGAGCATCGCGGTGGCTGACCGATGGATACCTCGACGCCTGATGGGAATTCCCGAGGCAGCCAGCGCAGCGTCGCGGGCGCGCTGCGCGACGACTTCGGTGCGGCCTGGTACCGGGACTTCGAAAATGGTCGTGCGGTCCATTCGGTCGAGTGGCTGGCGATGCTCGGGCACGCCGAGCACGAGGTAGGAGACGGCATCGACGAATGGCGTTCCCGGATTCATCCCGACGAACGCGCGCGCGCGCTCGCGCTCGTCCGCGCCGCGCTCGTTCCCGGCGCGCCGGCCTACGCGGACGAGTACCGTATGAGTCACCGTGACGGCACATGGCGCCGAGTGCAGTCGCGCGGCCAGGTCGTCGAGCGGGATGCGTTGGGCAACGGCCTGCGCATGGTGGGTGTCGACCGCGAGATCGGCGCCGAGGGACGGCTGGAGGAGAGCCTGCGCCAGCCCGATGCGATCATCGCCCTGGCCGAACGGGTTGTCGGCCTCGCCTGGTGGACGTGGAACATGCAGACCGACGCCACCAGTTGGTCGCCTGGCATGTTCAAGTCGTTCGGCCTCGATCCGTCGCTGCCGGAGCCGACCTTCGCCGATCAGCGTTCGCTGTTCAGTCCGGAGTCCTACCAGCGCCTCGTCAAGGCCTCACGGAACGCGGTTGCCACCGGCGGGTCCTATCTCATGGAGGCGGAGATCGTGCAGCCTGGCGGCGCGCGCCGCAGCGTGATCGGTAGTGGCGAAGTGGTTCGGGACGTCGAGGGTCGTCCGATCGGCATGCGCGGGGTGATGAGCGACATCACTGAACTGCTGCTGCTCAAGCGCGGCGTACGCGAGCAGGCGCAACTTCTCTCCCAGGTTTCCCGGATCGGCCGCATCGGTGGCTGGTCGCTGGACCTTGTCGGCAACGTGCTCAGCTGGACCGACGAGACCTACCGCATCCATGAGCTCGAGCCGGGCGAGCCGATAGATGTCCAGCGCGCGACCGCCTTCTACCATCCCGACTTTCGCCCGCTGTTCGTCGCCGAACTGCGACGTTTCGGTGTGTTCGGACCTGCCGCGCCGGACGCCGCGCCACGGCCCGCCGGCGAGTCCGACGAGGGCTTCGATCTGGAAGCACGCCTGGTTACCGCCAGGGGGCGCACGATCTGGGTGCGCAGCTGCGGTCAGGCCGAAAGGGCCGGCGACCGCATCGTCCGCCTGTCCGGGACCTTCCAGGACATCACCGCCGCCAAGGAGGCGCAGGCGCGACTGGCCCAGGCGATGGAAGACCTGCGCGTGCGCAATCGGGAACTGCAGGATTTCGCGGTCGCCGCTTCGCACGACCTGCAGGAACCGCTGCGCAAGATCCAGACCCTCGGTTCGCTGCTCGCCGAGCGCTTCGCGGGCGGTCTCGACGCGCAGGGGATCGACCTGCTGGAGCGGATGCGTGCCGCCGCGGGCCGGATGGGCGACCTGGTCGGCGACCTGCTCGCCTACTCGCGCGTGGGCCGCCACGAGCCGCTGGCCGAAATCGATCTTGGCGAGGTCGCGGCCGGCGTGGTGGCCGACCTCGAAGTCGAGATCCTGACCTGCGGCGGCGTCGTGTCGGTCGGCCGGCTGCCGCGACTGCGAGCCGACGCCACGCAGTTGCGCCAGGTGCTGCAGAACCTGATCGGCAACGCCCTCAAGTACCAGCCGCCCGGCCGGCCGCCGCGCGTGCAGGTCGAGGCTGCGGTGCTCGATCTGCCGGCGGTGGTCACCGGCGAGGTGCGCGCGCACTGCCGCCTGCAGGTGTCGGACAACGGGATCGGCTTCGAGCCGCGTTATGCGGAACAGATCTTCGCGCCGTTCCAGCGGCTGCACGACCGCAGCCGCTACTCAGGAACCGGCATGGGGCTCGCCATCGTGCGCCGCATCGCCGAGCGGCACGGCGGCCGCGTGTACGCCGGCAGTACGCCCGGACAGGGCTCGCTGTTCACGCTCGAACTGCCGCTGGACGGGCCGCCGCCGGCGCCCGACGAGGCGCCAGCGGCGTGAGCGACGGAGGACCGCGGCGCATCGTCTGCCTGACCGAGGAACCCACCGAGGTGCTCTACGCCCTCGGCGAGCAGTCGCGCATCGTCGGTATCAGCGGGTTCACCGTGCGCCCGCCGCGCGCGCGGCGGGAGAAGCCCAGGGTCTCCGCATTCACCAGCGCGCGGATCGACGCCATCCTCGCCCTGCAGCCCGATCTTGCGATCGGTTTTTCCGACATCCAGGCCGATATCGCGCGTGACCTGGTGCGCGCCGGCGTCGAGGTCTGGATCAGCAACCATCGCAGCGTCGAGGGCATCCTCGGCTACGTGCGTCGTCTCGGCGCAATGGTCGGCGCGGTCGAGCGCGCCGAGGCCTACGCCGAGCAGCTTGCGGTCCACATCGAGGCGGTGCGCCGCGCTGCCGCCGCGTTGCCGCGCCGGCCGAGAGTCTATTTCGAGGAATGGGACGAACCGCGGATCAGCGGTATCCGCTGGGTATGCGAGCTGGTGCGGATCGCGGGCGGCGATGACATTCTGCCGGTGCGCGCCGCCGCCGGCCTGGCCCGCGATCGCATCCTGGCCGACGACCGCGAGGTGATCGATGCCGCGCCGGACATCGTGTTCGGCTCCTGGTGCGGCAAGAGGTTCCGTCCGGAGAAGGTCGCCGCACGTCCCGGCTGGGAGAGGATCCCCGCCGTGCGCGACGGCGAACTGCACGAGATCAAGTCGTGGATCATCCTGCAGCCGGGGCCGGCGGCGTTGACCGACGGACTCGACGCGCTGCATGCGGTGATCGCGCGGTGGGCGTCGGGGGACGGGAGGGGATAGGGTTCCGAGGGTATGGGGCCCAGGGCTCAGTGCCCGGAAGGCCGGGGCTCGGCGGCTCCGGGGGCGGTGGCGGACCGGTGCGGTCGGTTGCCCTGCACGCCGCGACCGGTACGCTTCTTGTGGCCCTCGGCGCCTGAAAAAAATCCCATATCCCGAGCGCTCTTCCAGTCGCGAGCCCGGCACCGGTCCGGACTCGCTTGCGCGGACCGTCCACCGGCGTGCATGACCCGCGCATGCCATCCATGGCCTGCCGGAGAGGCTGTTTTCTCACGGCCTCCCAGCCCCGGGCCCCACACCATGCGCCACGCCGATCAGCGGCCGGCGGGTGCGCTCCGCTGCGCCACGAAGGCGCGCACGGCGTCGGGCAGCGGAATCGCGCTGTCGCCGGCAACCAGCCGCTCCACCGCGCCGGCGTCGACCAGCACCACCTCGACGCCGTCGCCGCGCAGCAGGATCGCCGTGCCGTCGCGCGGCGAATCGCGAGCCGGCGCGAGCACATAGACGGTTTCTCCATCGGTGCCGATCGGCTCCGCTGCGGCCATCCGCGCCAGCACGGCGCCGTGGCGCTCGCCGAGCAGCCCCAACAGACGCCAGGCCACGGCGCGCTGCGCGAACCAGTCGATCGAATGCGGGTTGCGCCCGCGCCAGGCGTCGCGCAGGGCGTCGTCGACCGGCGGGGCGGGGCCGCAGCCGGCCATCGTCCCGCGGACCGCCGGCGCTGCACCCGCCAACGGGAAGTGCGCCTGGAGGCGGACCGAGGCGCCGGGCGCCTGCGCAACCGTCCACAGCAGGGCCTCGCTGCGGGGACCGATACTGTCGGCCAGCAAGGCACCTTCCCCGCCGGCCGTCGCGGGGGCGACGAAGGCGAGCAGGAACCGGTCGTCGCCGTCGTACCAGCCGGCCATCGAAACCGGCGGGATCCGCGGCCGCAGCAGGCCGCCCGCCAGGGACAGGGTGGCGAGCCGCTCCTCGGCCGCCGGTGCTCCCGGCCCCTCGAAGCGGTCGAAATCGAAGTCCAGCGTCGAGGCGCCTTGGATCGCCATGCGCCATTCGAGCATCCCGCGCTCTCCGGGCGTGCAACGCAGCTCGAGGGTCGCCGGAACGCTGCGCCCCTCGACGCTGGCCTCGCCTGCCACCGCCGCCATGCGCAGGCCGTTGGCCTCCACCCGTGCTTCCCAGGCGGCGGCAGGCGCCGTGGCCAGGAGAAGCAGGGCGGAGAACGGCGCGCCGAGCGACATCACTTCAGTCTCAACGCGTAGTGTGCCTCGAGCCCGCGCTCGGTTGCGTACAACGCGAAGTCCACGCGGTCGATGGAATCGACGTAGGCGCCCTGCATCGACTTGAACAGGTCCATCGCCTCGCGCAGCTCGGCGACATCGTCCGCGCCGTCAGCCGCGTCGGCATCCGGCTGGCCATCGCCATCCGCATTCTCCGACTGCCCCATCGCAGCGCGCGCCTCGGCGGCCTCGAGCTGGGCCTCGGAGGCCTTGGCCATCGCGTCCATGAACGTCATGAGGCCGCGCGAGTCCACGCCGTAGTGGAGCAGTGGTGCGGGCTTGCCGGACGGTGCGCCGGCGAAGGCCGCCAGCCCCGCCTCTTCGCCGGCGCCGATCGAGATCGCCAGTGCCCTGTCGCCCAGCGCGACGTGCGCCGGCGGTGCATCGGGCGGCAGCAGCCCCGCCGGCAGCGCCACCGGGGCGGTGCCGGGCTGCAGGTCGAGCGAAGCCAGCTGCGGTATGAAACCACCGGCCATCGACAGCAGCGAAGCCGGGTTGTCCGAGCCGATCGCGATCTTGCCGGCGAACACCGGCGTGCCGGTGTCGGGCAGTTCGAGTTTCGACAGGGTGAGGTTGAGCCCGCTGACGGCCGCGCCGGCCATGAACACCGCCGGATTGGCGAGTTCGGCGTTCATCTTTGCGATATCGTCGTTGAGGTCGGCGAGCGCGGCGCAGCGGAACGGCGCCTCGGCGACCTTGCCTGCGCGCAGGTTGACGAAACCGGCGAAGGCATCGAGGTCGAGCCCGAAACCGAAGTCGAGCATGCCGTCGCCCCGGCCATCGAGGCCAGGCACGTCGGCCGCCAGCCCGGCGAGGCCCTTGCCGTGTTCGGGCGCGGTCTCGATCAGGTAGCGCAAGTCCATCACCTTAGGCTCCAGCGCAGCGTAGCCGAACGACACGCGCGGCACGGCTGCCGCCAGCGCGCCGAACTCGGTCTTGCACTGCGGCGTGCTGGTGATGGTCGACGGATCGATGCCGAGCGCGCGCAGGAATTCCTGCTCCACCGGGCCGAAGCCGCCGGTCAGCGCGGCAGCGATGCGCGCCGAGTCGAGGTAGCCGCTGCCATAGGGCAGCCAGCCACGCTCCTCGTTGAAGGCCTCCAGCGTGCCGGCCGAAAGCGCGTCGATGGCCGGCCGCTCGATGCCCAGCAACTGCTTGACGAGACCCTCGCTGGGCGCCGCCGGCGCCACGGTGAGGAGCAGGTGCGGGCCCTGGATCGCCAGCAGCAGGCCTGCCTTGGCGTCGCCGCCGGAAATCGTCCAGAACTTCTGGCCCGCGGCCTCGGCTTCGGGCATCTTCGTGCCGGCGCGTGCCTCGACCCGGCCGACGAAGGCGCGGAAGGCGTTGGGGTCGCCCAGTTCCATCCGCACCACCGGCACCAGGCCGATGGCGTAGACGGCCGACCGAGCCGCGGCGGTGAAACCGAGGCTCTCCCAGCCGGCGCGGTTGAACTTGCCGCGCAGCTCCTCGCGCAGTGCTTTGGCCATCGCGACTGCCGCCGCGTCGGTACCACCGGCCTCGATGTCGGCCAGCGCGTCGTCGAACAGGCGGTCGTACAGCGACATCATCTGTCCGGCGTTCTTCCACCACGCGTCCAGCGCCGCCTCCGGCACCGGGTCGATGTTGGCGAGCAGAAACGCGGACTCGGCCGGCGCAAAGGCCAGCGGATGATCGCGGTCGGCCTTGCCCCCGCAGCCGGCGAGGGCGATCGCGGCGGCGAGGGTCGACACGGCGAGGAGCGGGCGCATGCGCATGGATGGTTTCCGAGGGCGGTGAGAGCCGAGGATAGCGGGAGCGCAGCGGGTCATGGCGTGCCGGTGGTCATTGCGGCGCCCGCCTCGGCGACGAGGCGGGCCATCCGGCCGACCGACTGCGCCTGCTCGCTCGAGGCATTGCCCTGTTCGGCGCGCTTGAGCACGCCCTGGGCGATGGCGGCGAGGCGGAAGAAGTTGAAGGCGAGGCAGAAATTCCAGTCCGGCACACGGCTGCGGCCGGTCGCTTCGGCGTAGCGGGCCAGCAACGCTTCCTCCGAAGGGATGCCCAATGCGTCGCGATCCATGCCGGCCAGCCCCGGGATCGCCGGATTGCGAGGCAGGCGCAGCGCCATGCAGAAGTACGCAAGGTCGGCCAGCGGATGACCCAGCGTGGACAGCTCCCAGTCCACCACCGCGAGGACGCGCGGCTCGGTCGGGTGGAAGATCAGATTGTCGATGCGGAAGTCGCCGTGCACCAGCGCGCTGCAGCCGTCGTCGGGCGGGCAGTGCGCGGGCAGCCACGCGAGCAGGTGCTCCATGGCGTCGATGCGCATGGTCTCGGCGGCGCGGTACTGCGCGGTCCAGCGCGCGATCTGGCGCGAGAAGTAGCTGCCCGGCTTGCCGTAGTCGGCGAGCCCCGCGGCCGCGGGATCGACCGCGTGGACGGCGGCCAGCACGCGCACAACCTCGGCGTAGTAGGCCGCGCGCGCGCCGACCGCGACCTCCGGCAGCGCCGGGTCCCAGAAGATGCGCCCCTCGACGAAGCCCATCAGGTAGAACATCGAGCCGATCACCGAATCGTCCGCGCACAGTGCGACCGGCTCGGCCACCGGCACGCCGCGGCCGTGCAGTGCCTGCAGGACGCGGAACTCGCGATCGACCGCGTGCGCCGATGCGAGCAGTTCGCCCGCTGGCTTGCGCCGCAGCACCAGCGTGCCCGACGGCGCGTCCAGCCGGTAGGTCGGGTTCGACTGCCCGCCCTTGAACTTGGTGGCCGACAGCGGTCCGCGGAAGCCGGGCACGTGCTGCGTCATCCAGGCGGCAAGGCGGTCGGTGTCGAGGGCTGGGGGGTCGGGGACCATGCGCGGGGCGATTGGCTCATGCCTGGGCGGGGCGTCGCAGTCTACCGGTCGCCCCGCCGGCCTGCTGCGCGACACGGTCGCGGCGCGGCGAAGCACCATCGACGAGGGCGGCGCGATGGGAGGCCGTGGCGGGCATGGGTGACTCGTTCGGGCAACTCGCGGCGGTCAGCGCCGTGCTCGGTGGCTTCGTGATGACCTTCCTCGGCGTGCTGCTGGGGACGGCCGATACGCGTCGACGGGTCGGCCTGTCGCTGGCGCTGGCCGCGACCGCCGCCGGCTGCCTGCTGCTCGCGGCGGTCGGCTGGTCGCTGCTGGCGGCGCAGGTCGCGCTCGTCTCGGCAGCGGACGGCGACTGGGCGGTGACCGCTCGGCAGCAGCTCGATGCGGGCCTGCGCCTGCAGCGGCTGCTGCGCTTCGCCTTCATGTGCGGGATCGCGCTGCTGATCGCGCTGATCGGCAGCACGGGCTGGCTGCGTTCGCGCTCGCTCGGCATCTTCACCGCCACGCTCGCCGGGTTGCTCGCCGTCGGTGCGGTGGTGGTCGTGTGGCCGTTCGTTGCCTGAGCGGCAACGAACGGCGGGAGGGTCCGATCAGCGCGGCGGGCGCGCCATGCCCTTGGCCAGCGCCGCGATGTGCACCTCGTCCGGCCCGTCGGCGAGGCGCAGCGAGCGCGCGCCTGCGTAGGCGTGGGCGAGGAAGGAATCCTGCGACACGCCCAGCCCGCCGTGGACCTGGATGGCGCGGTCGATCACCTTGCAGGCCATGCGCGGGGCGACGATCTTGATCATGCCGATCGCGTCCTTCGCGCCCTTGTTGCCCATGCGGTCGAGCTGTGCGGCCGCCGACAGGGTCAGCAGGCGGGCCTGCTCGATCTCGCAGCGGCTCAGCGCGATCGCCTCCTGCGCCATGCCCTGCGCGGCCAGCGGCTTGCCGAAGGCGATGCGCGACTGCGCGCGCGCCACCATCGCCTCGAGCGCGCGCTGCGCGAGGCCGATCAGGCGCATGCAGTGGTGGATGCGCCCGGGGCCGAGGCGGCCCTGCGCGATCTCGAAGCCGCG
>DHLY01000100.1:86619-115245 GCA_002405525.1 Proteobacteria bacterium UBA4656
CGAAGCCGCGGCCCTCGCCGAGGACGAGGTTTTCCGCCGGCACACGGACGGCGTCGAAGCGCACTTCGGCGTGGCCGTGCGGGGCATCGTCGTAGCCGAACACGGTGAGCGGGCGCACGACCTTCACCCCCGGCGCGTCGGCCGGCACCAGGATCATCGAGTGCCGGGCGTGCGGCGGGCCGTCGGGATCGGTCACGCCCATCACGATGAACACCGCGCAGCGCGGGTCGGTCGCGCCGGTGGTCCACCACTTGCGGGCGTGGATGACGTAGTCGCCGCCGTCGCGTTCGATGCGCGCGGCGATGTTGGTGGCGTCCGAGGAGGCGACCTCCGGTTCGGTCATCGCGAACGCCGAGCGGATCTCGCCGGCGAGCAGGGGCTTGAGCCATCGATCTTGCTGCGCGGGCGATCCGAAGTGCAGCAGCACCTCCATGTTGCCGGTGTCCGGGGCGTTGCAGTTGAACACCTCGGGTGCGACCAGCGAGCGGCCCATGACCTCGGCCAGCGGCGCGTACTCGAGGTTGGACAGGCCCGCGCCGAGTTCCGCGTGCGGCAGAAACAGATTCCAAAGGCCGGCCTCGCGCGCGGCGGCCTTCATGCGCTCCATTACTGGCGGGATGGTCCAGCGGCTCGTCGGGTCCTCGAGGTGGGCGAAGTACTCGGCTTCGCCCGGCATCACCACCTCGACCATGAAATGTTCAAGGCTGGCGCGCAGTGCGCGTGCGCGGTCGGAGGGCGGAAAGAGGTCGCTCATGGTCGGACGCGCCGGCACGGGCCTTCGAGTCTACGACCTCGCGGGCGGGCCGGCCGCCCTTGGGGAACGAGCAACGCTCGCGACCGCCAGCTCCAGGGCTTCAGCGGGCGTCGAGGTGGCGGTCGCGAGCGTTGCTCGTTCCCAAAGGCCCGGTTCACGTCCTTTTCGGTCAGTAGTAGGTCCACAGCGCCCGATGCTCCGGCGATGCCAGGTGCGGCAGCGCATTCCACGAGGACAGCACCAGCCCTTGGTCGCCGGTGCGGAACTCGGCCAGCGCGCTGTTGCGCACGCCGAGGTTGAGCTCCACGGCGGCGTCGTCCGGTGCGCGCAGCGCCTGCTGCGCCAACTGCGACATCACCCCGCCCGAGGTCACGACCAGCGTGCGTCGCGCGCCGGCAGCGGCGAGGGTGTCGGCCGTTGCGCGGATGCGCGCGCGGAATTCCGGCCATGGCTCGGGCACGCGGTCGTCCAGCGCGCCGCGCGTCCAGGCCAGCAGGCCCTCGCGCAGAAAGCGCGCCATCGCGCGTGTGTCGCGCGAGCGGCCGCCCTCGGCCGCGACGACCGCGGGATGGTCGGCGTGTTCGACGGCGAAGGCCCCGAACACCGCGCGATGGTCGAACTCGTCGAGGCCGGGCAGCACCGTCGGGTCCGGCAGCGCGCGGCCGGCGCGGACGTAGGCCGCGCGGACGCCGGCCAGGGTGTCGCGGTGCCGCACCAGGGTGCCCTGCGCCACCACGTCGAAGTCGTGGTCGCCGTGGCTGGCGAGCCAGTCGCCCAGCAGGTCGGCCTGTCGGCGACCCAGCGGCGAAAGCTCGTCGTAGTTGGCCGCGCCGAACGAAGCCTGTCCGTGGCGGACGAGCAGCATTTCGGGCATTCGGGTTCAGTCCGCGAAAATCTGCTGCGACCAGCGCAGCCGGTAGGCCCGTGCGGCGCCTTCGGGCTGAACCTCCGCCTCGAAGCGGTAGGTGTCGTTGCCCGAGATGCGGAACTCGCCGATGTAGTACAGGGCCTCGGGTTCGCGCACCAGCCGCATGCGAACCGCCTGCGACTGGTCGGCGAGGTTGAACACGGTCAGCGTGATCGTCGCCTCGGCCGGTGCGGTGGCGCCCGACTCGGTGCGGCGCCGAACCGCGATGTTGATCAGGCCACGAGAGGTCGAACGGGTGATGCCGTGCGAGCGCGCCACCTCGGCAGGGACGAAGTCGGCGCGCACTGCGTTGTGGTGGATCTCGAAGCCCTCGAAGGTGGCCACCCGCAGCGCCCAGGCGGGCGCGACCAGGGCGGCGAGCAGGAGCGTCGTGCGGGCGGCGGTGGCGGCGGTCGTGCGCATGCCCGGGCCCCTGGTCAGCGCAAGGCCGTGCCGAACTGCTGCAGCGGCTGCACCAGCAGGATCGACGCCACCCGCAGCGCCAGCAGGGCGAACACCGGCGACAGGTCGAAGCCGCCGAGCGGCGGGATGAACCTGCGAAACGGCTTGAGCACGATGCCGGCGATACCGTACAGCAGCGGCACTGCGGGGTTACCGACGTCGGGCGAGAACCACGACAGCAGCACGCTGATCAGGGTCACCCAGAACAGGGTTTGGAGCACGAACTCCAGCAGCTGCGCGAAGCCGAGCACCAGAAGCGCGGGCGGTGCTGCCGCCGTGCCGGCCATCCAGAGCAGGGCTGCGATCCACAGGCAGGACAGCAGCCAGGCCAGCGCGATGGCCGCGAAGTTGACGCCCCGCCACGCCGGCACGAGCTTCTGCAGCGGGATCAGCGGCGGGTTGGTCGCCCGGTAGATCGCTTGGCAGATCGGATTGTAGAAGTTGGCGCGGATCGCCTGCAGGAGGATGCGCAGCACGAGCAGCAGCAGCGCCAGCCCGAACAGGGTGGACACCACCAAGGTGCCGGCGTCGGCGAAGTATCCCATCGTCGTCAGTTCCCTAGCAGGTCCGACAGTTCGCGCCCGCGCCGGGTGGCGCGGGCGATCGCGGCATCCACCAGCGAGCGGAAGCCGCCGGCCTCGAAGGCCTCCAGCGCCGCCTGGGTGGTTCCACCCGGCGAGGTTACCCGCTCGCGCAGTCTAGCCGGCGTCTCCGTGCCCTCGGCGGCCATGCGCGCCGCCCCCAGCGCGGTCTGCCGCACCAGTGCGGCGGCGACGTCGGCGGGAAGGCCCTGGCGCTCGGCGGCTGCCTGCATTGATTCCATCAACAGGAAGAAATAGGCGGGTCCGCTGCCCGAGACGGCGGTCACCGCGTCCATCAGGGACTCGTCCGGGATCCAGACCACCGGCCCCGCCGGGGACAGCACTGCTTCAGCCGCGGCGCGGTCGGCGGCCGCCGCGGCCGCGTTGGCGACCAGCCCGCTGATTCCGCAGCCTAGCAGGGCGGGCGTGTTGGGCATGGCCCGCACGACCGCCTGTCCGGGGCCCAGCCAGCGGTCGAACTGCGCCAGGCTTACGCCGGCGGCGATCGAGACCACGGTGGCGCCACGGCCTGCAAGGGCCGCGGCGATGCCGCGGCAGACCTCGCCCATGACCTGCGGCTTGACCGCCAGAACCACCACTCTGGCGCCGCCGGCGATGGTAGCGTTGTCGACGCCCGTGCGGATGCCGAAGTCGCGGGCTAGCGCGTCGCGGGGGCCGGCCTGCGGTTCGCTGGCGGCGATCGAAGCCGGGGCAGCGCCGCGCGCGACCAGCCCGCCGATCAGGCTGCGCGCCATGTTGCCGCCGCCGATGAAGGCGATCTCGGGGTGCATGCGGTTTCCGGGGCCTATGGGCGGTCAAGGAAGCCTCCGGGCAAGTTCCCGCGCCCGCGCCGGAGGCAGTGCGGCTGGCCAGCAAGACGCTCGTCGCAGGGCATGGTGGTTCCATGCCCTGCGGCTCCCGTCCAGTTGCGGCGATGCACGGAAACAAGCCCGGGTCCGGTGGATTGTTCAGAGGCCCCGTAAGGATACGGCGTTCTCACGACCGCCGCGCGATCACGGTCGCGGCGGGCGCGGACCGAACAGCGCCGAGCCGATCCGCACCTCGGTCGCGCCTTCGGTCGCCGCAAGCTCGAAGTCGTCGCTCATTCCCATCGAGAGCGTGTCCATCGACGCAAACCGCGCGCGCAGGCCGTCGAACAGCGCCCGCATGCGCCGGAACGCGTCGCGGCGGCGCACCGGGTCCGGATGCGGAGCCGGGATTGCCATCAGACCGCGCAGGGTGAGCGCGGGCGTGGCGGCGACCAGAGCGCACAGCGCGGCGGTGTCCGCCACCCGGCAGCCGGATTTGGCCGACTCGTCGTCGATGTTGACCTGCACCAGGACGTTGAGGGGGGCGGCGTCGGCGGGGCGGTGCCTGGCCAGCAGCGGCACGAGCTTGGGGCGGTCCAGGGATTCCAGCCAGTCGAAGTGCAGGGCGACCTCGCGGCACTTGTTGGACTGCAGCGGGCCCACCAGGTGCCAGACCAGGGGCAGGTCCGCCAGTTCGCGCATCTTGTCCAGCGCCTCCTGCACGTAGTTCTCGCCGAAGTGGCGCTGGCCGAGGGCTGCCAGCGCGCGCAGGGCCGCGGCGGGCTGGGTCTTGCCGACCGCCAGCAGCCGTGGCGGCGACGCACCGACCGGCGCAGCGGCCGCAAGGCGGCTGGAAACCTCTCGCAGGGTCAAGGGCTTGGGCATTCGGCGCGGGGGATTCCGGGTCGGGTGCTCGGGGGTATACTCGGGATTTGCCGGGCCACGCTGCGCCGCATCGGGCCGATGATGGTAACTGCCAGTGGCGGCCGCCGCCGCGGGGGAACTGCATGGATATCGCCGAGCTGCTCGCGTTTTCGGTCAAGAACAAGGCCTCCGACCTGCACCTGTCGTCGGGGCTGCCGCCGATGATCCGGGTCGACGGCGACGTCCGGCGGATCAACATCCCTGCGCTGGACCACAAGTCGGTGCACGCGCTGGTCTACGACATCATGTCGGACAAGCAGCGCCGCGACTACGAGGAGTTCCTCGAGGTCGATTTCTCGTTCGAGATTCCGGGCCTGGCGCGCTTCCGGGTCAACGCGTTCAATCAGAACCGCGGCGCCGGCGCGGTGTTCCGGACCATCCCGACCGAGATCCAGACCCTCGAGGACCTCGCCGCGCCCAAGGTATTCAAGGATCTGATCAACCAGCCGCAGGGCCTGATCCTCGTCACCGGGCCGACCGGCTCGGGCAAGTCGACCACGCTGGCGGCGATGGTGGACCATGTCAACAAGACCGAATACGCGCACATCCTCACGATCGAGGATCCGATCGAGTTCGTTCACACCTCGCAGAAGTGTCTGGTCAACCAGCGCGAGGTCCATCGCGACACCCACGGCTTCAACGAGGCCCTGCGCTCGGCGCTGCGCGAGGACCCGGACTACATCCTGGTCGGCGAGTTGCGGGATATCGAGACGATCCGGCTGGCGCTCACCGCCGCCGAGACCGGGCACCTGGTGTTCGGCACCCTGCACACATCGTCCGCGGCCAAGACGATCGACCGCGTCATCGACGTGTTCCCCGCCGGCGAGAAGCCGATGGTGCGGTCGATGCTGTCGGAGTCGCTGCGCGCGGTGATCTCGCAGTCGCTGCTGAAGAAGGTCGGAGGCGGTCGCATCGCGGCGCACGAGATCATGGTCGGGGTGCCGGCGATCCGCAATCTGATCCGCGAGGACAAGGTCGCACAGATGTACTCGTCGATCCAGACCGGCCAGAGCTACGGTATGCAGACCCTCGACCAATGCCTGCAGGATCTGGTGCGGCGTGGGCTGGTGACCCGGCAGCAGGCGATCATCTACGCCAAAGAGAAGAAGATCTTCGAGTAGCGAGGGCCCGGGGCCCTTGAGCCCCGAGGCCGACGCGCCCCGCGCGCCACCGCGACAACGCAACGGAGCCGCCAGCAATGAGCAACGTCGACTTCTCCAGTTTTCTCAAGCTGATGGTGCATCGGAAGGGATCCGACCTCTTCATCACTTCCGGCATCCCGCCGTCGATGAAGGTCAACGGGCGGATTCAGCCCATCACCCAGGCGGCACTCACCCCGCAGCAGTCGCGGGACCTGGTCCTGAACGTCATGACGCCGTCGCAGCGCGAGGAGTTCGAGAAGACGCACGAGTGCAATTTCGCGATCTCGATGCAGGGCGTCGGCCGCTTCCGAGTGTCGTGCTTCTACCAGCGCAACCAGGTCGGCATGGTGCTGCGCCGGATCGAAACCCGCATCCCGACGATCGAGGAGCTCAACCTGCCGCCGATCGCCAAGACCTTGGCCATGACCAAGCGTGGTCTGATGATGCTCGTCGGCGCCACCGGCACCGGCAAGTCGACCTCGCTGGCGGCGATCATCGGCTACCGCAACCAGAACTCGACCGGCCACATCATCACCATCGAGGACCCGATCGAGTTCGTCCACCGGCACGAGGGCTGCGTGGTCACGCAGCGCGAGGTCGGCATCGACACCGACACCTGGGAAAATGCGCTGAAGAACACGCTGCGCCAGGCGCCCGACGTGATCCTGATCGGCGAGGTGCGCACGCGCGAGACGATGGAGCATGCGATCGCCTTCGCGGAGACCGGTCACCTCGTGCTGTGCACCCTGCACGCCAACAACGCCAATCAGGCCCTGGACCGGATCATCCACTTCTTCCCGGAGGATCGCCGCTCGCAGTTGCTGATGGACCTTTCGCTGAACCTCAAGGGCATCGTCGCCCAGCAACTGATCCCCACCCCGGACGGCAAGGCGCGCCGCCTCGCGGCAGAAGTCCTGCTCGGCACCCCGCTGGTGCAGGATTACATCCGCGACGGCGAGATCCACAAGCTCAAGGAAGTGATGAAGGAATCCACCAATCTCGGCATGCGGACCTTCGATCAGAGCCTGTTCGAGCTCTACCAGGCGGGCGAGATTTCCTACGAGGATGCGCTGCGGCACGCCGATTCGGCCAACGAGGTTCGGCTGAAGATCAAGCTCGCCCAGGGCGGCAGCGCCCATTCGCTGGCGCAGGGTCTCGACGGCGTCGAGTTGATGGAGACCTGAGAGGCTGCGAGAAAACAGCCTCTCAGGCAGGCCATGGAGGGGCCCGCGCGGGGGCATTCACGCCGGTGCACGATTCGCGGGAGCGAGTCCCGGACCTGTGCCGGAATCGCGACTGGAAAACCCCACGGGATGTCGGTTTTTTCACTGGCTCCGAGCTGCGGCGGGCCGTCGCCGGCCCGCAGCCTCAATCGGCGAGTTCGCGGGTGCGGCGAAAGTGGATCGCGCCCGCGATCATCGCCGCGCCGGCGGCCACGCCGATCCACAGATCGGCGGAGCCGAGCACGCCGTCGATCATCGACCAGTCGACCAGCATTTCCGGGCCCGGGCCGTTCCGGTCGGCCTGATCCACGCTTTCGATGATCGCTGCGCCAAACCACGATACCGGCACGAGGCTGGTCAGGATCCGCGCTACGACATGCTGCCAGAACCAGGTATCGGGGACGCGCAGCGCCTGCAGCATGTCGAAGGTGTTGATCACTACTGCGATCGCGATCGGCAGCGCCACCCCCCACAGGAAGGGCTTGCCACGCGCGAAGGCCGATACCAGCAACAGCCAGCCGATCGCCGGCAGCGCCCACAGCGCGTTGACCGGGACCACGGCCAGCATCCTGACGGCCAGGGACAGGGGTTCGGCCGGGCCCCAGACCAGGTCGACCGGACTCAGGCCATGGCCGAGCACGAAAAGGCCGAGCATGCCGAGGAAGACCAGGTGCACGACCACCGTTGCCGCCCATGCCAGCAGCGGGGCGCAGATCGCCGCCACTGCGACCTTGCTCAGCACGGTTTCGGTGTCCGATACCGGTAGCGACTTCCAGAACAGGATCGATCGGTCGCGGCGGTCGTCGTACAGCGCGCCGAGAAGGTAGAAGAACAGGACGAAGAACAGCACGGCCTGCATCACCAGCCAGAAGCCAGCCATCCCGGCCTCATAACCTAGGCCGAGCCTGGCCATTTCATCGGGCGGGATTTCCGACAGCAGTTTCTGCAGCGGCACCCCGATCTTGATCTCGCCGTCGAACGTGCGGTTGGCATGCCAGGTCGCCACCCCCATGCCGATCACGCTCAGCCCCAGCAGCACGATGCCGGCCCAGACCTGGGCCCACAGGAAGCCTCCGCGATGCTCCCAGTACTCGCGCTTGAGCAGGGTGAGGTAGCGGTTCATGCGTAGGCTCCCCTCATGGTGGCGACGAAGATGTCCGCCACGCTCGGCTTGTGCAGTTCGCCCAGCGCAGCGAGCTGTTCCCGCGGCGGACCGTCGAACAGGAACACGCTGCGCCCGAACACCTGCCGTTCGTACAGCGGCTTGAGCGCCAGCGCCTGTTCGCGCTTGTCGGGCGCGACCATGGCCTCGGTGAAGCGCTCGCCGACTTCGTCCATGCTGGCCGCCAGCGCGATTCGCCCGTCCCTGATGAACAGCAGGTCGGTCAGGATGTGCTCGATCTCCTCTACCTGGTGGGTGGTGATGACGATGGTCTTCTCGTGGTCGAAGTAGTCGGTCAGCAGGTTCTGGTAGAACTCCTTTCGGTACAGGATGTCGAGGCCGAGCGTGGGCTCGTCGAGCACCAGCAGCCTGGCGTCGATCGCCATCACCAGGGCAAGGTGCAACTGCGCCACCATGCCCTTGGAGAGTTCCCGCACCCGCATCGCGGGTCCGAGCCTGGTCTTGGCGAGGAAACCTTCGCACACCTTGCGCGAGAAGCGCGGGTGCACGCCCTCGACGAATTCGATCGCCTCGCGCACCCGGATCCAGCGCGGCAGCACGGCGACGTCGGCGATGAAGCAGACGTCCTGCATGAGGCGGGTGCGTTGGGTGCGCGGGTCGAGGCCCAGCACCGACAGATCGCCCTCGAAGTCGGTCAGGCCGAGGATCGCCTTGAGCGCGGTGGTCTTGCCGGCGCCGTTGGGGCCGATCAGGCCGACGATGCGGCCCGCCCCGACGTCGAAATCGACGCCGGCGAGGGCGCGGGATTTCCCGTAGGCCTTGGTCAGGCCGCGGGCGCTGATGACGTTGTTCACTCCGTTTCCCCCTGGCCGCTGCGCGCGCGCAGCAGGTCGTCGATCGAGAGTCCAAGCCGTTGCAGGCGCTCGCGCAGCAGCGGCCATTCCTCGCGCAGGAAGCGCTGGCGCTCGTTGCGCAGCAGCAGGTCGCGCGCACCCTCGGTCACATACATCCCCAGGCCGCGCCGCTTCTCGACCAGGCTTTCATCGACCAGCTCCTGGTAGGCCTTCGACACCGTGATCGGGTTGAGCTGGAAGTCGGCGGCGACCTGGCGCACCGAGGGCAGGGTGTCGCCCTGCTTGAGTACGCCGTCGAGGATCATCGCCACCACGCGGTCGCGCAGTTGGCGGTAGATCGGCGCGTTGTCGTGCCAGGCGACAGTCATTGCACTCACTGCGCCGGGAAGCCGCGGTGGCCGCTGCGGAAGTCGTAGAAGGGATTGCCCAGTCGAGCGCGTGGCAGCGCAACCCCCACCGGTGCCGCGAACACCGCCGCGCGGTCCACCGCTGCGTCCAGGACCGGGCTGCTCCCGGCGGCGACGTCGCCGCGGGCGGCAATTACTTCGGCGCGCCCGGGCACGACGGTGAACGACGGCAGCACGCGCAAGGGGTACTGGCGACGGGACGGCGGTGCGGCATCGACGGAAGCCTCGCCGTCGGCGATGATCGGCGCTGGGGGTGCGGCAATTTCGTGGCTTTCGGCAGCGGGCCAGAACCGGGTGGCGGCGGCGATCAGCGCGATAGCGAGGATGGCGGCGGAACGGGTGCTCATGGCGGATTCCCCGGGTGCTTGATTCAACTGGTGTAGTAGCAATGTACAACACCAGTTCAATTGCTGCCAATGGGCCGGAAGTCATCCTCGCCGGGGCTCGCCTGCGGGCGCAGGCTCACTCGCGCGCCGAGCCGGGCGACTGGCTGCCGGCCCGGCAGATCGCCGGCGTCACAAGGGCTTCGCCAAGTCCATGATTTGCTTGTGTTCGACCGCTGCCTGGTCGCCGTCCTGGAGCACCGCATGAAGACTTTCTGTCGCGCAGTCGCTGGCCTGCTTTGTCTTTTTCCGGTCCTTGCGCTGGGCTGCAGCGAGCTGTTGCAGGCCGAGTTCCGGCCGCTGGCCGGCAAGGACAGGGCCAGCCTTTGCAGCCGTTTCGAGGGCCAGGTGCTGCTGGTGGTCAACACCGCCAGCAAGTGCGGCTTCACCCCCCAGTACGAGGGCCTCGAGGCCCTGCACCAGCGTCTGGCGCCGCGCGGCTTCGCGGTTCTTGGCTTCCCCTCCAACGACTTCATGGGTCAGGAGCCCGGCACGGAAGCGCAGATCCAGGAGTTCTGCACGCTGACCTATGGCGTGAAGTTTCCGATGTTCGAGAAGGTGGCGGTCAAGGGCGACACCGCCGCTCCGTTCTACCGGGAACTCGCTCGGCAGGCGGGCGGCGAGGCGCCGGGATGGAACTTCCACAAGTACCTGATCGACCGCAGTGGCAAGGTGGTGGCGAGCTTCGGCAGTCGCATCCGGCCCGACGACCCGAAGCTGTTGGATGCGATCGAGAAGGCGCTCGCCGGGCCGAATCCGGCCACCGGCATGCCATGACCGCGATGGAAGCACGGCCCGTCCCGCACGCAGTGCTCAGAAGCGGCGTTTGATCGCGCGGATGCCGGCGCCCAGCACGGGAACGTACTGGTACAGCGCATCGGCCGCGTTCCAGAAGTCCTGGTGCAGCACCACGCGGCCGGCCTCGTCGAAGCGCAGGTGGCTCATGCCGACCGAGTGCGTGTCCCGGCCGCGGTGGAAGCGCCTGAAGCGGATCATCATCGACCAGCGCGCGTAGTAGTCCCCGTCGCGATTGCCGCAGATCTCGTGCACCTCCACCCGGCAGACCTCGACCGCCTCCGCGCTCTCGCGCAAGTAGGGCGCGAGAGCGGCACGCCCTTCGATGGTCTTGAGCGTGTCGTTGAACCAGACGTCCTCGGCATAGGTCGCCTCGAGCAGGCGATCGACCTTGTTCGGCGAGAAGGTGGCGAAGAAGGCCCGGAAGTGATCCAGCGCCTCGTGTTCCGTGGCGCTGCCGGCGGCGAGCGGGTTGCCGTGGCGGCGGCGCACGGCGTCGAGGGCTTGCAGGTAGTCCATGGTCGCGGTTCGTGGGAGATTGCCGCGGACGCTAGCACCGCCGATCATCCGGCGTCGTGAATCCCGGAGTGCCATCCGCCATGCAGAGTTCCGAAGATCGTCGCATCCCCGGCGGCGCGCTCGCCCTGGCCCTTGCCGGCGTTATCCCCTTCGCCGCCTGCGCTGCCGCGCTGCACGCGCTGGACGGAGCGCGCCCGCAGTCCGAGGCCGCGCAGGCGCTGGCCGCCTACGGCGCGGTGATCCTGTCGTTCCTTGGCGGCGTGCGCTGGGGCGCAGCGCTGGCGCTGCCGCGGGCCGGCCTGACCCCCGAACTGGCGCTGGCCGTGATTCCAAGCCTGCTCGGCTGGTGCGCGCTGTTGCTGCCCGGAGCCACCCAGCCGCTGCTCGCGCTGGCCCTCGGTTTCGCCGTGTTCGGCGTGCTCGACGTGCGCGAGGGCGGGCGCGCCGCCTGGCCTGCATGGTACTCGCGCCTGCGCCTTCTTCTTACCCTGCTGGTTCTCGGCTGCCTGGCGGTGGCCTTGCTGGCCCGTTGAGGTCCGCCGATCCCGCCGCCGGCCGCGCGAGGATGCGTCCCGGCAATGGCGGGACGGACGCGCGCCGGACCCGCACGCAGGCCGTCCAAGGCCCGCCCGGCAGGTTGCGCGTCACGCGCCCTCAGGCGCGCGCCCGGATCAGCCCCAAGGCTTCGAGCTTGAGCACGACCTGCTGTACCGCCTGCGCCGGGCTGCAGGCGCCGGCGTCGATGCGCAACTCCGGATGGTCCGGATCCTCGTAGGGGTCGCTGACGCCGGTGAACTGCGGAATCTTGCCTGCGCGGGCCAGCGCGTACAGGCCCTTGCGGTCGCGGCGCTCGCATTCGGCCAGGTCTGTCGCCACGTGGATCTCGACGAAGGCACCGTACTGGGACACCATCTCGCGCACCGCGGCGCGCGACTCGGCATAGGGCGCGATCGGAGCGCACAGCGCGACGCCGCCGTGCTTGACGATCTCGCTCGCCACGTAGCCGATGCGGCGCACGTTGAGATCGCGGTGCTCGCGCGAGAAGCCGAGTTCGCTCGACAGGTGCTTGCGCACCAGGTCGCCGTCGAGAAGGGTGACGGCGCGTCCGCCGATCTCCAGCAGGGACACCAGCAGGCCGTTGGCGATGGTCGATTTGCCCGCCCCGGAGAGACCCGTGAACAGCACCGCGAAACCCTGGCGGTCGCGTGGCGGGTGGGTTGCACGCAGCTCGGCGGCGACTTCGGGAAAGGTGAACCAGTCCGGGATCTCGCGGCCGTCGGCGAGGCGGTCGCGAAGCTCGGTGCCGGACAGGTTCATCACCGTCTCGCCGGGCGTCACCTCGCTTGCGGCCACGTAGCGCGCGCGCTCGCGCACGTAGACCATCTCCTCGAACGGCAGCATGCGGATGCCGAGTTCGTCCTGGTGGCGGGCGACCAGCTCCTGGGCCTCATACGGACCGTAGAAAGGTTTGCCGCGGGAGTCGTTGCCCGGACCGGCGTGGTCGCGGCCGACGATGAAGTGCGAGCAGCCGTGGTTCTTGCGGATGATCGCGTGCCACAGCGCCTCGCGCGGCCCGCCCATGCGCATGGCGAGTCCGAGCAGCGACAGTGCGGTGCTGCGCTCGGGGTAGCGGGCAAGCACCTTTTCGTAGCAGCGAACGCGGGTGTAGTGATCGACGTCGCCGGGCTTGGTCATGCCGACCACGGGGTGGATGAGCAGGCTCGCTTCCGCCTGCTGCGCGGCGCGGAAAGTGATCTCCATGTGCGCACGGTGCATCGGGTTGCGGGTCTGGAACGCGGCCACGCGCGTCCAGCCCAGTTTCTCGAAGCGCGCGCGCAGCTGCGCCGGCGTCTCGCGCAGGTGGTTGAAGTCGTAGTGGCGTGGTGGTTCGATCCCGACCAGGCGGCCGGCGAGACAGACCGGCTGCGACTGCCGCAGCAGGCCGCGCACGCCCGGATGGCGCTCGTCGAGGGTGCCGAACACGGCCTGTGCCTCGTCCTCGCGCGCCGGGGTCCATGCCTCGGCTACCTCGAGGATGGCGAGCACCACGCCCTCCGGGTCGCGCAGCGCCAGCGCGCCCGCCGCGACTGCGCGTTCGGCCAGTTCGGGGGTGACGTCGAGCGTCACCGGGATCGGCCACAGCGTGCCGTCGGCCAGCCGCATCTCGCGGCAAACCCGTTCGTGGTCGGCACGGCCCATGAAGCCCTGCAGCGGCGAGAAGGCTCCCGACAGCAGCAGCTCGAGGTCGCACAGCGTGCGAGGGCCGGCGTCCAGGGCCGGCAGGCCGGCGGCGCGGGCGCGGGCGGCGCCGAGCTGGTCGGCGGAAAGCATCGGGTCGACGAGGTGGCCGCCGTGCGGCGCGGTCAACGGGTTCATTCGGACGGGGCCGGGCATCGGAAGCCCTCCAGTATACGCCGCCCGCCCGGTCGGCCGCGCGAACCGGGGCCACGGGTCGCGTTTGCGTTGCGCTGTCCGGGCCGCGACAATGCCGCGGTTCAGCACCCCGTACGGCCGCACGCGGCGCGCGGCAACATCACTCCAGGAGCATTCATGAGCCAGTTCCTCCGCAGCACCCTGATCGCCGCCGCGCTGTCCGCGGCCCTCGCCGCGCCGGCCGCTTCGGCCGTCGAGCAACTGACCACCGAGAAGGAAAAGAACAGCTACATGGTCGGCATGAGCATCGGCGGCAACCTGCAGCCGATCAAGGACGAGATCGAGCTCGCGATCGTGATCCAGGCGCTGCGCGATACGCTGGCCGGGGGCAAGGCGCTGCTGAGTCAGGAGGAGTTCCAGCAGGTCGCCCGATCGTTCCAGCAGTCGCTGGAAGGTAAGGCGCAGGCGCAGATGAAGGCTGCGGCGGACAAGAACCAGGCAGCCGGCGACGCCTTTCTCGCCACCAACAAGTCCAAGCCGGGCGTCAAGGCCACTGCTTCGGGCCTGCAGTACCAGGTGATCACCGAGGGCAAAGGCGCCAAGCCGGTCGACACCGACACGGTCAAGGTCCACTACGTCGGCAGCCTGCTCGACGGCACCAAGTTCGACTCCTCGGTGGATCGCGGCGAGCCGGCGCAGTTTCCGCTCAACGGCGTGATCCCGGGCTGGACGGAGGGCCTGCAGCTGATGCCGGTGGGCAGCAAGTTCAAGTTCTGGATCCCGGGCAACCTCGCCTACGGCGCGTCCGGTCGTCCGCCGGTGATCGAGCCGAACGCGCTGCTGACGTTCGAGGTCGAACTGCTGGAGATCGTCAAGCCGGCGCAGTAGTCCGCTGCGGGGCGTCGTCCCGGGCCCCGGCGGGGATGCGCCGAGGGCCCTCCGTGTCAGCCTGCGGTGGTTCGAAGCTCCCCGGGGGCTGGCGCCGCCCGCGGTCCCTGCGGTCGAGGGCCGCGGCCTGCGATGCCGTCGCGCGACCGTCGTATCATCCAGGCCTCTCTGTCCTCTCGAAGCGCCATGCAAGTCACCATCTTCGGCACCGGCTACGTCGGCCTCGTCACCGGCACCTGCCTGGCGGAGGTTGGCAACGACGTGGTCTGCGTCGACATCGATGCGACCAAGATCGAGCGGCTCGACCGCGGCGAGGTGCCGATCTTCGAGCCCGGCCTCGACGACCTGGTGGCCGCCAACCGCGCTGCCGGCCGGCTGCGCTTCACCACCGACGCCGCCGCTGCGGTTGCCCACGGGCGCATCGTGTTCATCGCGGTCGGCACGCCCCCCGACGAAGACGGCAGCGCCGACCTCAGCCACGTGCTGGCGGTGGCGCACACCATCGGCCGCCATCTGTCTCGCCACACGGTGGTGGTCAACAAATCCACCGTGCCGGTGGGCACCGCGGACAAAGTGCGCGACGCGGTCGCCTTCGAACTCACCGCCCGCGGCGTCGCGGTGCCGGTCGACGTGGTCTCCAACCCCGAGTTCCTGAAGGAGGGCGACGCGGTCAAGGACTGCATGCGGCCCGACCGGATAGTGATCGGCGCCGACAGCCCGCGCGCGGTCGAGATGCTGAAGACCCTGTACGCGCCGTTCAATCGCAACCACGAGCGGCTGGTGCTGATGGACCTGCGTTCTGCCGAACTGACCAAGTACGCCGCCAATGCGATGCTGGCGACCAAGATCTCGTTCATGAACGAGATGGCGAACATCGCCGAGCGCGTCGGCGCAGACATCGAACTGGTGCGCCACGGGATCGGCTCCGATCCGCGGATCGGGTATTCCTTCATCTATCCCGGCGCCGGTTACGGTGGTTCCTGTTTTCCCAAGGACGTGCAGGCGCTCGACCGCACCGCGCGCCAGTTCGGCTACGCACCGCGCGTGCTGGCGGCGGTGGAGGCGGTCAACGCGGCGCAGAAGCACCGCCTGTTCGAGCTCATCGCGGCCCACTTCGGCGACCTGCGCGGGCGCACCATCGCGGTGTGGGGCCTGGCCTTCAAGCCGAACACCGACGACATGCGCGAGGCACCGTCGCGCAACCTGTTGGAATCGCTATGGGCGGCCGGGGCCAAGGTGCAGGCGTTCGATCCGCAGGCGCACCGCGAAGCGGCGCGGCTGTTCGGGGCGCGCGCCGACCTCGTGCTGGCCGATGATGCCTTCGCTGCGCTGTCGGGCGCCGACGCGCTGGCGATCGTCACCGAGTGGAAGGCATTCTGGAGCCCGGATTTCGAGCGCATCCGCGCCGCACTGAACGGCGCTGCGATCTTCGATGGTCGCAATATCTACGACCCCAAGGCCGTCGAGGCCGCGGGGATCGCCTACTACGGCATCGGGCGTGGACGCTCGGTGGTTCGCCAGCTGCCGGCCTGAGTCGGGCATGCGTCGCGGGTCCGGTGAATCGAAGCGCGTTCTGGTCACCGGCGGTGCCGGTTTCCTCGGGTCACACCTGTGCGATCGTCTGCTCGCACAGGGCCACGACGTGATTTGCGCCGACAACCTGTTCACGGGCGACAAGCGCAACGTGGCCCACCTGCTGGCGCATCCGAACTTCGAGTTCCTGCGCCACGACGTCACCCTGCCGCTGTTCGTCGAGGTCGACGAGATATGGAACCTCGCCTGCCCTGCGTCCCCGGTGCACTACCAGCACGACCCGGTCGCCACAACCAAGACCAGCGTGCACGGTGCGATCAACATGCTGGGCCTGGCGAAGCGGGTCGGGGCGCGGATCCTCCAGGCTTCGACCAGCGAAGTCTATGGCGATCCGCAGGTACACCCGCAGCGCGAGGACTACTGGGGCCACGTCAACCCGATCGGCCTGCGGTCCTGTTACGACGAGGGCAAGCGCTGCGCCGAAACCCTGTTCTTCGACTACCACCGCCAGCACCGCGTCGAAGTCAAGGTGGCGCGCATCTTCAACACCTACGGTCCGCGGATGCATCCCAACGACGGCCGCGTGGTCTCGAACTTCGTGGTGCAGGCCCTGCGGGGCGAGCCGATCACGGTCTACGGCGAAGGCATGCAGACGCGCTCGTTCTGCTACGTCGACGACCTGATCGACGGCTTCCTCGCGCTGATGTCCTCGCCCGCCGAGTTTCCCGGCCCGGTGAACCTGGGCAACCCCGGCGAGTTCACGATCCGCGAACTGGCCGAGAAGATCATCGCGGCCACCGGCTCGCGCTCGCACATCGTATTCCGGCCCCTGCCCGCCGACGACCCGGTGCAGCGCCGACCCGACATCTCGCTGGCCCGTGCGCGCCTGGGTTGGGAGCCGACCGTCGGGCTGGATCAGGGACTGCAGCGCACGATCGCCTACTTCGACGCCCTGCTTTCCGCGCGGGCGTCCGCCTGACCGCGGCATGCGCACCTGCCGTCAGAACCAGCGCTCGCCGATCGGGCGTTCGCCGTAGCGCGCGAGCGCGATCCGGCTCCCGCCGGAGGACTTCGCGTCGAGCATCAGTTCGCCGGCGCGCGCGATGAGTTCGGCGAGCGGCAGGCGCTGCGCGCGATCGTCGCGGTCCAGCAGTACGCCGCCGATGCTTTGCAGCAGCCGGATCTCGCCGTCGCCCTCCGGCGGCGTGCCTGCCGCCTGCGCCATCAGGCGTCGCGCCTCCGCCTCGTTGCGTGCGGTGAACCCGAACAGGAACTCGTCGCTGCCGGCGCGGCCGATCACGGCTGTGGCCGGCAGCGCGGCGCGCAGCCGCCGCGCCAGTGAGCGCAGCGCGACATCGCCGGCGCGGCGTCCCGAGCGGTCGGTGATCGCGCGCAGGCCATCGAGGTCGATCAGGCCGATGCCGACGTAGGCGGCCGGGCCGTCGAGCATCCCCTGCGCCAGCAGCAGAAAGGGCGCCCGGCGCAGCGCGCCGCTGACCGGATCGTGATCGGGGGGCGGCGCGCGCCACCTGGCCTGCAGGCGCTCGCGCAGCGCCGCCGCCGCCGCCGCAGGCGATAACCCGCCGGGCAGTTGCGATACGCCGCTTGCGAACAGGCGGGCGTGGTCGTCGCCCGCTGCGACGACGCGGATCACCTCGGTGCGGATGACGCCGTTCGTCTGCGCGAGCAGGCGTGCGAGATCGATCGCCGTCTCGTCGGACGATGGTGGGCCGACCAGCAGGGCATCCAGCCCGGCGTCGCCAGCGATGCGCAGCGCGTCGGTTCCGGACCCGGTCGAGACGACCACGAAGCCGGCCGCCGACAGCGCGGCGGCCCAGTCCGCATGGTCTCGATCGAAACCGATCAGCGCCACGCAGGGCGCCGGATCGTCCATCGCGGCCAGTTCGGCTTCGAGCGAGGCCAACAGCGCCGCGCGATCGGCGGGGTCGGGCAGCACGCCGTCGGCGTGCTGCCAGCCGGTGCGCGGCGCGGATCCCCGTGGTGGGCCGGCGACCACGATCCGCGTCGGGGCAGCGGCATTCAGCGCGTGTTCGCGCCATTGCCGCAGCCGATCGGGCGTGGCGACCGCGGCATCGACAAGCACCATGTGACCCGCGGCGGTCGGCCATTCCGGTGCCGGCGGCGGTCCGGTGCTGGCCACCTGGCAGCCTGCGGCGACCAGGATTTCCTGCAGCCAGTCCAGCCAGGCGGCGGATTCGCCGTCGAACATCACCATCGGCAGGCGGGTGGCGATCGTCGGCGCGCCGGTCTGTGAGACTGCGGCGATCGCATCGAGCGTCGCGTCGACCAGCGGGTCCAGCAGGCCATTGCCGTCCGGCGCCTGCGGCAGGTTGCGATCGGCCGCGCGAGCGGCACTCTCGATCGGCACCGCCCCGGTGCGTGCCGCTGCGTCGGCGAGCACCCGGAGGTGCCGCGACAGGCGCGCGCGCGCTGCCCGGTCGCCCGGCTGCTGACGCAGGGTGGCCCACATCTCGACCAGCAGGCGCCGCCGTTCGGGGAGGCTGTCGAGGAAGCGACGGCGGATGCTGAGCGACACCGTCGCATCCGGCGCCGCGGTCGGGCCCGCCGACGGCAAGGCGCCCGGTCGGTCGTCGCCGACGTTGATCATGCCACGGCCTCGCGCCGTCGGAGGTGCCGAAGCGGTCGACGATGCCTAGGGCCAACGGCTCCGCTCGCTGCGCGCGCACGCCGGCATGGCCGACCGGCGGGGCGGCGGCCTTGCTTCCGGGTGGCGGGGCGGCCCGGTGCTGCGACGGGCTTCCGGCGCGCGCAGCGGCGGGCGGCCGCCGCCTCAGGCGGCGGAAACGCCGCCATCCGACTGGCGCGCCAACCAAAGGCCGCGCAGACGCTGGCGCGCGCGGTGCAGCACGCGATCGAAGTGCTCGGACGACAGCGCGAGGCTGGCGCAGAGTACGTCTTTCGGCGCCTGGTCGACGTAGTATCGCCACAGCAATTCGCGGTCGCGTTCCACCTTGAGGCCACCGATGGTCTCGCGGACGGTGCGCACCAGGTCATCGTTTTCCGCCCGCTCGGCGGGGTCGTCGCCTTCGCCCTGAAGCTCGTCCATCCAGTCGCTGCCAGCGTCCACGAGACGGTGTTCGCTGCGCCGCCGCTCGTTCGCCAGCAAGTTGAGCGCGGTGCCGCGCAGAAAGCCCGCCAGTGCCTCCGGCTGTTCGACCCGACCGGCGCGAAGCCGCAGCAGCGCGACCTGCAGGGCCTCCTGTGCGATGTCCTTGCACAATTCCGGGTCGTTGCAGCGGACGCGGAGGATCGCTGTAAGCCCCGGGCCGAACCGGCGGACGAACCGGTCCTCCGCCTGCCGGTCGCCGCGCGCGATCGACGCGGACAGCGCGACCGCGTCCGGGTCGGCAGTGGTCGCACCGTGGCCGCGATCTTGCAAGAAATACTGCGTGTCCGGCGGCCCGGCGGCCGGCGTTGCGGCCGACGTGTGGGCCGGCAGTGCGGTTGCGCCGTCGGCCGCATCGGGTGGAATTGAGAAGGTGGAGCGATTGGTGATCATCGGGGTGAAGTCGAGATCGCGGCGCACCCGCTGGCGCCTCGGGGTGGGTATCGGCCCGCATTCGCCCGGACTTGAGCCCCGGCCCGGCGTTGGCCCGAACCGCGGCGATGGCGGCCCGTGCGCTGGCAGCGCGGCGGCAATTGGGCGCAATATGGGCCATGCGCATCGGGCACGACCGACGATGAACCCTCTGCGTCCGACCTCGCGACCGGGCGTCTTCCTGCGTGGTGGGCGGCACCGGTGATGCGCCGACCGACCTGGCAGGCCTTCCTGGCCCCCGCCGCGGCGGGGGTCCTGCTGGCGGCCTTCCTGAGCGCCGGCGCCAGCGGCGCGCAGGGGCTGGCGCTGGCCGCGGTCCTCGGAGTGGCGCTCTCCGGCCAGTCGTCGCCAGCCGTGCGGTGGGGCATGGCCGCATTGGCGGCAGCCGGCGCAGCGGCGGCCGCGTTCGATGCGCCGACGGACGCGGATTCGGTGGAACTGGCGCGCGCGCTTGCCGCTACTGCCGGTCTTTGCGCGCTGCGGGCAGCGGCCGATGCCGCGTCGCCAGCCAAGAACCGCACCGGTTTCTGGGCCGGCGCGGTCGGCGCCGCGGTGGCGGCTGCCGGCGTGTCGCTGGGCCTGGCGATGGTCGCGGGGCGTCCGCCGCGTCCGGACGTCACGCTGGCCGCGATGGCACTGCTCGCGGCCGGCGTCGGGGTGATCCAGCCGGCCCTGATCGGAAGCGCCCGCGCCAGCACCGCCGCATGGATTGGCGCCGGCGTCGGCCTCAGCGCCGCGGCGGGCATCGTCGCCGGCAGCGTCGAGCTTCCGCGGCTCGGCACCGCCAGCACGGCAGTGCCCCTGTCGGGCGCCCTGGTGATGGTGCTCAGCGCCCGCGCGCTGCACGAGGTGGCGCAACCGCGGATCCGGCGGGCGGTGATCTTCGGCGCGGCTGCCGTGGCGATCGCGGTCACCAACCTCGTGGTGTCCCTGCTGGCCCCCGATTGGGCGGCCGAGCCGCCGGCAGCGGACGGGCTGGCACGCGGCGCGGAGTGGATCGCGAGATGGTGGATTCCGCCACCGGTGGCGATCGCGGTGGTGGTGATGGTCGGCCTGATGCTGTTGACCGGCGCTTCGGCTTACGCCCGCTTCGGCTGGACCGTGGGTTGGCTGTGCGGCCTGCTGCTCGCGGTGGTGGGCATTCCCGGTCTCGCCGCGTGGATCGCCGGTGCGGCGGTGCCGGTGCCGGGCGGTGTGCAGATTTCGGCGGTCGGGTCGCTGGGCATGGTGCTGCTCGGCTTCAACTCCATGCAGCTCGCCTCGCGGGCGCTCCACCGCGAGCGGCGCAATGCGCTCTGGCTGCCGGTTCTGGCCGCGGTGCTGATCGCCGGTGCGTCGATGTTGGCTGCGGGCGAGGCCGCGCGGCAGGAGACGGCGCTGGTCGAGCAGTTGACCTCGCGCGTCCTCGGGCAGGTCGCGCGGGGAACGCGGGACGCGGTGGAAGCGAGGGCCGAAGCGCTGCGCCGGATCGGCGCCGGTCTGGATCGATCGGACCCGACGCAGCGCCCGATGGCGCTCGACCGCAGCTTCGGACCGTTCGCGAGCGCGTTCCCGGGGACCCTTTGGGTGGCTTTCGGGGACGCGGAGTGCAGTGTTTGGCTCGCCCATCGCCTGGACGGTGCGACCGGCCCGGAGGCGCCGCTGGATGCCGGCCTGCGCAAGGCCTGCAAAGACGCGCTGTCGGGTTCCCGTGCGGTGCTGCGCAGCCTGGCGGGCAGTACGCAGCCGCAGGCCCCCGGTTTCATGCTGGTGGTTCCGGTGCCCGTCGACGGGACGATCCACGCCGTGGTCGCCGCCGGGCGTTATGCGGAACTGTTCGATCCGGTGCTGGAGGGCCTGCCGGAAGAGTTCGCGGTGACCGTGTTCAGCGACCAGGACCCGGTGCACCGGTTGCACAACGTCCCGTCGCGGGCAACCGGCGAGCCGCGCGTGGCGGCGATCGAGGTGCTGCAGAAGTCCTGGCGGGTCGAACTGCGCGGGCTGGTCGGGCGGCCGGGGGAGCATGGACTGTCGCGCATGATCCTGGTCGCAGGGTTGCTGTTCGCGATCATGTTCGCCACCACCTTGCGGCTGTCTGCGCTGGCGCGCGAACGGGCCAGCGCGGCCGCGCTGGTGGCCGGTGCCCAGCTCGCCGCGCAGCGCGCGCTGGCGGCGTCGCGGGCCGAGGCCGGCCGGGTGCTCGACACCATGGCGGAAGCCGTGTTGTCGATCGACCACGAGCAGCGGATCACCTTCGCCAATGCGCGCGCGCGGTCGCTGCTGGGCCCCGCATTCGCGAGCCAGCCGGACGCGACCATCGCGCGGCTGCTGCCGAGCGGGATCGGCAACCTGGACGGCGTGGCGTTCGCGCGCCTGTGCGGTCGCGCGGCAGAGTCCGGAGAGCTGCGTGAAGTCGGCGGATACGCGCCCGATCTCGAGCTCTGGCTCGCCGGCCGCGTGCAGCCGGTCGGCGCCGGGGTCACGGTCGTGCTGCAGGACGTGACGCAGGCGCGGCGTGCGGATGCGTTCCAGCGCGAGCAGCGCGAGATCCTGCGCGAGATCGCCGAAGGCGCCGCGCTGGAAGCGGTGCTGTCGAGGATCTGTTCGCTCTACGACGAACTGCACCCCGGCGCGACCGGCACCGTTGCGCTCTACGACGCGGCGCGGTCCTGCATGTGGGGCGCGGTCGCGCCCGGCCTGCCCTCGGCCTACGGTGCCGCGATCGACGGCCACCCGATCGGGCCGACGGCCGGTTTCGGCGGCAGCGCGATGTTCCGCCGCGAGCGCGTGGTAGTGGCGGACATCGCACGCGACCCGTCGTCGGCCGCTTGGCGCGGCTTCGCGGCGCACCTCGGTCTCGCCGCCTGCTGGTCGCAGCCGCTGCTGTCCCGCGGTGGCGAACCGCTGGGTGGTTTCACCGTGTACTGGCGCGAGCCACGCGAGCCGGCGATGGGCGAAATCGCCGCGCTGGAGACGCTGGCCTCGATCTGCGCGATCGCCGTCGAGCGCGAGCGATCGCTCCGTGCGCAGGCCGACAGCGAGCAGCGCTTGCGGTCTCTGTTCGACCACCAGCCTGACGGTGTGTTCGCGTCCGACACGGATGGTCGGGTGACCGCGATCAATTCGGCGGTGGTCGAAATCTTCGGCGCGCCGCGGGAGGGCCTTCTGGGGCTTCCCTTCGATGCACTGGTCGACGAGCCTGGCAGGGCCCGCGCGCGCGGTTACTTCGGCCGTGCGCTGGCGGGCGAACCGCAGCGCTATCCGACGCGCTGCCGGCGCGCCGACGGCGCCCTGCGCGAAATCGACATGACCAGCCTGCCGATCGTGGTCGACGGGCGCATCGTCGGCGTCTACGGGGTGGTGCGCGACGTCACCGAGCAGCGCGCGGCGCAGGCGAGGCTGCTCGAGCGCGATCGATTCTTCGAGCTGTCGCCGACCGTGTTTGCGATCAGCGACGCCGAGGGACGCTATACCCAGGTCAATGACGCGTTCCCGCGCCTGCTGGGCCTCGACCGCGATGCCCTGCTGTCGCGCCGGATCACCGATCTGCTGGTGCCCGACGACGTCACGCCGACGCTCGATGCTTGGAGCAGTCTGCAGGAAACCGGCCGTATGCGCGGGCTGGTCAATCGGCACCGCACGGCCGACGGCGGCGTGCGTTGGCTGGAGTGGAACGTGCTGCGCCTGGACGAGCGGTCGACCTACGGCGTTGCGATCGACGTCACCGCGACGATGGAGGCGCGCGAGCAGGAGCGGCGGCTGCTGCGCGCCATCGGCGACGGGCCGGCGGTGCTTTGGCGCTTCAACCCCTTCCGGATGCCGACCACGGAGATGGTTACCGGCAACGTTGCCCGCTGGGGCTATGCGCCGGAAGACTTCACCTCCGGCCGGGTCCGTTTTTCCGACCTCGTGCATCCCGATGAACGACAGTCGGTGGTGGTCGGCGATCGCGAGCGGATCGAGGCCGGCGACGACCAGTTCGCGCGCGAGTACCGCCTGCGCACCGCCGACGGCCGCTGGGTCTGGGTCAGCGAGCATCTGCAGGTGGTGCGTCTGCCGGGCGGGCAGGTCGATTTCTGCCTGGCGCTGTCCTTCGACGTCACCGAGGAGCGTCGTGCGAGCGGCGAGGAGCGCCAGTTGCGGCAGGTGATCGAACTCAGTCCGGCGGTGTTGTGGCGCTTCAACCCCGCCGACGCGGTACCGACCAAGCTGGTTTCAGGCAACGTGCGCGACTGGGGCTACGCGCCGGAGGACTTCACCAGTGGGCGACTGGCGTTCTCGGAACTGATCCACCCCGACGACCGGGCGCGGGTCGACGACGGGGTGCGTGCGGCGGTGCTTGCCGGAGAACGCGAACTGCAGGTCGAGTTCCGGTTCCGTACCGCGGACGGGCGCTGGCTGTGGCTCGACCAGCGCGTGACCCTTCTGCGCGGCGCCCATGGCGAACTGCTGGACTGCGTGTCGCTTACCCTCGACATCACCCCGCAGCGGGATGCGTTGGCGGCGGTTCGCGAGCGCGACCAGTTCTACGCCCTCTCGCTGGACGTTTTTCTGGTCACCGGGGCAGACGCGCACATCCGCCAGGTCAACGATGCGTTGCCCCGTGTGCTCGGCTTCGGGCACGACGAAGTCGTCGGCCGGCATCTGCTCGATTTCGTGCACCCCGACGATGCGGTCGAAGTCCAGCGCCGGATCGCGGAGGCGCTGTTCGGCAAGCGCATCGAACTGGTCGAGATCCGCTGCCGACACGCAGAGGGCGGCTGGCGATGGCTGGAGTGGAACGCGTCGATCGGCGCCAGCGGATTGTTCTACCTGGCGGGGCGCGATGTCACCGCCGCGAAGGCGGTGTCGGCCGAGCTTCGGCGCGCCCTGCACGACCTCGAATTGCGCAATGCCGAACTGCAGGACTTCGCGTTCGTCGCATCGCACGACCTGCAGGAGCCGCTGCGCAAGGTGCAGGCGTTCAGCGATCGCGTCCTGACGCGCTATGCGGATCGCCTCGACCCGCAGGCGGTGGACTACCTGCGGCGCATGGACGCGGCGGCCGGCCGCATGCAGACGCTGATCGACGACCTGCTCGCGTACTCCCGTGTCAGCACGCGCGGCGGCACTTTCCGCGCGGTGGACCTCGACGTGGTGCTCGACGACGTGCTCGCCGACCTCGAAGCGCGGATCGAGTCCAGCCGTGGCGAGATCGTGCGCGCCCGCCTTCCGACGGTGCAGGGCGACCCGACGCAACTCGGCCAGGTGCTGCAGAACCTGATCGGCAATGCCCTGAAGTTCGCCGTCCCCGGGCGCCGACCGCGGGTCGACCTGCGCGCCGAGCGGATCGCGGATGCCGATTCGGGGCCGCGTCGCGGCGGCTGGCGGCTGATCGTCGCCGACAACGGGATCGGCTTCGACAACCTGCATGCGGACCGCATCTTTGCGCCCTTCCAGCGTCTTCACGGCCGCAGCGAGTACGAGGGCACCGGCATGGGACTTGCCATCGTGCGCAAGATCGTGGAGCGTCACGGCGGGACGGTGAGCGCCGTCGGCGTGCCGGGCTCCGGCGCCACCTTCAGCGTCGAGTTTCCTGCCCCGCAGGGGCCGCAGCGCCCTGCGCAACGTGTCCCGGCGGAGACCGCCGGCCATTCAGCCTGAACGACCCGGGTCCATGGCATGCAATACGACAGACAACGTCCGCTGGTACTGATCGCCGAAGACGATGCGGACGATCGCCTTCTCGCGGAGGAGGCCTTCCGTGTGTCGCAGATCGACTGCGACATCCGCTTCGTGGCCGACGGCGAGCAACTTCTCGCCTACCTGCGCGGCGAATCAGAGTTCTCCGACCGCACGCAGTATCCGTTTCCGCGGGTGGTGCTCCTCGACCTCAACATGCCGCGCAAGGATGGCCGCGAGGCGCTGGCCGAGATGCGCGCGGATCCGAACCTCAGCGGTCTGCCGGTGATGGTGCTGACCACCTCGCGCGCCCAGGAGGATCGTTCGCGCGTGGTGCAGCTGGGGGCCTGCGACTTCGCGACCAAGCCGACCCGCTTCGACGAACTGGTCGGTATCGTGCGTCGGCTCCAGCATTGGTGTTCGCACGCGCCGGCTCCGGTGGGCGCGCGGCCGTGAAGGGGGAACCGGTCCGCGTGGTGGTCGTAGACGACGACGAGGACGATTACATCCTGGTCGCCGACGTGGTCGACCGCATCGCCGGAATGCGCTGCCACCTGTCGTGGGCGTCGACCTGGGATGATGGCCTGGCCCGCGTTCGCGAGGGAGTCGGCGACGTCTACCTGATCGACTATCTGCTCGGGGCCCGCAGCGGCATCGACCTGATGCGCGAGGCTGCCGCGATGGGGAACCGCGCGCCCATGATCCTGCTGACCGGCCAGGGCAATCCGGAAGTCGACGCGGCGGCGCTGGCCGCCGGCGCCGCCGATTACCTCGTCAAGCGCGACCTCGATCCGGAGCGATTGTCGCGCGCGGTCCGCTACGCCATCGATCGCGCGCGTGCCTACCAGGCGGCGGAGGAGGGGCAGGCCCGATACCGCATGTTGTTCGAACGCAACCCGCTGCCGCTGTGGGTCTACGATGTCGCCACGCTGGGATTCCTCGCCGTCAACGAGGCCATGCTCGACCATTACGGCTACAGCAGGGAGGAGCTGTCGCGGATGACCGCATTGGACATCCGGCCGGACGACGAACGCGAGACCTTCGAGGCGTACACCCGGCAACGACCGCAGGGCCTGGTGCGTGCCGGGCTCTGGCGGCACCTCAAGCGCGACGGCAGCGTCATCGACGTCGAGGTGACTTCGCACAGCCTGGTATTCGAGGGCCGCACGGCGCGACTGGTGCTGGCCGTGGACGTGACCGAACGCCTGCGCGCGGAGACTGCGGTCCGCGAACGCGAGCAGCGGCTGCGCAACGTGCTGACCGACGCGATCGACGCACTGCTGGTGGTGGCGGCCGACGGCAGGGTGGTGTTCGCCAACCCCGCGGCGGGCCTGCTGTTCGACTCCGCGCCGGAGGCCATGATCGGCGAGCCTTTCGCCTTGCCGATGGTGCTGGATGCCGAGTTTTCCGAGGCCGAGGTCACTTCCATGCGTGGTCAGGCCCATGCCATCGAGTCGCGGGTCAGCGAAACGGTGTGGGACGAGCAGCTTGCCCGGCTGGTGGCGCTGCGCGACGTGACCGAGCGGCACCGCGCCGAGGAGCGCTTGCGGGTGCTCGAGCGCGCCATGGAATCGACAACCAATGGCGTTCTGATCGCCGACGCGCGGCGTCCGGATCTGCCGATCGTCTACGTCAACGCTGCCTTCGAGCGCATGACCGGCTACTCGTTCGAAGACATCGTCGGCCGCAACTGCAGGTTGCTGCAGGGCAAGGACCGCGACCAGCCGGAAGTGTTCGCCCTGCGCGAGGCGATCCGCGAGGGGCGGGGTTGCGACGTGGTGCTGCGCAACTATCGCAAGGATGGGAGCCTTTTCTGGAATCATCTCAACGTCGCCCCGGTGCGCAACGAGCGCGGCGAGATCGCGCACTACGTGGGGATCCAGGTCGACGTCACCGAGCGGCGCCGCCACGAGGCCGAGATGGCCTACATGGCGACTCACGACAACGTCACCGGCTTGCCGCGCTACCTCGCTGTCGAGGAGTTCACCCGCAGCGTGGTCGCCGAGGCAGGGCGCAACGGGGGGCGGGTGATGATGCTGTATGTCGACGTCGACCGGTTCCACGGCGTCAACGAGTCGATGGGTCATGCGGTGGGCGACGAGGCGCTGCGAGTGACGGCGCAACGGCTGCGCGCGGTGGTCGGCGAAGGCGGTCGCGTGTCGCGCATCGCCGGCGACGAATTCGTGGTCGTGTACCTGCCGGGTCCCGACGACCGCGACGGGACCCTGCTCGCCGACCGCATCCGCGATGCGATGGAGCAGCCGCTGTCGGTTCCGCCGTATTCGGTGTACCTGACGGCGAGCGTCGGGATCAGCGCATTCCCGGACAGTGCATCCAGCGCCGCGGAACTGCTCAACCAGTCCGAGGCCGCGATGGCGCGCGCCAAGCGCAACGGGCGCAACGCGGTCGCCCGCTTCTCCAACGAACAGGTGCAGGAACTTGCCGACCGGCTATCGCTGGGCGGGCACCTGCGCGATGCGGCGCGCAAGGGCGAGCTGCTGCTGCACTACCAGCCGCAGGTCAGCGCCCAGAACGGGCAGGTGGTCGGGATGGAGGCGCTGGTGCGCTGGCAGAGTCCGGAACTCGGCTTCCTGCCCCCGGGGCGATTCATCCGCGTCGCGGAGGAGCTGGGTCTGATCGCCGACATCGGTCGCTGGGTGCTCGAGCACGCGGCGATGCAGGCACGACAATGGCTGGACCTCGGTCACCATGACTTCGCGGTCGCCGTGAACGTGTCGGCCATGCAGCTGCAGAGACCGACCTTCGTGGCCGAGGTGCGCGCCGCCCTGCGGGCGGCAGACCTTCCGCCGCGGCATCTCGAGCTGGAGCTGACCGAATCCAGCATCATGGACAACGTGGAGCGCATGATCGAGACCATGACCGCGCTGCGCGATCTCGGCGTGCGGCTGGCGCTCGACGACTTCGGCATCGGGTTCTCGTCTCTGAACCACCTCAAGCGTTTCCCGATCGAAAAACTGAAGATCGACCAGAGTTTCGTGCGTGACATCACCCGCGATTCCGGCGATGCCGGCATCGCGCGGGCGATCATCGCCATGGGGCACCAGCTGGGGATGACGGTGATGGCGGAGGGCGTGGAGAGCGCAGCCCAGATGGGCTATCTGCGCCGCAACCACTGCGACCAGTTCCAGGGCCTTTTCTTCTCCGGGGCGGTACGTGCCGATCTCGCCAGTGAACTGCTCGGGCGGCGATTCCTGGCCCGCGAGTCGTTTTCCGCCAACGCCAACGAGCGCACCCTGCTGCTGCTCGACGACGAGGAGAACATTCTGCGCGCGCTCACCCGGCTGCTGCGCCGCGACGGCTACAAGATCCTCACCGCGAGCAATGCCCGCGAGGCCTTCGAGCTGCTCGGGCGCCACGACGTGCACGTGGTGATCAGCGACCAGCGGATGCCCGACATCAGCGGTACCGAGTTCCTGAGCCAGGTGCGCGCGCTGTATCCGGACACCGTGCGCCTGGTGCTCTCCGGCTACACCGATCTGCGCACGGTGACCGAGGCGATCAATCGCGGTGCGATCTACAAGTTCCTGACCAAGCCCTGGGACGACGAGGAACTGCGGCGCGAGATCCGCGAGGCTTTCCGCACCCAGTCCGAGCGGCGTCCTGCGACGGTTTGAGCGGCGTCTGCCTTGCGGTTCGCGTGCGGTGCAGGAGCCGCCGGCGGTTACCCGAGAGGGACTGGCAGGATGTTGAGAAAGTGGTGTCCTGCAC
>DHLY01000100.1:115530-126954 GCA_002405525.1 Proteobacteria bacterium UBA4656
GCTCAGGGCGCGCGCGTCTCCGGTTGTCGCAGCGGCAGCAGAATGCGGAACGCGGTGCCCTGGCCGAGCGTGCTCGAAACCTCGATCCGCCCGCCGTGCTTCTTGATGATGCTGTAGGACAGGGAAAGGCCGAGGCCCGTGCCCTGTCCGACCCGCTTGGTGGTGAAGAAAGGATCGAAGATGCGCTGCAGGTTCTCCTCGGGAATGCCTTCGCCGCTGTCGGCGATCTCGATCCAGCCGGTGTCCTCGCTGGCGCCGGACGAGATGCGGATGGTCCCGCGTTCCTTGATCGCGTGGCCGGCATTGACCAGGATGTTGAGGAATACCTGGTTGATCTGCGATGGAATGCATTCCACCGGTGGCAGCGGTCCGTAGTCCTTGACCACCTCGGCCTTGTACTTGAGCTCGTTCCACACGATGTTCAACGTGGAGTCGAGCCCGCGGTGCAGGTCGGCGATCTGCCATTCGTCGCCCTGGCCGGCGTGCGAGAAGTCCTTCAGGTCCTGAACGATCTTGCGTACCCGCTCGATGCCCTCGGCGGATTCGTCGAGCAGGCTCGGCAGGTCCTGGGTGAGGTAGTCGATCTCGAAGCGGTCGCGCTGTTCGTCCAGCGCGGCCCGCTGATCGGGCGGCAACATCGCCGACGCCAGTGCGTTCTCGTAGGCGGCGAGCATGCCGAACAGGCTGCGCGTGTAGTCCTTCAGGGTGCCGATGTTGGAGTGCACGTAGCCGATCGGATTGTTGATCTCGTGCGCCACCCCGGCGGCCAACTGGCCCAGCGAGGCCATTTTCTCCGACTGCAGAAGCTGGTCTTGCGCGCCGCGCAGCTGGGAGTAGGCGAGTTGCAGTTCGACGTTGCGGTTCTGCAACTCCTCCTCGCGCGACTGCTCGGCCGAGATGTCGTGCAGCATCACCGTGAAGTAAGCGCCGCCATCGTCGGGCGACTCGTGGCGCCGGACGTCCTGGACGACCGGGATGTCCGCTCCGTCGAGGGTGCGGATCGTGATTTCGCTGCGCCATGCGCCGCTGGCGGCGGCGATCGCGATCGCCGTGCGGTCGATCAGACTGGCGACCGCGCTGGCGCCTTCGCGCGGTAGCGCTCCGGCGAGTCTGCAGGCGGCGTCGTTCGCATAGCCCACGTTGCCGTCGCCGTCGACCACCAGGATGGCGTCGGAGGAAGCGTCCACCATCTGCTCGAAGCGGATGCGCGCGTGGTCGAAGATGCGCAATTCAGTGACGTCGTGCTGGACCACGATCCGGCGGCCGTCTTCCAGCGCGTGTGCGTCGACGCTGAACCACTGCGTCAGGTTGGGTGCCGAGTAGCAGACGTCGGTGCTGAATCCGCCGCGCCCCGCCTTCAGCGCGGCCAGGCCGTCGCGCAGACTGTCCGAACGGGGTGGCGGGAGGCCGGCCATCCGGCCGACGACGTCGACGAAGTCGGCGCCCATCCAGGCGTCGGGCCCACTGCCGCGCAGACGGGCGAAACGCGCCCAAGCGGCGTTGCCGCGCAGAATGACGCCGTCGCGGTCGAGGAGCAGCACATGCTGCGAGAGCGCGTCCAGCAGGACGTCGCTTTCGATCTCGGCATTGGCATCGGCAGCAGGTTCCATACGTCTCGCAGCATGGTCCACCCCGCCGGCGATTTCAATGCGCCGCCGGTCGATGCGCCGCCCGCTCAGGCCAGCGCGAGGTCGCGGCTTCCGGTCGTGGCATCCAGCGTGCCGGAAGCCTGGTAGGCGGGCGCGGACACACTGCGGCCCAGCCGCGAGAGCGCCCACTCGGCGTCGCGGCGGCGGCGGGCGATGAGTTCGCCGTTGGCGCGGTTGAGGTCTGCGAGCGCGGCCAGTTGCTCGGCGTGGGGGCCCGGCACGAAGTGTGCGTCATCCACCTGGACCAAACGGTGCAGGCACTCGTTCTTGGCAGCGCAGGCCGCGCGCAGCGCCTCGGCGTCGCGCTGCAGCAGCGCGCTGCGTTCAGCAGCCAGTGCGGCCGCCAGGTCGTCCAGCAGACCGGGTGCGGGCCCCGGGCTCACCGAGGCAGGTCCTTTTCGCTCGCCAGCAGGCGGTCGGCGACCAGGCGCGTATCGACGCGGAACGTGCCGTCGGCAATCGCCGCGCGGACCCGGTCGACCCGCGCCGAGTCAAAGGGCGCGGCTTCGCCGGCAGTGCGCGACACCGCCGCGATTTCGCTGCCGGCACCCGTCAGTCGCACGCTGTCCGCGGGCGCCGGGGCCCCGACCCTTTCCTCGGTCCCGCCGCGGGCCTTGCGGTCGGCCGCCTCGGCCGTCGACGGGGGCGGTAGCGAAGCAAGGCGGGGACCTTCGATCTTGTTGCTCATGGATCGCTCCGGATGTTCCTGTCCAGCCCGGTATCGGCGGTCGCGTCGCGAACTGTAGCCATGCCGACGGCTCGGCGGGCATCGGGCGCCGATACCCGGGTTCGCGACGGGCGGTCCGCGCGCGTCAACGTACCCACACCTCGCCGCCGGCGCGGGCGACCCCGGTCACCACGCGGCGTGACGACGGATTCTCCACCGCGACCGCCTCGCCGGGCGCAGCATCGGCCAGCGCACGACCGCTGGTCCGGACCTCGAGACCGCCGCCGCCGGCGACCAGGATGACGGACTGGCCGCGGCGCACCACCGGCGCGGAGCGCAGTTCGTCCGCGGTGAGCGGGCTGCCCGCGGCGAGCGCCCGGCGCACGACTTGGCCCACCGCAAGGACGGGGTCCGCCAGCGCCGTCGCCGGCAGGCGGGCGAGGTCGCGGGTTTCCACCGCGAGCGCGTCGGCTGGGATGGCGGAGCCGGCGGCCAGAGGTCGGATCAGCACCACGACCGGGCCACTGCGGCTGACCCGCACCGGGACGTAGAGCCGCCATCCGCTGGCCGTCGGACAAGCCACTTCGACGGTTCCGGGTGCGTGGGGCAGAGCGGTCAGGTCCTGCGTGCAGCGTGGCAGGCGCAGGCGGTGGTCGATACGGGCGACCACGCGGGCGCCGGGGCCGGCGGCGACCGCCGATTCGGCGGCAGCGCGGATCGACTCGACCGGGTGCGCAGGAGTGTCCGCGTGCGCGCCAGCGCTCGACAGAAGCAGGCAGAGAGCGATTGCAGGGCGCATGGTCGTCGGGGCCGTGGGGGGCAGGTCGGCGGGTGCAAGCCGTGTGCCGGACCGGCACCCGGCCGCACCTCAAGTTGCGCGCTGCGCGGCCGATCAGGACCGGACCATGAATCGTCGTCTTCTGTCCACCATCGAGGAACGCACCCGCCTTGCCGGCCACAACCGGCTGGCCCTCCTGCTGTTCCGGTTGGGAGGGCGGCAGCGCTTCGGGATCAACGTGTTCAAAGTGCAGGAGGTGATCCGCTGTCCCCGCATCTGGCCGCTGCCCAGCCGACACGCGCAGTTGCTCGGGGCGGCCGATGTGCGCGGTCGCACGCTGCCCGTGTTCGACCTGGGCCGGGCAATCGCCCACCCGGAGGCAGTCGGCGTGAACCCGGGCTATCTGATGGTCACCGAGTTCAATCGCACCGTTCAGGGCTTCCTGGTCGCCGCGGTCGATCGCATCGTGAACATCGCGGTCGACGACGTGCTGCCGCCGCCGGACGTGGGGGCCCGTTCGTCGCAGATCACGGCGGTCACCCGGCATCAGAACGAGTTGATCCAGATCATCGACGTCGAGAAAGTGCTTGCCGACGTGAACGGCAGCTCCATCACCGTCTCGGCGGACGTGATCGCCACCGCCGGCCAGCACGTCGGTTCCAGCGCCCATGTGCTGGTGGTCGATGATTCGCGGGTGGCGCGCAACCAGATCTACGGCGTCATGCAGCAAATCGGCGTCGAGTGCAGCCTGATTCCGGACGGTCGGCAGGCCCTTCGCCACCTCAAGGAGCTTGCCGCCCGCGGTGAGAACGCGTCCGCGCGCTACATGATGGTGATCAGCGACATCGAGATGCCGGACATGGACGGCTACACGCTCACGGCGGAAATCCGCCGCGACCCCCGGCTGCGCGACCTGTTCGTGACCCTGCATACCTCCCTGTCGGGAGTCTTCAACAATTCGATGGTGGCGCGCGTGGGCGCGGATCGCTTTGTGCCCAAGTACACGCCGGATCAACTGGCAGCGACCGTGATCGATCGCATCAAGTCCCTGGGAATGGCGGCATGATCCCGTAGCGCAGGACTGCCCGTCGCGCGCGGATTCATCGCCCCGCGCTCCCCTCGCATCCCGGTCCGTCGCCGTTAAGGCCTCGGGCCCGCCGGCATTGGCACACCGTTTGCCTAGTCCGATTCCGACGGCGCCCGGCGTGCGCCGACGGAGTACCGGCGGTGGCTGGACCCTTCGACAACCTGCTCGGCCTGCACGGCACGGCGCTGTCGTTGCATCGCGCGCGGATCGAGCGCATCGCGTCGAACATCGCCAACGCCGACACGCCGGGCTATCGCGCGCGCGACATCGATTTCGAAGGTGCGCTGCGCACGGCGGCCGGTGAGCGGCAGGGGGCGGTGACGATGGCGCGCACGGACGCCGGCCACCTCGGCGCAGCCACCCCGGGCGGTGAGCCCGCGCTGGTATACCGGATTCCGCTGCAGCCGGCGCAGGACGGCAACACCGTCGAACTGGCGACCGAAAACTCGAAGTTCGCCGAGGCGGCAATGCGATATCAGGCGACCTTGACCTTCATCGAGCGGCGCATGCGCACGCTCAATACCGCGATCACCGGAGGCGAATGATGAGCGGTTTCGGAATCTTCGACATCGCCGGTTCCGCGCTCGCCGCGCAATCCGTGCGGCTGAACGCGGTGGCGAGCAACCTCGCCAACGCCGAGACCGTCAGCGGCGATCCGGCGTCGGTGTTCCGGCCGCGCGAGCCGGTTTTCGAGGCGGTGCCGATGGCCCCCGGCAGCGACCTGCCGGGCGTCCGCGTGAGCCAGGTCGCCGAGAACACCGCCGCGCCGCGCAAGCGCCATGAGCCCGGTCATCCGCTGGCCGACGCCGACGGCTACGTCTATGCCCCGCCGGTTGACGCGGTCGAGCAGATGGTCAACATGATTTCCGCCGCGCGCGGCTACCAGGCCAACGTCGAGGTGATGAACACAGCGCGCGACCTCGCCCTGCGCACCATCGGCGCCATGGGCCGCTGAACGGCCCGAGCGAGGACCCAGCCATGACCACTCCCGCCGTCGGCAGTCCCGACTACTTCGCCTCGATCGGCATCACCAACCCGGTGCCGGCGCGACGCGGCAACACCGAAGTGGGGCAGAACGACTTCCTGCGCCTGATGCTGGAACAGTTGCGCAACCAGGACCCGCTCAATCCGGAGAAGGGCGCGGAGTTCGTTGCCCAGCTGGCCCAGTTCTCCACCGTGTCGGGCATCGAGAAACTCAGCGCCGGCTTCGGCGAACTCGTCGATTCGCTGCGCGGCTCGCAGGCGCTGTCCGCCGCCGCACTGGTCGGCGGCACCGCCCTCGTCGCGGCCGAGCGTTTCACCCTCGGCGCCGACCCGCAGTCCGGTGGACTGGCCGGCGCGATCGACGTGCCGACGCGCGGCACCGTCAGCATCGAAGTGGTGAACGATGCCGGTGCGGTGGTGCACTCGATCGACCTCGGCAGTCGCGGGCCCGGGCTGTCCGATTTCGCCTGGGACGGCCGGCTCGGCAGCGGTCAGCGCGCACCGGCCGGTGAGTACACGGTCCGTGCCCGGATCAGCGGCGAGCCGGTGCCCGTCATGCTCGAAGGCCGGATTCGCAGCGTCAGCGTGGGCGCCGAAGGCGCGCTGCTCGCGCTCGAGGGTCTGGGCAGTTTCCCGGTCAACGGCGTGCGGCGCTTCGGCTGAGTCGCCGTGATCCCCCAGCCTTTCCAGCCAGCGACCGACGCCCCACGCGTGCACCGCGTCGGCGACCACGCGCCGCGCCGCTCCGGGATCGGGTCGGCGCGGTGCGCGCGACGCGGTCCTGCATCGCGCGGCTGACCGCATTCAATCCAACCCGACCCACCATCGAACCCCGCAGCGAGGATCCAACCATGCCTTTCCGCGTCGCACTCAGCGGCCTCAATGCCGCCGGCCAGGACCTGCGCATCACCGCCAACAACATCGCCAACGTCAACACCACCGGGTTCAAGCGCTCGCGTGCCGAGTTCGGCGACCTGTACGCGGTGTCGACCTTCGGCGTCGGCACCAACGCCATCGCCAGCGGCGTGTCGCTCAACCGCGTCGGCCAGCAGTTCACCCAGGGCAACGTCGATTTCACCCAGAACAGCCTCGACCTCGCGATTTCGGGCGAGGGGTTCTTCACCCTCAGCGACCGCGGCTCGTCGGTCTACTCGCGCAGCGGCGCCTTCGGCGTCGATCGCGACGGCTTCGTGGTCAACGCCGGGGGTGCGCGGCTGCAGGTGTTCCCGCCGGTGCAGGGCGAAAACGGACGCTTCGACGGCGGGCGCCTCAGCGATTTGCGGCTGGTGACCACCGACGCCCCGCCCAACGCGACCACCAGCGTCGACGCCGGGCTGACCCTGCCCGCCAATGCGACCGTGCCGACCATCACGCCGTTCTCGATCACCGACGCCCGCAGCTACAACCATTCGACCTCGGTGACGGTCTACGACTCGCTCGGCACCTCGCACGTCCAGACCCTGTACTTCGTCAAGACCGGCACCAACCAGTGGAATGTCCACACCTACATCGATGGCCAGGCGGTGGGCGGCGCACAGGCGATCGCCTTCAACAACCAGGGGGTGCTGACCACGCCCGCCAACGGCCGCGTCACCCTGCCGCCGCACACGCCGACTGCCGGGACGCCGCCGGTGGCCAATGGTGCGGCCGACCTCGTGATCGAACTCGATCTTTCGACCACCACCCAGCGTGGCGAGCGGTTCGGCGTCAACAGTCTGACCCAGGACGGGTTCGCGACCGGTCGCCTGGTCGGGGTGGCAGTGTCGGCCGAGGGCGTGATCACCGCGCGCTACACCAACGGCCAGAGCACGCCGCTCGGGCAGGTAGTGCTGACCCGTTTCGCCAACCCGCAAGGGCTGCAGCAACTCGGCGACACCGCGTGGTCCGAGACCAGTGAGTCGGGCGAGGCGGTGCGCGGGGAACCCGGCACCTCGTCGTTCGGCCTCGTGCAGTCCGGCGCGCTGGAGATGTCGAACGTCGACCTCACCGCCGAACTGGTGAACATGATCACCTCGCAGCGCAACTTCCAGGCCAACGCGCAGATGATCTCGACCTCCGACCAGCTGCAGCAGACGATCATCAACATCCGTTGATGGAGCAGGGCCCAGGGGACAGGGCCCAGAAGCACGGAACGACCACTCTTGCGGATCTTCCGTGCCCTGAGCCCTGGACCGTTGGACGAAACACCTGACCCCCGAGGCAATCGCAAGCATGGATCGAGCAGCCTACATCGCGATGACCGGCGCCAGCGCCACGCTGAGGGCGCAGGAGGCCGTTTCGCACAACATCGCCAACGTCGCCACGATCGGCTTCAAGGCCGAACTGCTCCGGCAGGAGGCGCGGCAGGTGCAGGGCCCGGGTTTCGAGACCCGCTTCAACGTGCTGGCCGCCGACGGCGGCTTCGACGCTGCCGCCGGTCCGGTGCAGGCCACCGGCAACGACCTCGACGTGGCGCTGGCCGAGGACCGCTGGCTTGCGGTGCAGGATGCGCAGGGCGGCGAGGCCTACACCCGCGCGGGCGACCTTGCCCTGACGCCGCTCGGCCAGCTCGTCGCGCGCGGCGGACTGCCGGTCCTGGGCGAGAACGGGCCGGTCGCGCTGCCGCCGCACCAGAAGCTGAGCATCGGCGCCGACGGCACGCTGTCGATCGTGCCGCAGGGGCAGGGTCCGGAGACCATCGCCCAGGTGGGGCGCCTGCGGGTCGTTGCCGCCGCCGGCGAGGACCTGGAGCGCGGTCCCGACGGCCTGTTCCGCCCCCGCGACCCGGCGGCGCCGCCTGCGGCGGCCGCAGGACCGGTCCTGACCGCCGGCGCGCTGGAGGGCAGCAACGTCAATCCCGCCGAGGCGCTGGTGCAGATGATCTCGCTCTCGCGCCAGTTCGAGATGCAGGTCAAGGTGCTGCGTACGGCGGACGAAAACGCGCGCGCGGCATCGTCCTTGCTACGGATGGGCTGAAGCGCCCGCCGGCTGCGCGATCGACCACCGCGCCGACGGCCACTGAACCGAGTTCGCACTGCGCGCCCGTCGCGCCCGAGGAGCAAGACCATGAACCAGGCCCTGTGGGTCGCCAAGACCGGACTCGACGCGCAGCAGACGCGCATGTCGGTGGTGTCCAACAACCTCGCCAACGTCAACACCACCGGCTTCAAGCGCGGCCGCGCCGCCTTCGAGGACCTGCTCTACCAGCAGGTGCGCCAGCCGGGCGGCGCGTCGTCGCAGCAGACCCAGTTGCCGACCGGGCTGTCCACCGGGACCGGCGTGCGCGTGGTCGCGACCGCGAAATCGTTCGACCAGGGCAACATCCTCAACACCGGCAACGCGCTCGACCTCGCGGTCACCGGGCGCGGACTGTTCCAGGTCCTGCTGCCCGACGGCACCACGGCCTACACCCGCGACGGCAGCTTCCAGGTGGACCCGCAGGGCCAGCTGGTCACCAACAGCGGCTACGTGGTGCAGCCGGCGATCCAGATTCCGCAGGGCGCGCAGAGCGTGAGCATCGGCCGCGACGGCACGGTGTCCGTGCAGTTGGCGGGGCAGGCGGCGGCGACCCAGATCGGCTCGCTGCAGCTGACCGATTTCGTCAACCCGGCCGGCCTGCAGGCGCGCGGCGAGAATCTGTACCTCGAGACCAGCGCCAGCGGCCCCGCGCAGACCGGCACACCCGGCGTCAACGGGCTCGGCCTGCTGCAGCAGGGCGCGCTGGAGAGCAGCAACGTCAACGTGGTCGAGGAGCTGGTGTCGATGATCGAGACCCAGCGCGCCTACGAGATGAACGCGAAGGCGATCTCTGCCAGCGACGGCATGCTGCAGTTCCTCAACCAGGCGGTCTGAGGGCCGGCCCGTGGATTCCTCCCGCGCGATCCGCCGCTCCACCCGGCGCACGCCCCGCGCCACGATCGTGCGCGCCCTCGCGCCGCTCGCCGCGGCGCTGCTGCCGGCCTGCGCCAGCGTGCCGGCGCAGCCGCCGCCGATCGCGACCGTGCAGGTGCAGATGGTGCCGGCGCAAGCGGCCAGCAGCGGCGCGATCTACCGCGCCGGTGGCGGGTTCGCGCTGTTCGAGGACCGCAAGGCGCGCGACGTCGGCGACCTGGTGACCATCCTGCTCGCCGAGCGCACCAACGCGGTCTCCAGCGCATCCACCGCCACCACCCGCGACAGCGCGACGAGCCTCGCCAACCCGACGCTGCTGGGCGTGCAGCCCACGATCGACGGCCGCCCGATGTTCGAGACCGAGATCGCGGGATCGCGCAGCTTCGACGGCAGCGCGGATACGGCCCAGAGCAACCGCCTCGACGGATCGATCACCGCCACCGTCGTGGCGCGCCTGCCCAACGGCAACCTGGTGGTGCAGGGCGAGAAGTGGATCCAGTTGAACCAGGGCAACGAACTGGTGCGCATCCAGGGCATCGTGCGCAGCGCCGACATCGCCCCCGACAACACGATCGCGTCCAGCCGGGTCGCTGAGGCGCGGATCAGCTACTCCGGCCGCGGCACGCTGGCGCGCGCCAACGCGCGCGGCTGGTTGGACCGATTCTTCGACGTGGTGTCCCCCTTCTGAGTGCGCCCGGCATGGCCTTCCAGTCGATTCGCATCGTGCCCGTCCGCGCATCGCGGCCGACCGCCGCCCGCCGCCGCCGCGCGCATCTGCTGCTGGTCGCGTTCGCAGCCCTTGCCCTGGCCCTGTTCGTCTCGCCCTGGGCGCACGCCGAGCGGGTCAAGGACATCGGGCAGTTCGAGGGCGTGCGCGGCAACCCGCTGGTCGGCTACGGGCTGGTGGTCGGGCTCGACGGCAGCGGCGACCAGACCAGCCAGGCGCCGTTCACCACCCAGAGCCTCAAGACCATGCTGGAGCGGCTCGGGGTCACCGTGCCGCCCAACGTCAATCCGCAGTTGAAGAACGTCGCGGCAGTGGCGATCCAGGCCGAACTGCCGCCGTTTGCGCGGCCGGGCCAATCGATCGATGTCACCGTATCGTCGATCGGCAATGCCGGCAGCCTGCGCGGTGGCGCGCTGCTGATGGCGCCGCTGCGCGGCGCGGACGGCGAGATCTACGCCGTCGCGCAGGGCAACCTGGTGGTCGGCGGCTTCGGTGCCCGTGGCGAGGACGGTTCGCGGGTGGCGGTCAACGTGCAGTCTTCCGGCCGCATCCCGAACGGCGCCTTCGTCGAGCGCCCCGCGCCGACCGCCTTCGGCGGTGGGCCGCTGACGCTCAACCTGCACACCCCGGACTTCACCACCGCCCAGCGGGTGGCCGACGCGATCAACGCCAGGCTCGGTCCCGGCACCGCCAGCGCGCTGGATGCGGGCAGCATCGCGCTCGACGCGCCGTCCGAACCCACCTCGCGCACCGCCTTCCTCGCCAGCGTCGAGGGCATCGAAGTCACGCCGGGCGACGCGCCGGCCAAGGTGGTCATCAATTCGCGCACCGGCACGGTGGTGATCGGCGCGCAGGTGCGGGTGTCGCCGGCGGCGGTGGCCCACGGATCGATCACGGTCACCGTGGCGGAGCGGGCGGCGGTCAGCCAGCCGGCGCCGTTCGGCGAGGGAGAGACCGTGGTGGTACCGCGCAGCGACATCCAGGTTTCCGAAGAGGAGAGCCGCATGTTCCTGTTCCCCGGCGGGGTATCCCTGGACGAGATCGTGCGCGCGGTGAATCAGGTCGGCGCCGCGCCGGGGGACGTGGTCGCCATCCTGGAGGCGCTCAAGCAGGCCGGCGCGCTGCGCGCCGAGCTGGAAGTGATCTGAGGTCGGGGCGATGATGCGCAACGACGCGGTGTCGCCACTGTCCGAACTGGGCGGTCTCTCCCGCCTGTCGGAGGCCGCCGCACGCCGCGATCCGGCGGCGGTCGATGCGGTCGCACGCCGCTTCGAGGCGCTGTTCGTGGAGATGATGGTCTCCAGCATGCGCAGCGCCAGCCAGGGCGATCCGCTGCTCGGCGGCCAGGACCCGATGTTCCGCGAGATGTACGACCGCGAGGTCGCGGCCTCGCTCACCAGCGGCCGTGGGCTCGGCATCGCCGAGATGCTGCGCCGCCAGCTCGCGCCGCCGGCCTCCTCCTCGCCCTCCTTCTCCTCGTCCTCCTCCTCCTCCGCGGCCGGGCTGCCGATGCCATTGCATGGCGCCGCCGCGGTCGCGCGCCCGGCGGCGCGGACGCCGGACGCCGGCAGCGCGGTCGCGGTGCCGCCCGCCGGCCCCGCCGCGCCCCCCGCGATGCTCGCTGCCGCGCCCGCGCTCGGGCTGCCGCTGCCGCCGCTGCCG
>DHLY01000100.1:127153-130253 GCA_002405525.1 Proteobacteria bacterium UBA4656
CCCCGGCGTGGTCGGTTTCCCGCGCCTCGCACCGGTGACCGACGCGATGCCGCCGAAACCCGCGGTGCCCGCCAACCTGTCATCGCCAAGGGCCGGCACGCCCGAGGCCTTCGTCGCCGAAGTCTGGCCGCACGCGAAGGCGGCAGCGGCCGAACTCGGCGTCGATCCGCGGATGCTGGTCGCGCAGGCCGCGCTGGAGACGGGCTGGGGCCGCAGCGTGATGCGCGGACCGGACGGCAAGCCGAGCCACAACCTGTTCGGCATCAAGGCCACCGGGGGCTGGCAGGGCGCCGCCGTGACCCAGGGCACGGTCGAGTTCCGGGGCGGGGTGATGCAGCGTGAGCGCGCCGCATTCCGCGCCTACGGGTCGGTGGCTGAGAGTTTCGCCGACTACGTGAAACTGGTCAGGGACAACCCGCGCTACCGCGAGGCGGTGGTGGCCGGCAGCGACGGCGCCCGCTTCGCCGAGGCGCTGGAGCGTGCCGGCTACGCGACCGACCCGCAGTACGCGGAGAAGCTGAAGGCGATCGCCGGTGGCCCGACGCTGCGGCGCGCGCTGGCGCAATTGCCGCTCGCCCGGACCCAGGAGGCCTGAGGTGCCCGACATCCTTTCCACCGGCAGCTCGGCGCTGCTCGCCTTCCAGCGGCAGCTCGCCACCACCAGCAACAACATCGCCAACGCGAGCACGCCGGGCTATTCGCGCCAGCGGGCTCTGCTGGCGAGCCGCGGCGGACAGGACGTGGGCCCCGGCTTCATCGGCGCCGGCGTGCAAATCGCCCGCATCGAACGCAGCGTCGACGGCTTCATCACCTCTCGTCTCCGCGACTCGACGGCCGAACTCGGGCGCCTGGGGCAGCTGTCTGGCCTGTCGTCGCGGATCGACCGCCTGCTGTCCGACCGTGCGACCGGCATCGCGGTGCCGATGTCGGACTTCCTCGGCGCCGCGCAGGCGCTTGCCGGGCAGCCCGCCTCGGCCGCCGCGCGCGCGGACTTCCTCGGCAAGGCGGAGTCGCTGGCCGCGCGGTTCCGCGCCATCGACGGCCAGCTGGACGCCATGGCGGCCGACAGTTCGCGCCGTGCCGATGCCCTGGTCGGCGAGATCAACGTCGACGTGCAGGAGGTCGCGCGCCTCAACAGCGAGATCGTGCGCGCCCTTGCCGCCGGCAGCAATGCGCCGCCGAACGATCTGCTCGATGCGCGCGACATCGCGATCCAGCGCCTCGCCGGCCGGATCGGCGTGAGCACGGTCGAACAGGACGGCGGCGCGGTCAACGTGTTTACCAACACCGGACAGGCGCTGGTGGTGGGCGCCTCGGTGTCGACCCTGTCCGCGACGCCGGACCCCTATGATCCGGGGCGCCGCGAACTGTCGCTGGCGACACCGAATGGACCGGTGCTGCTCGGCGCCAACGGTCTCGGTGGCGAGATCGGCGGCGTGCTGGAGTTCACGCGCAGCGTGCTCGATCCCGCGGCGGAGCGGCTGGGCCGCCTCGCGACAGCGTTCGTCGATGCCTTCAACGCCCAGCATCGCGAGGGCGTGGATTACTTCGGCGACCTCGGTGGCGACCTGTTCACGGCCACGCCGCCGCAGGTCGACGCGCGCATCGGCAACGCCGGGAGCGGATCGTTCGCCGCGACCGTGGCCGACGTCGGGGCGCTCGACGGCGAACCGATCGAACTGGTGTTCGACGGCGCGGCATGGTCCGCCACCACCGCACGCACGGGCCGCACGCTCACGCTCGCCGGCAGCGGCACCGCAGGCGATCCCTTCATGGTCGGCGGCGTCGCGCTGGTCCTGTCCGGTTCGGCGGTGGCCAATGACGCCTTCCTGTTGCGCCCGACATCGGCGGCGAGCGGTGGCGTGCAGGTGCGGATCACCGATGCCAACCGGCTCGCCGCGCAGTTGCCCGTTCGTACCAGCGCCGCGGTCGGCAATCTCGGCTCGGCGAAGATCGGCGCGCCGGAAGTGCTGGACGCTGCCAACCCGAACCTGCGCGCGACGGTGCAGATCCAGTTCACCGATGCATCGAACTACACCATCGATGGTGCCGGCCCATTCCCCTACGTGGCCGGCGCGCCGATCGAACGCAACGGCTGGCGGATTTCGATTCAGGGGCCGGCGGTGGCCGGCGACACCTTCTCCATCGACGCCACGCCCCCGCGGTCGTCCGACAATGGCAACGCCCGGCTTCTGGCGGGTCTCGGCAATGTCGGCCTGCTCGACGGCGGCAACCTGTCGCTGGTCGCGGACATCGCCGGTTTGTCGGCGCAAACCGGCTCGGCGGCACGCCGCGCCGGTCTCGCGGCCGAGGCGCAGTCCACGATCCAGGCGCAGATCGAGGCCGAGCGCGAGGGCATCTCGGGCGTGAGCCTGGACGAAGAGGCGGCCAACCTGGTGCGTTTCCAGCAGGCCTACCAGGCGGCGGCGCAGATCGTCAGCGTGGCCGACACCGTATTCCAGTCGCTGCTCGCCGCGGTTCGGAGGTGACCATGCGCGTCTCGACCGCCAGCCTGTTCCTGCAGGCCGTGAAAGGCATCGGCGAACGCCAGGTCAATCTGGGTCGGTTGCAGCAGCAGCTCTCGACCGGCGAACGGCTGGCCAGCGCCGCCGCCGACCCGGTCGCCTGGTCGAGCGCGGTGATGATCGACCGTGCGGTGGCCGAGCTGGAGCAGTACGAAGGCAACGCGAACATCGTGCGCGGCCGCCTCGAACTCGCCGACGCCACCCTCGGCGTGGTGGGCGACCAGCTCGCGCGGGTGCGCGAACTGGCGCTGCAGGGCTCGAACGACAGCTACACCGAGGTCGAACGGCGAGGGATCGCGCTGGAACTGCGGCAGTTGCTGCAGGGCATGCTCGGCATGGCCAACGCCACCGATGGCGATGGCCGTTACCTGTTCGGCGGCAGCGCCGACGCCGTCGCGCCGTTTGCATTCGGTCCCGGCGGCGCGACCTACGCCGGCGACCAGAACCGGCGCGCGATGGACATCGCCCCGCAGACGCGCGTCGACGACGTTGACCCGGGCAGCGAGATCTTCCTCCGCGTGCGCTCCGGCAACGGGGTCTTCACCGCCCGCCCCGAGCCCGGCAACACCGGCAGC
>DHLY01000100.1:130462-136525 GCA_002405525.1 Proteobacteria bacterium UBA4656
GCGGCGGGCGCGCCGATCCAGTTCCGCGGGGTGCGCGTGCAGATCGAGGGCGCGCCGGCCGACGGCGATGCCTTCCGCGTCGAGCCGTCGTCGAACCAGGACGTGTTCAGCACCATTCAGCGCCTGGTCGAGACGTTCGAGACGGTCGCCGTGACGCCGGCGCAGCGCGCCGCACAGCGCAATGCGATCTTCGCCGGCATCGAGGACCTCGCCCAGGCCTCCGACACGGTGCTCGACCGTCGCCTCGGTATCGGCGCCCGACTGAACACCATCGAGCAAGCCGATGCCGGGCGCGAAGGCGGCGGGGTGCTGCTGAAGACCACGCTGTCGGGACTGCGCGACGTCGACTACACGCGGGCGATCAGCGATTTCAACCTCGAACTGACCGCGCTGCAGGCCGCGCAGCAGAGCTTTCTGAAGGTGCAGGGACTGTCGCTGTTCAATTATCTGCGCTGAGCCGCGCGCCTGACGTCGCGGTGCTGCCGCCGACCTGCAGGCGGGCCGCACCCCAGTGCGGCAGCGAACCCCGTCTCCGGTTGCCTCGACAGGGGATATCCCGCTCGCAGCCCGCGGCCGGCGCCGCGCCGCGCCCCGGCCCGAGTCGTCTCCGGCCCCGTGTCGCACCGGCGCGCTGCGCGTCTGGCCCGCGCTGCCGCAGCCACGCCGCCAGCGGCGGTTCGCTGCCCGCGACGCGCGTCACGTGGCCACGATTCAAGTTCGTGGGCGAAGCGCCGATAGCGCGCCGGCACCGGGCCTCAGGCCAAGCAGCGTGCGCCTCGCAGCGTTTGTCAAGGCCTCTAAAGTTCCGTCGTGGTCCTCCGATAACGGAATCAGCAGCGGCCATCAACCAGAGACGGCGACTGCGGAGACCGGGCGAACCCCGGTGCGCCCGAACTTCCGACCGACCAGGAGATCCCGACCATGCAAGTCATCAACACCAACGCATCCTCGCTCAACTCGCAGCGCGCCCTCTCGGCGACCAACGGCTCGCTGGCCACCACGCTGCAGCGCCTGTCCTCGGGCTTCCGCATCAACAGTGCGAAGGACGACGCCGCCGGCCTCGCGATCTCGGAGCGCTTCTCGACCCAGATCCGCGGCCTGAACCAGGCCCAGCGCAACGCCAACGACGGCATTTCGCTGTCGCAGACCGCCGAGGGCGCGTTGGGCGAGGTCAGCAACAACCTGCAGCGTATGCGCGAGCTGGCCGTGCAGGCGTCCAACGGCACCAACAACCAGGGCGATCGCGACGCGCTGAACTTCGAAGTCACGCAGCTGAAGTCCGAGATCCAGCGCATGGCGGAGCAGACCTTCTTCAACGGCGTGCGCTTGCTCGACGGCTCGCTGGGTTCGCTGGTGTTCCAGATTGGCGCCAACGCCGGCGAGACCATCACCGTCTCCGGCCTCGCCAACGTCACCAATGCCGCGCTCGGCGGAACATACAGCCGCACCACCGCCAACGTGAACGCCACCGCGCTCACCGGTTTCGCCACCGCCATCGCGGCTGGTGGGGTCACGATCAACGGCACCAGCATCGGCGCGATCGCCGGCGCGGCCAATGCGCAGGAGCGTGCGGGACAGCTGGTCGAGGCGATCAACCGGGTCTCGTCGACGACCGGCGTCGGCGCGTCCTATGACGCGGTGACCGGCGACGTGAGCTTCGTGTCCTCCGCGACGTTCGCGGTGGCCGGCACGACCAACGATGCCGCGGTGGCCGGCTTCGCGAACAACGCGGCGATCGGCACCACCACCACCACCACCGGCATCACGGCGCTGAACGTGTCGAGCTACTCCGGCGCGCAGGCCGCGATCGGGCAGATCGACAACGCCCTGAGCACGGTGAACTCCGCCCGCGCCAACCTCGGTGCGATTCAGAACCGATTCACCTCGGCGGTGGCGAGCCTGGGCACCGCGACCGAGAACCTGAGCAATTCGCGCAGCCGCATCAAGGACGCGGATTTCGCCAAGGAAACGGCGGAACTGGCCCGCACGCAGATCCTGCAGCAGGCCGGCACGGCGATGCTGGCGCAGGCGAACCAGCTGCCGCAGAGCGTGCTCAGCCTGCTGCGGTAAGCGGCGGGTGATCCGGGGCGCCCGCCGGGCGCCCCGGCCGGCAGGGGCCGGATTCCGATCGAGGTCCCCGGCACCGGATTTGCTTCAGGTCGAAACCGGCGGGCGCGGCGGATGTCGCGACCCGTCGCACCCGTTCCGGCGGCGCGCCGACCGCAAGGCGGCACGCGCGGTAGGAGGCCATGATGAGCGCAACGCCGATCCAAGCAGCGACCATCGCGTCGATCCGACCAGAGCCGCCGGACAGCCGGCCGGCGCAACGAGCGTCGGTCCCACCGCGGCCGGCGGAACAGCCGCCACCGGCGCCGTCGGACACCGCGCCGTCGGCGTCTGCCCCGACGGCGCAGGACCTCGCCGAGCAGCGCGCCCGCGCCGAGCGCGTCGCCGCCGAACTCGCACGCGCGGTGCCGGCGTCCTCCAGCCTGCGATTCCGGGTCGACCCGGATGCCGGCAGGATCGTGGTCTCGGTGGTCGACGCGACGACCGGAGACTTGCTGCGCCAGATCCCGAGCGAGGACGCGCTCGCGATGGCCAAGAGCCTCGCCGCGACCGGCTCCGGCATTGTCAGCGACCGGGCCTGATTCCGACATGGCATCGATTTCCTCCGCCGGCCTCGGTTCCGGCCTCGACGTCCCGACCATGGTCGCGCAGTTGGTCCAGGCCGAGCGCGCGCCCGCCGAGTCGCGGCTGGCCCGCCAGGAATCGACGGCGCGGGCACAGATCTCGGCGTTCGGCGCGCTGCGCAGCGCGCTTTCCAATCTCGGCAGTGCGCTTTCGGCGCTCAAGCCCGCGACCGCGCTCGATGCGCGCCGCGCCACCAGCAGCGACGCCGGCGTGGTGACCGCCAGTGCCACCAGTGGGGCCGCTCAGGCCAGCTATCAGGTCGAGGTGGTTTCGCTGGCCGGTGCGCACCGGCTCGGTTCCGGGCCCTACGCGTCCGCCGACAGCGTGGTCGGCACCGGCACCCTGAACTTCGATTCCGGAGACAACGCCTTCAGCGTGGTCATCGGCGCCGCCAACGGCACGCTGGCCGGCATCCGCGACGCCATCAACGCCGCGCCGGAGAACACGAGCATCACCGCCAGCATCGTCAACACGGCGGAGGGCGCGCGGCTGCTGCTGGCCGCGCGCGCCACCGGCGCGGCGAATGCCATCACCGTCACCCGCAGTGGTGGCGACGGCGGGCTCGATGCGCTGGTCTACGATCCGGGCACGCTGACCAGTCTGGAGCAGAAGTCGGCCGCTGCCGATGCGCTGGCGCGCGTCGACGGCTTCAATTTCACTTCCGCCACCAATACGCTGTCCACTGCAATCGACGGCGTGACCCTGAAACTGGTGGCCGCCGCCCCGGGCACGGCGCGGACGGTGACCGTCTCGCGCGACCCCGACGCCGCGCGCAAGGCCGTGGAGTCCTTCGTCAGCGGCTACAACGCGGTGATGGGATCGCTGTCGGCAGCGACCCGCTACGATGCCGCCAGCAAGACCGGTTCGCCGCTGACCGGGGACGCGCTGCCGCGCGCGCTGTCGGGCGAGATGCGGCGCGTGGTCGGTTCGACCACCGAGGCCAACAGCAGCATCCGCACGCTGGCCGACGCCGGCGTCACGACCTCGGTGTCGGGAACCCTCACGCTCGATGCGGCGAAGTTCGCCCGCGCGCTGGAGCGAGATCCCGCCGAAGTCGCCGCGCTGTTCACCGGCGAGCAGGGGCTCGCCGCCCGTCTCGACGCCGTCGTGCAGCGCGCCGCCGCCGGCGGCGGCGCGATCGAGGGTCGCACGCGTGGCCTCGATGCGCGGCTGCGCGGCATCGCCGACCAGCGGACGACGCTGAACTTCAGGATGGAAGCGCTGGAGGCGCGCTACCGGACGCAGTTCTCCTCTCTCGACGGACTGGTGGCGCAGTTGCGTCGCACGTCCGACTACCTCGCCCGCCAATTGCCGTCCTGATCCAGGAGTGGAATCCATGTCTCCCGCCGCCGCCTACCGCCAGACCGGAATCGCCTCGCGCTCCCTCGAGAACGACCCGCATCAGATGATCGCGCAACTGCTCGCGGGCTTGCTGGAGCGGATCCGCCTCGCCCATACGCTGGCGCTGCGCGGCGAGCGGGCGCGCAAGGGCGACGCGATCCGCGCCGCGTCGGCGATCGTGGACGCGCTGCGTCTGGCGCTCGATCCGGGCAGCGGCGGCGCGATCGCCGAGCGCCTCGATGCGCTGTACGAATACGTCGGACTGCGCCTCGTCGAGGCCAATGCCGGTGACGATGCCGCGCTGCTTGACGAGTGCGAGGGGCTGATCCGGAGCATCGCCGACGCCTGGGCCGGGATCGGGCGCGGGGCTGGCGCGTGAGTGCCGTCGAACGCACGCCGGCGGCGCTCGGCGCGCTCCTCGAGGATGCCGTGGCCGCCGCCCAGTCCGGACGATTCGACGACGCGCTGCGGGCGCTGGTCGACCACGACGCGGCGGTTCGCGATGCCTTCGCAGGCGCGCCGGTCGCCGAAAGGTCGCATTGGCGCGTGTTGCTGGACCTGCAGCAGCGCGCGGTGGAGAGACTGGTGGCGTTGCGCGACGCTGCAGGCATGGAGTTCGCCAGCGTCGCTGCCGCACGCCGGAGCGCAGTGGCGTACGACGCCGGACCGTGAACGCCGGGGCCGACCAGGCATTGTTCGGCGACGCGCTCGGCTGCGAGGAGCGCCTTCCGGTCGAATTCCTGCCGGGCGCGGTCGCGCCGCCCGGTGCGGCAGCGCGCGACCTGATGCTGCTGCGTGTTCTGGCCACGATGGAGGACGGCGCCGAGGGTGAGCGCGACGAGGGCGACGCGCGCAGCGCGGAGATGGCGCGGGTGGAGGCCAGGCTTGATCTCGTGCTGGCATTGCTCGGGGCCTTGGCCGCCGCGCGTGCCGACACGCTGCCTTGCGCTTCGCTGCGCTGGTCCCGGCTGGGGGCGCGCCTGATCCTGCCGGCGGCACCGGTGGCGCCCGGCGGCGTGTTGCGCATGCACCTCGATCCGCGGTTGCCGCAGCCGCTGGAGTTGCCGGCCCGGCTGCTCGCGGCCGAGCCGCAAGGCGCCGACTGGATGGCCTGGTTGCGCTTCGAGGCGCTCGATGCGGCCCTCGAGACCGCTGTCGAGCGGCACGTTTTCCGTCGGCATCGGCGCGCCATCGCCGAGGTCCGTCGCGCGGCGCGCGCCTGACCCGGCGCCCCGGCGCGGGCCGCGTCGCGACCCGGGCCGGACGTGACCGGGCCTGCGCCGACGCGCTACAGTGCCGGGGCCGAAAGGAGATCCGCCGTGCGTGTCCTGCTCGCCGACGACCACACGCTGGTGCGCGCCGGCATCCGTCGCATCATCGAAGCCTTCCCGGACATGGAAGTGGTCGCCGAGGCACGCGACGGTCGCGAAGCGGTCGACCTGGTGGCGCTGCACCGGCCGGACGTCGCGATCGTCGACCTTTCGATGCCGGTGCAGGACGGCTTCGCGGTGACCCGCCAGATCCGCGCCCAGTACCCCGGCACCGCCGTGGTCATCATGTCGATGCACACCGACACCGGCTATGTGCGGCAGGCGATGAACTGCGGCGCACTCGGCTTCGTGGTCAAGGAGGCCGCGCCCGCCGAGCTCGAATTGGCGCTGCACGCCGCGGTCGTCGGCCAGACCTTCCTGAGCCCCAAGGTCTCGGGGCGGATGATGAACGCGGTGCTGCGGCGCGAGCCCGGCGACCGCCTCGGCGAGCTGTCGCCGCGCCAGCGCGAGATCCTGGCCAGGCTGGGGCGCGGCCAGAGCACCAAGGAAATCGCCGCCGACCTCGAGATCAGCGTCAAGACTGTCGAGACGCACCGCGCGCGAATGATGGAAACGCTGGGCATGCGCCGCGGCACCGACCTGGTGCGTTTCGCGATCGAGAACCGACTCGAGATCGAACGCTGAGTGCCCCGTGTCCACGCAGGTCGCACGGGGAGGCACTTGGGCCGGGCAAGTCGGCACATGCGTCCCGCAGGCGCGC
>DHLY01000100.1:136697-154863 GCA_002405525.1 Proteobacteria bacterium UBA4656
CCGCATCCCCGGGGCCCGGCTCGGCGGCGCGGGCGGCCGTGGGCTGGACCGCGCCGCCGCCGCCCAGGCCTGGACGCCGGTGGCACGGCGTCGCGGAGCCGGCGCTGTCGGGATCGCCCCGACAGCCCGGACCGGAGCGCCCCGACGCCTGTCGGTGGCCTCCCGATTCCATGCCCGACGGGCGCCGCACACAATGCCCCGGCGATTTGCCAACACGGGGCGTGCCATGAAAGCGTCGTTCGCGATGCAGTTGTCGCAGGGGGTCAACATCACCCCGCAGTTGCTGCAGTCGATCAGGCTCCTGCAGCTCACCGGCGCCGAACTCGAGGCGCACGTCCGCGAGGCGCTGGACGCCAATCCCATGCTCGAACAGCCCGAGGCCGGGGACGCCGGACCGGTGGAAGGCGTTGACGGCAACCCGCTGCCGGTCGCCGACGTGCAGCCGGTGGCGGAACCGCTGGCCGACGTGCGGGTCGTCGACGAGGCGTGGAGCCCCGAAGTCGCGTTCGGCGGCAACGGCGGTGCCGGCGCCGGCGCGGACGACGACGAGGGTGGTCCCGCGGCTCGGATCGCGGCGGCTCCCGCCGACGTTCGAGAGCACGTGCGCCAGCAGCTGGTGCTGATGCTCACCGACGCGCGCGAGATCGCGTGCGCGGCGTGGCTGGTCGACCAGGTGGACGACGCCGGCTATCTCGAACACGATCCGGAAACGCTGTCTGCGCTGCAGCCGTTCGGCTGTGCGCTCCCGCCGGCGCGGCTGGAGTCGCTGCGCCACTCGATGATGTCGCTCGATCCGGCGGGCTTCGGCGCCCGTGATCTGCGCGAGTGCCTGCTGGCGCAGCTGGCGCAGGCGCAGCCGGGTGGCGAGGTCCGGGCGCTCGCGATGCGGATCGTTCATTCCCACCTGCCGTTGCTGGCGACCCACGACCATGCGACGCTGGCCGCGGCGCTGGAGGCGACCGTGGCGGAGGTGGCGGCGGCCGAACGACTCATCCTGTCGCTCGATCCGCGCCCGGGCGAGTGTTTCGCCGCGCGCGACCCCGCCTACGTGGTTCCCGACGTGGTGGTCAGCCGCGATGCGTACGGCTGGAAGGTCGAGCTCAATGGTGCCGCGGCCCCGCGGGTGCGCGTCAATCGCGTCTACGAGGGCATGCTCGGTCGCTGCTCCGACAGTGCTTCGGCGCGCGGTCTGCGCGATCTGCTGCAGGAGGCGCGCTGGCTGGTTCGCGCGCTGGCGATGCGCCACGAAACGCTGATGAAAGTTTCGCAGGTGATCGTCGAGCGCCAGCGCGGCTTCCTGGAGCGCGGCGCGGAGGCGATGCAGCCGCTGACCCTGCGCGAGGTGGCCGACGCGATCGGGATGCACGAATCGACGGTGTCCCGGATCACCACCGGCAAGTACATGCAGACGCCACGCGGCACCCTCGAACTGAAGTTCTTCTTCTCCAACCGCCTGCAGGGCGCCGAGGTTTCGGGGGTTGCGATCCGCGCCATGGTCAAGCGGCTGATCGACTCCGAGAATCCGGCCGTGCCGCTGGCCGACGACACCATCGCCGCGCTGCTGGCGCGGCAGGGCGTGCGCATCGCGCGCCGCACCGTCGCCAAGTACCGGGACTTGTTGCAGATCGCGGCCGCCAAGGACCGCCGCCGCGACCTGGCGCATCGTGCCGAGGCCTCCTTCGCCTGAACCCCGCCCATGCGCAACCTGATGGAATTCGCCGCCATGCGCCAGCTCCGCGTCCTCCTCGTCGACGATCACGAGGGTTTCCTCAATGCTGCCCAGCGCCAGTTGCGCAACCTGCCCTGGGTGTCCGTGGTCGGCCGCGCGCTGAACGGCCTCGAAGCCGTGCGCATGACCGAACAGCTCACTCCGGACGCGGTTCTGATGGACCTCGCGATGCCCGAGATGGGCGGGCTGCAGGCCACGCGGCTGATCAAGGCGCAGGACAAGCCGCCGTTCGTCGTCATCGCCAGCCACTTCGACGACCCTCAGCACCGCGAACATGCGGCATCCGCCGGCGCCGATGGCTTCGTGAGCAAGATGTTCTACGTGCAGGAAGTGGTCCCGATACTCGAAAAGCTCGCGGGTGAGAGCCATGTCTGAGGCTCGGGTGCTGGTACTCGACGCGGACGTCGAGCGCGCCGCGCGCACGGCCGAGCTGCTGGACTTCATCGACTATCGGCCGCAAGTGGTCGCCGACGCCGGCGAGTTGTCCCTGCAGCGCAGCTCGCCGCGCGACTGGGCGGCGATCGTGCTCGGGCGGGTCAGCGACCCCAAGGCATGGCAGCGCGTGCTCGACTGGCTCAAGCAGGACCCCCTGCACCCGCCGGTGCTGGGGATGCCCGAGCACCACGCGGACGGGGCCGAGCGGTTCGGTCTCAACGCGGCGCAGTTCTGGCCTCTCGACTATCCGATCAAGTACCCGCTGCTGTCCGAACTCCTGCGTCGCGCCAGCATCAAGCGGCTCGACGAGGAGGCGCGGGTGGCTGCGAATCCCGGCGGTCCGACGGGTCGCTCGCCCGGCATCGAGCGCCTGCGCCGCCTGATCGCGCAGGTGGCGCCGTTCGACACCACGGTGCTGATCCTGGGCGAATCCGGCAGCGGCAAGGAGGTCGTCGCGCGCGCCATCCACGAGGCCTCGCCGCGCCGCGGCAAGCCGTTCGTGGCGATGAACTGCGGGGCGATCCCCGGCGAGCTGCTCGAGAGCGAGCTGTTCGGCCATGAGAAGGGCGCGTTCACCGGCGCGATCACCGCGCGCAAGGGTCGCTTCGAGATGGCCGACGGCGGCACCCTGTTCCTCGACGAGATCGGCGACATGTCGATGCCGATGCAGGTCAAGCTGCTGCGCGTGCTGCAGGAACGATGCTTCGAGCGCGTGGGCGGCAACCAGACCCTTCGCTGCAACGTCAGGGTGATCGCCGCCACCCACCGCAACCTGGAGGACAACATCCAGAAAGGGTCTTTCCGCGAGGACCTGTTCTATCGCCTCAACGTGTTTCCGCTGGAGATGCCGCCGCTGCGCGAGCGGCTCGCCGACTTGCCGGAACTGGTGGACGAGCTCACCCGCACGCTCGAGCGGGGCGGGCGTGGCAAGGTGCGCCTCACGCCGGAGGCGATTGCCGCGCTGTCGCGCTATCGCTGGCCCGGGAACGTCCGTGAACTGGCGAACCTGATCGAACGGCTGGCGGTGCTGCATCCGTCCGGCCACATCCGGCTGGCCGACCTGCCGGCGCGCTATCGCGCCGATGCCGACGTCGGTTCGGCCGCCGCATCCGCAGTCGTCGAGCCGGCGGGGCCGGGCGCGACCGCCGCGCCCGCGGCACCCGCGGCGCCGCGCCTCGACGAGTTGCCGGCCGAGGGCCTCGACCTGAAGGAACACATGGCGCGCATCGAGACCGCGCTGATCAAGGCCGCCCTGGAGCGCGCCGGCGGTGTGGTCGCCCATGCCGCGCAACTGCTCGGCCTGCGGCGCACGACGCTGGTCGAGAAGCTGCGCAAGTACGGCCTCGGTCGTGGCGACGAGGGCGGCATGGACGAGGTCGCGTAGGGCGCGCATGAGCGCCGCCCCACAGCGACCGGTGGTTGCGCTGTCCGCGGCTGCGCCCATGGCGTCGGTCGCGCGGCACGCCCCTTGCTGTTGACGTAGCGCCGGCAGATTCGAGCCGGCCCCGGAAGTCCGATGAGCGACCTGAACATCGCCAGTGTTCTGAGCCAGATCCGCAGCCTGCGCGAGCAGGCCGGCGCGGCGCGCGCCGGGATGCCGTTGCCTGCCGCCAGCCAGGCGCCGACGCAGGCTGGCATGCCGGCGTTCGGCGACCTGCTCAAGGGAGCGCTCGATGGCGTCAACCGGTCGCAGTCGGAGTCGACGCGACTGCAGGAAGCCTTCCAGGTCGGCGATCCGCGCGCCGACCTGCCGTCGGTGATGCTGGCGATGCAGAAATCGTCGGTGTCGTTCCGCGCCCTGGTCGAGGTCCGCAACCGCGTGGTGCAGGCCTATCAGGACGTGATGAACATGCCGATGTGAGTCGCGCGATCTGCCGCTGACCCGCACCCCGACCGACCTGCGATCCGACGAACACCGCCATGGCCGAACCACTCGCCCTCCCTGGACCCGGCACCCGCCTGCAGGACCTGCCTTACGTGCGGCAACTGGTCTCCCTGGGTGGCTTGGCGCTGGCGATCGCGGTCGGCATCTGGCTCTTCACCTGGACCCAGAAGCCGGCCTATGTCGCGGTTTATCCGGGCCTCGAAGCGAAGGACGCGGCCGAGGTGCTGGATGCGCTGCGCGCGGCGCAGGTCGCGGTGCAACTCGATCCTGCGACCGGCGCGGTGACGGTGCCGGAGGCCGATCTGCAGTCGGCGCGGCTCAAGCTCGCCGCCGCGGGCTTGCCGGCAGGGTCGCGGATGGGGATCGAGATGATCCAGCGCGACCAGGGGTTCGGCGCCAGCCAGTTCGTGGAGGGCGCGCGCTACCAGCACGCCCTGGAGACCGAACTGGCGCGCACGATCGCCGCGGTGCGTCCGGTGCGCAGTGCGCGCGTCCATCTCGCGCTGCCGCGCGCGTCAGCCTTCGCCAGCCGCCGCGAGCCGGCGAGTGCCTCGGTGCTGGTCGACCTGCTGCCCGGCCGAAGTCTCGAGCGCGAGCAGGTTGCGGCGATCGTGCACATGGTCGCGTCCAGCATTCCGGAACTGTCGGCCGAGCGGGTGACCGTGATCGACCAGAGCGGCCGCCTGCTGACCCGCGATCCCGCCGATTCGGATGCCGAACTCGCCGCCGAACAGTTCGCGCAGACGCGGCGCATCGAATCCACCTACGTCGAGCGCATCCAGCGTCTGCTGGAGCCGCTCACCGGTCCCGGCCGGGTCAGCGCCCAGGTCGCCGTGGACATGGATTTCGCGGTCACCGAGGAGGCGCGGGAGTCGTTCGCGCCGGACGGCCGGCTGCGCAGTGAACAGGTGTCCGAGGCGGTCACGGAGGCGCGCGCCGCCGCCGGCATTCCCGGCGCGACCAGCAACCAGCCGCCCGAGGCAGCACCGCCAACCAGCGCCGACGGCCAGGCAGCCGGCGACCCGGCGGCGGCGCCGCCGTCCAATTCGTCCCGCAGTTCGACCCGCAATTTCGAGATGGACCGCACGGTCAGCCATACCCGGCAGCCGGCGGGCCGCGTGCGTCGCGTGTCGGTCGCGGTGCTGGTCGATCATGTTCCGGCCGCGCCGCTCGCAGCGCCCGCTGCCGGCGACGCCGAGGAGGACGGAGGCGCGGAGCAAGAGTCCGCGGAAGCGCCGGCCGCGCCGGCCCTGCGCGCGCTCACTGCGGAGGAAATCGCGCAGGTCGAGAAACTGGTGCGCGAGGCGGTCGGTTTCGACGCCGAGCGCGGGGACACCCTGTCGGTGATGAATGCACCATTCGCGCGCATCGAGCCGCCGGCGCCGCTCGAGGAGCCGCCGCTGTGGCAGCAGCCGCACCTGCGCGAGTACGCGCGGCTCGCTCTGGGCACGCTGGTGGTGCTGGTGCTGGTGTTCGGGGTGCTGCGCCCGCTGCTGCGGGGACTGGCCACGCCGCGCATCTCGGAGACGGTGCTGACCACCACCATCGACGGCGGTTCGGTTCCAGCGCTCGGACACGACAATGCGCAGACTGCAGAGTTGATCGCACCGCCGATCGACCAGCACGAGGCGCGGCTGCAGCGGGCGCGCCAGTCGGTACAGCAGGATCCGCGCAAGGTCGCGCAGGTGATGAAGGCCTGGGTGGGCGGCGATGCCTGAGTCCGATGCCGATGCAGGCGGCCTGAGCGGCACCCAGCGGGCAGCGGTGCTGCTGATGAGCCTCGGAGAGTCCGAGGCCGCCGACGTGCTCAAGCACATGAGCGCGAAGGAGGTCCAGAAGCTCGGCGCCGCCATGGCGACGATCTCGGGCGTCACCCGCGCTCAGCTCGAACAGATCGTTGCCGAATTCACCGGACTGCTCGAGGAGCAGACCTCGGTCGGCATCGGCGCCGACGACTACGTGCGCAAAGTGCTGCTGCAGGCACTCGGCGAAGACAAGGCCAACGGCGTGATTGATCGCATCCTGCACGGACGCAACAGCCGCGGGCTGGACAATCTCAAGTGGATGGATGCGCGTGCGGTGGCGGAGCTGGTGCGCAACGAGCATCCGCAGATCATGGCGATCGTGCTCTCCTACCTCGACCCCGACCATGCGGCTGAAGTGCTGAAATTCCTGTCCGACCGTGTGCGCGGCGATGTCATGCTGCGCGTCGCCACCCTGGACAGCATTCCGGCCAACGCGCTCAACGAACTCAACGATATTCTCGAAAAGCAGTTCTCCGGGCAGCAGGGTGCGAAGGCGTCCTCGATGGGTGGGCTAAAGACAGCGGCCAACATCCTGAACTTCGTCGACGGCACGCTGGAGCAGCAGATCCTGGGCAACATCGGCCAGGTCGACAGTGAGTTGTCCGGTCGCATCCAGGACATGATGTTCGTGTTCGACGACATCGCAGAGATGGACGACCGCAGCGTGCAGGCGGTGATGCGCGAGATCGCCGGCGACCGGCTTGGCCTCGCGCTGCGCGGTTGCGATCCGAAAGTGCGCGAAAAAATCCTCAAGAACATGTCCAAGCGGGCGGCCGACATGCTGGTCGAAGACATGGAGGCCCGCGGTCCGGCGAAGCTGTCCGACGTCGAGGGCGCGCAGAAGGAAATCCTGTCGGCGGTGCGGCGGCTGGCCGACGCGGGCACGATCCAGCTCGGCGGCTCCGGCGCCGAGAAGATGGTCTGACCGCCGGCTCAGGCCATGCATTCCCCTCACGATCGTTCCGAGGCCGTCGCATGGACGCCGCGCGACCTGACGCCGCGCGCGGCACCCACCGTCGAAGAGCTGGACGACATGGTGCGGGTCGCACGCGAAGAGGGGTGGCGCGAGGGGCGGGAGCAGGGTTATGCCGACGGCATGGCGCAGGCGCGCGCTGAGCAGCAGCGGCTGGCGGCGCTGTGCACGACGCTGCAGCGGCCGGTCGCGGAGCTCGATGAGGACGTGGCACTGCAGTTGCTGGAGCTGGCGGTGGCGGTTGCCCGGGCGGCCTCGCGCGTCCAGCTCGCCTGGGACAGCGGCGCGCTGATGGAAGTCGTTCGCGAGGCGCTGGCGATCGCCGGCACCGAACGCGGCGTCGAGCTGCGCCTGCATCCCGGCGACGTATCGCGAGTCGAACTGGCGCTGGAGGCGGGCGGCATCAGTACGCTGCCGCGCCTGGTGGCCGATCCGGCACTGATGCCCGGTGACGTGCGCGTGCACGGCGAGTCGCTTCGCCTCGACGCCACGCTCGACACGAGGCTGGCGGCGGTGGCTGCCGCATTGGCCGGGCGGGTGCGCGATGGTTGAGGAAACCGTTGCCGCGCGCTCGGCGGCGCACGCCGCGCGGCTGTCGCGGCTGGCCGGCCGGGTGCCGGAGCGGGCGCCGATCCAGCGCGAGGGAATCCTGCGTCGGGTGGTGGGCCTGACCCTGGAAGCGGCCGGCATGGAGTTGCCGGTCGGCGCCTCGTGCCGGGTGGCCGCACGTGGCGGCTGGGTCGACGCCGAGGTGGTCGGCTTCAGCGGCGACCGCACCTTCCTGATGCCGTCGTCCGAGGTGCATGGCCTGCTGCCCAATGCGCGGGTGGTCCCCACGGCGGGCGAGGGCAAGGTGCCGGTGGGCGAGGGCCTGCTCGGGCGCGTGATCGACGGCGAGGGGGCACCGCTCGATGGTCGACCCGCTCCGCGGCCGGCGGCCGAGGTGCCGCTCGCCGGTCGCCCGATCAACCCGTTGGAGCGCGAGCCCATCGACCGCCCGCTCGATGTCGGCGTGCGGGCGATCAACGCGATCCTTCCGATCGGTCGCGGCCAGCGCATCGGACTGTTCGCAGGTTCCGGCGTCGGCAAGTCCACCCTGCTCGGCATGATGACGCGCTACACCGAGGCGGAGGTGGTGGTGGTCGGCCTGGTGGGGGAGCGTGGCCGCGAAGTGCGCGACTTCGTCGAACGCACGCTGGGCGAAGCAGGCCTGCGCCGCGCGGTGGTGGTGGCCACCCCGGCCGACCGTCCGCCGCTGGCGCGTCTGCGAGGCGCCTGGCGCGCCACCGCGATCGCGGAGTGGTTCCGCGACCAGGGCCGCCAAGTGCTGCTGCTGCTCGACTCGCTGACCCGCGTGGCGCAAGCGCAGCGCGAGATCGGCCTGTCGGTGGGCGAGCCGCCCACGACCCGCGGCTATCCGCCCAGCGTCTTCGCGCGCCTGCCCGCGCTGGTCGAGCGTGCCGGCAACGGCGGTCGCGGCGGCGGCTCGATCACTGCCTTCTACACCGTGCTCACCGAGGGCGACGACCACAACGAGCCGATCTCGGACGCCGCGCGCGCAATCCTCGACGGGCATGTTCTGCTGTCGCGCGCGGTCGCCGACAGCGGCATCTATCCGGCGATCGACATCGAAGCCTCGGTAAGCCGTGTGGTCCCCGACATCACCGATGTCGCCTGGCGCGAGCGCATCCGGCGGCTGCGCGCGCTGGTGTCGTCCTACAACGCCAACCGCGATCTGATCGCGCTTGGCGCCTACCAGAAAGGCTCCGATCCGCGCATCGACGAGGCCATCAAGCGTTGGCCGCTGGTGCAGAAGCTGTTGCTGCAGGACGTCGCCGAGAGCGCGCGGCTCGACGACAGCAAGTCTGCGCTGGAGGCGGTGCTGGCCTGACGACTGCCGCGGTCGGCGGATCGCCGCCCTGGTGGCCGGCGGACGGCGAGGCCGCGCAGCGACTGTGCAGTGGATCCCGGCCGGATCCGCCGTTCCGGGGTCGCCGCGCGAGGTAGCACCGGATTGCCTGTAGAGTCCCGGACTTCCGGTTCACATGCTCTGAGATACCCAAGCGTAGGCAGGGTGCTTGCTCCCTTGGCATCGCCCCGCAGGAGCCTCGCATGAACGACAACCGGGTCTCCTCCAACCGGCCCGCGGGTCCGCTCCCGGCGCGCGCCGGGTCGGCTGCTGCGCTCGATGAGGGCGGTGTGCCCTGGCTTGCAGCGCGCATCGGCGTGCCGGCATTTCTGCTGGCAGGCTTGGCCGCTTGCAGCGTGGGCGTTCGCGAAACCCGCGCGCCGCCTGCTGCCGTGACGGCGGTGGTGCCGGGCACCGGGGTGACGGCGTGCTTCGACGATGGGGGTCCGATAGTCTGTCCGCCGCGCGGGCAGCCTTACTCCGGCCAGGATGGCAACGACCCGGGGCCGGTGCCGCGCCTGCGCGACAACGGCGACGGCACGGTCAGCGATCTCAACACGGGGCTGACCTGGGCGCGTGCGCTGGCCGGCCCGCTCTCCTGGCGCGACGCGCGTTCAGGCGCCGCGCGGCTGCGCACGGGTGGCCACCATGACTGGCGCCTGCCGAGCATCAAGGAGCTTTACACCCTGGTCGACTTCGGGCGCGGTTCCTTTGCCGCCAGCGCCGCGACGTCGGTGCCGTTCCTCGATGTCGGGCCGCTCGATTTCGCCTACGCCGAGGGCGCGCGCTTCTTCGACGTGCAGGAGTGGTCGGCGACACGGTATGTGGCGGGCACGATGGACGGCGATGCGGCGGTGTTCGGCGTCAACTTCGCCGACGGCCGCATCAAGGCGTATCCGCTCGATCAGCCCGGTTCCGGGGGGGCGCTGCCGCAGCGGATGCGTGCCCGCTACGTGCGGGGGCCGGCCTACGGCGTCAATCGCCTGCGCGAAACCGGCTCGGCTACGGTGGTGGATGGCGCGACCGGCCTCGAATGGCAGCAGGAGGACGACGGCATCGGTCGCGACTGGGCGGCAGCGCTGGCCTACTGCGTCGCGCTCGATCTCGGTGGCGCGACCGACTGGCGGTTGCCGGACGCCAAGGAGCTGCACACCATCGTCGACTACACGCGCGCGCCCGCCGCCACCGGCGAAGCGGCGCTGCCGCCGCCGCTGCGTGCCAGCCGCATCGAGGCCTACTACTGGACCTCCACGACCCTCGCCGATGGCCCGCCCGACGACCGCTTCGGCAAGGCGGCCTACTTCGCCTTCGGTCGTGCATTGGGCTGGATGCGGCTGCCACCGGGGTCGCAGAAGGCCCGCCTGCTCGACGTGCATGGCGCCGGAGCGCAGCGCGCCGACTTCAAGAGCGGTGACCCGGCACGCCATCCGCTGGGTCTCGGCCCACAGGGTGACGAGGTGCGCATTCGCAACGCGGTCCGCTGCGTGCGGGGCGGGCGGTCCGCGCTGCGGCCGGACTGACCCCGCTCGCAGGATGGCGGTGGACCAGCGATCCGGTCCCGCGCCGCGATCCCCGACCGGCGGGAACACGACAGCGCGCGCTGGCCCGTGTCTTGCAGCCTGCTGGCCGAGGAGATCCCATGGACCCCAGTCGCTTCGATCCCCTGATCCAGATCGCCGAGACCCGCGTCGAAGAAGCCGCCGGAGCCTATGCGCAGGTCAACGGGCAGTTGGCTCTGCACGAGAACCGGCTCGGCGACCTGCGGCGCTTCGCTTCCGAGTACCACGGCATTCCCAACGGTGGCACCAGTGCGGTGCAGCTGGTGAACCGGCGGGCGTTCGCGGCACGGGTGGACGATGTCGCGCGCCAGCAGGCACAGCACGTCGACCACGCGCGCCGGGCCGCCGAGAAGCAGCGCGAGGCGCTGGTCGAGGCGCGCCGCGAGGCTGAAGCCCTGCGCCGCCTGGCCGCCGTGCGTCGCGCCGAGGCCAACCGTCGGATCGAACGCCGGAGCCAGTCCGAACTCGATGATCTCGCGGTGCGTGGCTTCATCGCCCGCCATCGGGAGGATCCTTGACCGCCGTCGCCGGCGCCGCACCGGCGACGGTCGTGCCATCACCCGCCATCGTCGCCGCCGCGGCCGTGTTGCCAGGCGGCGAGGACATCGTGTCCGCGTTCGAGACGGTCATGGCCGGCGAGGAGCCGATAGCCGTCGCGGACGCCGACGGTGACCTGCGGGCGGACGTCGCGGCAACCGGGCGATCCGCAGGCGTCGGCGTCGACTCGATCGTGCCGTCGCCCGCGCCGGCCGCGTCACCTGCACTGTTGCCGCCGATGGACGATCCCGCCACCAGCGCGGTGCTCAACGCGCTGTCGCTGCGGGTGGCGACGGAGGCGAAGGGGGCGGTCGACCTTTGCGCACCGCCGCCGCCGACCCGCTCCACTTCCGTGGCCGCAGCTGCGGGCGCAACGGTCCTCGGCCCCGGGCGCCCCGCGGGCCCGGTGGCGCTGCCTGCGGATTCCGCCCCCGCCGGCGCGATCCTCCCCGTTGTCGCGAGCCCAGCCGGCCTCGCCAGCACGGTCGAGCCACAGATCGCGACAGGCAAGGCCGATACGGCGGGCATTGCCGTGCGGCCGGGTCCGGCGCCGGGCGCCGGCGATCGGCAGGCTGCCGTCCCCCTCGAGGCGTCGATGACATTGGCGGACGGTGGCGCACCGGACGCGCTCGACGCACTGCGGTCCCGGCTCGATGCGCAGCTGGCGCGCGCGGCGCCCGGCAAGGCCAAGCCGCTGGCATCGGCGGCCGCAGCGACGCCAGCCACGTCGCCGCCGATCGCAACCACAGCGCCGATGATCGCGGCGCGCCTGCCGGAAGCGGCCGCCACCTTCGCTGTTCCCGAGCCCCTCGCGCCGGGCGCCGAGGCCGGCTCGGCGGCGATTGATCCGGCCGTCGCCGGCGCGTCGCCCACGTCGGCCGGTTCGCCAGCTGCCGCCGGCATCGCGGCGGCCCCGCTGCCGTTCGCCGCCGGGCCGGCAACGCCGGGGCCGGGGCCCGCCCGCGCGGAACCCGGCCAGACGCCGATCCCGGTCCCGTTCGACAGTCCGCAATGGGCCGACGAACTGGCGACCCGGGTTTCCAGTCTCGCGCGCGAGCAGATCGCCGAGGCCGAGATCCGTGTGACGCCCGAGGACCTTGGCCCGATCGAGGTCAAGCTGCGCTTCGATGGAGAGCGTGTGCACGCGCAGTTCGGCGCCATCTCGCCGGAAGCGCGGGAAGCACTGACCGCCAACCTGCAACGCCTGCGTGAACTGTTCGCGGGCGAGGGACTCAATCTCGGCCAGACGTTCGTCGGCCACCAGGGCGACGATGCGGCGCGCCGCTTCGGCGACCGGCAGCCGCAGCCGACAATGTCGACTGGCGCCGAAGGCCAGGACGATCCGGCCGCCGGTGCCGGTGCATCGCGCGGCACCCGGCGCGGACTGCTCGACGAATTCGCCTGATCGCGCGCCCGGCGTGTTCTCGCGCCGTGCCTGACACCGGCAGCCCCGCGCTTGCGCGGCAGGCAAAACACTTACGTGACCGGTTCACCGCCGATCATTCGGTTGCGTCCGCGTCGATGCTCCGACAGCGGCTGCGCCGGAAGACCGGCGCGGTACCCGCCGGGCGCACGGCGTCGGGCTTCCGGCGCGTGGCATGCGCTTTGCAGCCGGCCTGCCATCGAATCGAGGGAGTCGCGAATGGCCACGAAGTCCGCACCTGCAAAGTCCGCAAAGATGGAAACTCCCGAGCCTGTCGGGACACCGGCCAGGAAAGGCAAGGGGAAGCTGATCGCGATCGTCCTCGGCGTGTTGATCGCGGCCGGCGGCGGCGGCGCGGCCGCGTGGTTCATGCTCGGCAAGGATGCCAAGGCGGAGGCCGCCGCCGAAGGCGGCAAGGCCGGCAAGACGAAGGATGGCGACGCGGACAAGGGCGCTGCCAGGTACCCCGCGACCTACCTGCCGCTGGAACCTGCCTTCGTGGTCAACCTCGCGGGTGCCGATGCCGACCGCTACCTGCAAGTGCAGGTGCAAGTGATGACCCGCGACCCGCTGGCGGCCGACGCGATCAAGCTGCACACCCCGGCGATCCGGGACCGGCTGCTGCTGCTGTTCGGGACCAAGACCGCGGAGGAGCTCGCGGCCCGCGAAGGCCGTGAGACCTTGCGCCTGATGGCGCTGGCCGAGGCCAACAAGGTGATGCTCGAGGAGACCGGCAAGGATGCGGTCGAGGCGCTGTACTTCACGTCCTTCGTCACCCAGTGAGCCGCGCACGGCCGCCATGAGCACCGACCTGCTGTCCCAGGACGAGATCGACGCCCTGCTGCACGGCGTCGACTCGGGCGCGGTCAAGACCGAGGACGACCGGCCCGCGAGGGGCGAGGCCAGGTCCTACGACTTCGCGACCCAGGAGCGCCTGGTTCGCGGCAAACTGCCCACGCTGGAATTGGTCAACGAGCGTTTCGCACGCCTGTTCCGCATCGGTACCTTCTCCCTGTTGCGCCGCAATGCCGAGGTCGGCGTGCGCGGCATCGAGATGCTGAAGTTCGGCGACTACCTGCATTCGCTGCTGGTGCCTTCGAGCCTTTCGCTGATCCGCATGAAGCCGCTGCGCGGCACCGCGTTGGTGGTGTTCGAGCCGCGCCTCGTGTTCACCCTCGTCGACAACTTCTTCGGCGGGGACGGCCGGTTTCCGGTCAAGATCGAGGGCCGCGAGTTCAGCCAGATGGAGCAGCGGGTCATCCAGATCCTGCTCCAGCAGGTGTTTTCGGATCTCGGTGAGGCATGGAGCCCGGTGATGCCGGTCGAGTTCGAGTTCGTGCAGCACGAGGTCAACCCGCATTTCGCCAACATCGTCGCGCCGCGCGAGTACGTCGTCGTCAGCCGCTTTCAGCTCGAACTCGATGGCGGGAGCGGCCATGTCCACATCGTGGTGCCCTACGCGATGCTCGAGCCCTATCGCGCGCAGCTCGAGTCCGGCATGCACAGTGACTGCAGCGACACCGACGAGCACTGGCCGGCGGCATTGCGCGGGCAGCTGCATGAGGCGCAGGTCGAGGTCACGACCGTCCTGGCGCGGCTCAGCATGAGCGTGCGCGACCTGGGTGCGCTCAAGGCGGGTGACGTCATCCCCTTCGACATGCCCGCGCACGCCGAGATCCTGGTGGAGCGCGTACCGACTTTCGTCGGCCAGTTCGGGCTGAGCAACGGCCGCAAGGCGGTCAAGCTCGGTCCGGAGCTGTCCGGCGAGCGCAACCGAACCGGAACCGACAGCCGAGGTGTGGCCAAATGAAGAAGCGCCCCTGTGCCGCCGCTCACGACGATGCGACGCTGCTCGGTGCGGGAACCCCGGCGGCAGCCCGTTTCGACACCCTGAAGCCCTCTCCGACGCCGGGCGACATGAACCTGGACGTCATCCTCGACGTGCCGGTGCAGCTCTCGCTGGAAGTCGGACGCGCGAGAATCCCGATTCGCAACCTGCTGCAGTTGAACCAGGGCTCGGTGATCGAGCTGGAGCGGGCGGCCGGCGAGCCGCTCGACATCTACGTCAACGGCACCCTGATCGCCCAAGGCGAGGTGGTGGTCGTCAACGACCGCTTCGGCGTGCGCCTGACCGACGTCATCAGCCCGGCCGAGCGCATCAAGCGACTGAAATAGGAGTTCGCGCATGGAGAGTTCACTCGCCACCGGCGGCGCCGTCGCGTCGACCGGGACGACCGGGCTCGGCGGCGTGCTGCTCAGCCTCCTGCTGGTGCTGGCGCTGATCGTCGGGCTCGCCTGGCTGGTCGCACGGCTGCGCGGGTTCACCGGCGCGGCGACGTCCGGCCCGCTCAGGACCGCGGCGTCCGCGGCGGTGGGGCTCAAGGAGCGCATCGTGCTGGTGGACGCGGCCGGCGCCTGGCTGCTGCTGTCGGTGACTCCGGGCCGGGTCGAGGTCCTGCACCGCTACCCGGAGCGGCCGGAGGGACTCGAGACCGAACCTGCACCGCCGGGCTTCGCCGCGGTCCTGGCCCGGCTCAGAAAGCCCGGGGGCGGTTCGTGAAGCGCGCGCTGACGCTGCTCGCGATCCTGCTGCTCTGCGCCGGACCGGCGCTGGCGCAGCAGCAGGGCGGGTTGCCGGCGGTCACCGTGACCAACCTGCCGCAGGGCGGCCAGCAGTGGTCGGTGTCGCTGCAGGTGCTGCTGCTGATGAGCGCGATCACCCTGCTGCCGGCCGCGCTGCTCGCGATGACCGCGTTCACCCGGATCATCATCGTGATGGCGCTGCTGCGCCAGGCGCTGGGCACCGGGGCGACGCCGTCCAACCAGGTGCTGATCGGGCTGTCGCTGTTCCTGACCGCATTCGTGATGGCGCCGGTCCTGGACCGCGCATGGGCGGCCGGCATCGCGCCCTACCTCGACGGCAGTCTGCCGCTCGATGCCGCATTCTCCGCCGCGTTGGAACCGTTCCGCGGTTTCATGCTCGCCAACGTCCGCGAGAACGACCTGATGCTGTTCACCCGGCTCGCCGGCGTGGAATCGTGGGCCTCGCCGGAGGAGGTCCGTTTCCCGGTGCTGGTCGCTGCCTTCCTGACCTCGGAACTGCGCACCGCGTTCGAGATCGGCTTCCTGCTGTTCGTGCCCTTCGTGGTGATCGATCTCGTGGTCGCCAGCATCCTGATGTCGATGGGCATGATGATGATGTCGCCGATGCTGGTGTCCGCGCCGTTCAAGATCCTGCTGTTCGTGCTGGTCGACGGCTGGGCGCTGGTGGTGGGCTCGCTGGCCGCGAGCTTCAAGGTGGCCGGCACATGACCCCCGAGGTCGCCCTCGGCGAGATCCAGCTGGCGCTGCGCATCGGACTGCTGATCGCGGGTCCCCTGCTGCTGGCGGAGCTCGTCGCCGGCATCGCGGTCGGTCTGCTGCAGGCCGTGACCCAGGTGCAGGAGCAGAGCATCTCTTTCGTCGCCAAGCTGGTGGTCCTGGTGCTGGTGGTCGCCCTCGCCGGGCCATGGATGCTCGGTCAGTTGACCAACTGGGTGTCGTCGCTGATCGCGCGCATCCCGCAGCTGGTGGGCTGACGGGGTGTCCGGGCCCGAAGCCATCATCGTCGACGGTCAGCGCATTTTCGACCTGCTGTCGGCCGCGCTGTGGCCGTTCCTGCGCATCGGCACGGTGCTGATGGTGATGCCGCTGCTCGGTTCCGCAGTGGTGCCGCGCCGCGTGCGCTTTCTGCTCGCTGCCGGGCTGACACTCGCGCTGGCGCCGCTGCTGCCGCCTTCGGCCATGCCGGAGCCGCTGTCCGCGGACTGGTTTGCCGCCGCGGCGCGCGAGGTGGTGGCCGGCGTGGCGATCGGACTGGCGCTGCAGCTGGCTTTCGAGGCCACCGCGGTGGCCGGCGAGCTGATCGCCCAGGGCATGGGCCTCGCGTTCGCGCAGATGGCCAATCCGCTGTCCGGCGTCACCGGGCCGCTGATGAGCCAGTTGCTGCTGATTGTCGGTGGCCTGCTCTTCTTCAGCACCGGCCTCCACCTGGCCCTGGTCGAGCTGCTCGCCGACAGCTTCAACGTGGTGCCCGCCGGGTCCGCACCGAGCCCCGCGGCCTTCGCGCCCGAGCTGCTGGGGTTCATGAGTCGCGTGCTGCTGGTCGGCGCGCAGCTCGCGCTGCCGCTGGTGGTTGCGATGCTGGTGATCAACCTCGTCTTCGGCGTGCTCGGCCGGACCGCGCCGGCACTGAACCCGCTGCAGGCCGGCCTGCCGGCGACCCTGTTCGCCGGGCTCGCGCTGCTGATCGTCGTGGTGCCGGCGATGGCCGAACCTTTCCTTGCCCTGGTGCGCGAGGCGCTGGCCGCCGCCGCCGGCTGGTTGCACTGAGGACGCGCCGATGGCCGACAGCGACAGCCAGGACGACAAGACCCTCGATCCGACCGAGAAACGCCTGCGCGAGGCGCGCGAGGAGGGCCAGGTCCCGCGATCGCGAGAGCTGGCCGGCGCGACGATGGCGCTCGCCTGCTGCGGGCTGGCGTTGGCGATGGCCGGTCCGTTCGGCGAGCGACTGGTGGCGGTGCTGCGCGACGCGCTCGCCTTCGACCTGCAGGCGGTCGAGGACGCCGGCGGGCCGGTCGCCCACTTCGCCGCGGTGGCGATCGAATTGCTGCTGATCGGCGCGCCGCTGATCGCCGCCGGCCTGGTCGCCGCGATCGCCGGCACGCTGGCCCTCGGCGGGCTCAACTTCGCGCCGAAGGCGCTGGCGCCGAAGATCGAGCGCATCGATCCGGTTGCGGGATTCAAGCGCCTGTACTCGCTGCCCGCCCTCGGTGAGGTGGCGAAGTCGCTGCTGCGCGTCGGGGTGGTGGGCGCGGTCGCGTTCGTCGCGCTGTACTCGCAGATCGACGCCATCGTCGGCCTGGTCGCCGAGCCGGACCATGCCGGCATCCTGCACGCGCTGTCGATCGTCGGCTGGACGCTGATGGCGCTGTCGGCGTCGCTGGGGCTGATCGCGCTGCTCGACGTGCCGTTCCAGTGGTGGCGCCACCGGCGCGGGCTGCGGATGTCGCTCGAGGAAGTTCGCCGCGAGATGAAGGAACTCGAGGGCAGCCCGGAGATCAAGGGCCGGGTGCGCCAGCTGCAGCGCGAAATGGCGCAGCGGCGGATGATGGAGGCGGTGCCCGGCGCGGACGTGGTGCTGGTCAACCCGACCCACTACGCGGTGGCGCTGAAGTACGAGCAGGGCCGGATGCGCGCGCCGCGCGTGGTGGCCAAGGGCCAGGACCTGGTGGCGCTGGCGATCCGCGAGCTGGCCGAGCGGCACAAGGTGCCGGTGGTGTCCGCGCCGCCGCTGGCGCGCGCCCTGTATCGCGGTGTGCAGCTCGGCCAGGAGATCCCGGCCGAGCTCTATCGCGCGGTGGCGCAGGTGCTGACCTTCGTCTACCAGTTGCGGGTGTACCGCCGACACGGCGGCCGCGAGCCGGTGCTGGCTTCGATCGAGGTCGACGAGCCGCCGGTGCGCGGCGGCTGAGGCGAGCGAGCCCATCAGCCCTGGGCGTCGCGGTTCTCGTGCCGCTCGTAGGCTTCCACGATGCGCGCCACCAGCGGGTGGCGCACCACGTCGCGCGCGGTGAAGAAGGTGAAGCTCATCCCCTTCACGCCGCGCAGGACCTCGATCGCGTGGCGCAGGCCCGAGGGCTGCGAGCGCGGCAGGTCGACCTGGGTCAGGTCGCCGGTGACCACGCAGCAGGACCCGAAGCCGATCCGGGTCAGGAACATCTTCATCTGCTCGACGGAAGTGTTCTGCGCCTCGTCGAGGATCACGAAGGCGTCGTTGAGCGTGCGCCCACGCATGAAGGCCAATGGGGCGATCTCGATCACGTTGCGCTCGATCAGCTTGGCGACCTTGTCGAAGCCGAGCATCTCC
>DHLY01000100.1:155074-155946 GCA_002405525.1 Proteobacteria bacterium UBA4656
TCGCCGGCCTCGACCGCGGGGCGGGTCAGCACGATGCGCTGCGCGCGGCTTTCCTGCAGCGCGTCGACCGCCATCGCCACCGCGAGGTAGGTCTTGCCGGTGCCGGCGGGCCCGACGCCGAACGAGATGTCGTGGGTGGCGATGGCGTGCAGGTAGGCGGCCTGGTTGGGGCCGCGGCCGCGGATCATGCCGCGCTTGACCTTGATCTCGACCGACTGCGCCGAGCCGGCGTCGCGCGCGGCCAGCTGCTCGATGCCGGACTCCTGCAGCAACAGGTTCAGCGCATGGCCGTCGAGCGGTTCGTCGAGCGTGCGCTCCCAGGCCGCGCGCAGGACGCGCTCGGCCAGCCGAGCGGTGTGCGCGGTGCCGATCACGCGGAACAGCTGGCCGCGATTGGCGATCTCGACGCCGAGGCGCAGTTCGATCTGGCGCAGGTGCTCGTCGAACGGCCCGCAGAGGTTGGACAGGCGCTCGTGGTCGGACGGGTCGAGCGCGAAGTCGAGGGTGCTGAGTTCGGTGGCCATCGCGCGAGTCTACGCCGGCGGCGCGGTGCTGTCGCCCGCGCCGCCGGCGCGCCGCGCTCACTCGAAGCCGTCGGCGAACATCGGCGGCGTGATCGACAGCCGCGCCCGGTCGGCGAGCACTTCGACCCGCGCATCGGCGGTGATGGCCGCCGGCAGCACGATGGTGTGCGGCCGCCCGGAGACGCTGCTGCCGACCGCGAACTCGAACGCGGTGCCCACCGTCGGCATGTAGCCGGGTGACAGGGTCACCGCCAGCGTGCCGTCGAGGGTGATCGCCCCGCTGCCGTCGATGCGGTCGAACGCGGTGGCGCTGGCGATGTCGAGGTCGAACACCGTGCTGGCCGCGAG
>DHLY01000100.1:156189-156824 GCA_002405525.1 Proteobacteria bacterium UBA4656
TGCCGGTGAGCGCCTGCGCCGGCCCCAGCGTGAGCCGCCCGCCCTGGCCCACGAGGCGCACCGGCGCGCCGGCGGCGTTGGCCAGCAGGCGCACGGCGCCGCTGCCGCCGAGCGTGGTGTCGCCGGTGGCGCGCAGGTTGGCGAAGTTCGGCCCGCAGCCGCTGTTGTCGACGGTGATCGTGCCGTCGTTGGTGATGGTGCCGCCCAGGTCGAGCGTGAGCGCACACGGCACCAGCACTCGGGCGCCGGTGTCGATGCGCAGGTCGACCAGCCGGTCGTTGCCGCCGGCGGCGGCGATCACGCCGCTGCCCTGGGTGCGCAGCGTGCCGCCGGTCACCGCGGCGGCGACCGTGCTCCCGGACAGCAGCACGGCCGAGCCATCGCGTGCCTCGAGCACGCCGGTCGCGGTCTGGGTGAGCGGGGTCTGGAACAGGGTCAGCACGCCGCCGCCGGTCGCGGCGATCAAGCCTTCGTTCGCCTGCGGCGAGGTTTGCAGGCGCAACTCCGTGGCCCCGGTGCTGGCGCCCTTGCGGTCGGCCAGCAGGGTGCCGCGGTTGGTCAGTGCCAGCGCGATGGTGCCGACGCCGCCGATCGTGTGGCCCGCCGCGTTGACCATCGCGTAGCCGCCGCCGCCG
>DHLY01000100.1:157021-157592 GCA_002405525.1 Proteobacteria bacterium UBA4656
AGCCCGAGGGGCCGGTCGCGATCAGCCCGTGGTTGGTCATGCCGGTCGGGCCGATGAAGATGCCGGCGTTGCCGATGAAGCCGAGTCGCGATCCGGTGGTGAGCGTGACGCCCTCGATCCGCGTGCCCTGCGACTGCACCAGGGCCTGGCCGCTGCCGACGGTGGTGATCTCGCCGCCGCGGATGCCGTCGTTGCCGGCGTTGTTGAGCAGCAGGGTGGACCCGGCCTCGACCAGGATGCGGCCGGCGGACGACTGCTCGAAGGCGATGGCGCCATTGCTCTGCCCGATGTTGAGCGTTGCGCCCCCGGAGACGCGGAAGGTGGCGTTGTTGGTCACCGGATGGGCGGCGTTGACCAGCAGCGTGCGCCCCGGGACGTTGGCGTGCACCAGCCCGTCGTTGTGCAGTCGCACCGCGAGGTTGCCCGCGCCTTCGATGGTGTGGCTCGCGCCGTTGACCAGCAGCCAGCCGAGGTTGTTGTTCGGGCTGATCGAGGCGGTCCGGGTGTCCTCGGCGAGGCGGATCCGCCCGGTCCCTGCGGCCGTCGCGTGGTTGTTGAGGACCAGCGCCGA
>DHLY01000116.1:0-535 GCA_002405525.1 Proteobacteria bacterium UBA4656
CGGGGACTTCTGCCTGCGCTGCCACACCCCGTCGGCGTGGTATGGCGGGCGCGTCGCCAAGACCGCGACCGGCGCGGCCATCGACGGCAGCGACGGCTGCAAGATGCAGGGCGACCACGACGACGAGGACGAACTGGGCAACGACTTCGACGGCGTCGGCTGCCACTTCTGCCACCGCCTGCGCGAAACCGGCCCGGCCGGCCAGACGGCGCGCCAGCACAACGGCAACCTGTGGGTCGACGACCAGAACTGCGACAGCGACGGCGATGGCCAGCCCGATGCGTTCGGCCCGTGCCGGATCGGGCCCTATCGCTATCCCGAGGCGGGGATCGACCCGGCGCCGCACGCCGCCGCGTTCTCCACCTGGGTCAAGCGCAGCGAGATGTGCGCGGCCTGCCACGACATTTCCACCCCGGTCACCAGCGCCGGGCCGCTCAAGACCCTGATCCTGCCGGACGGCAGCGACTCAGGCATCGCGTTTCCGATCGAGCGGACCTACGCCGAGTGGCGGGCCAGCGCCTTCGCCGACCGCATC
>DHLY01000116.1:657-9823 GCA_002405525.1 Proteobacteria bacterium UBA4656
GACCGCATCTTCGCCGACGGCATGGCACTGGACGAGCCGCGCGGCGACTTGGCGCGCTTCGGCGAGACGTGCCAGTCGTGCCACATGCCGCAGGCGCCCGAACCGCAGGCCCGCGCCTGCCAGCAGAACCCGCAGGGCTCGCGCGCGGGCAACCTCGGGATCCACGAGTTCGCCGGTGCCAACGCGTGGATGCCGGGCGTGCTCTCGAACCTCTACGGTTCGGCCCTGGGTCCGAACCGTCAGCAGGCGTTTGCACAGGCGGCCAGCGCGGCGACGGCGATGCTCCAGCGCAGCGCCAGCGTCCAACTCACCCTGTCGCCGCTGGCCGCCGCCCCGGGCACGCTGCAGGCTTCGGTGCGCGTCACCAACCTCGCCGGCCACAAGCTGCCCTCCGGCTACAGCGAAGGGCGGCGCATGTGGCTGGAACTCGAGGCCCGCGGCGCGGGTGGCCAGGTGTTCTGGCGCAGCAACGCCTACGACGCGACCACCGGCGCGCTGGCCATCGACCGCGACGATGCGGTCTACGAGGTCAAGCAGGGCATCTGGAACGCCGCCGCGCCCGTACCTTCCTGCGAGACCGAGGACGCGCAGGGCCGGCCGATGTTCCACTTCGCGCGCAACGACTGCATCGCCAAGGACAACCGCATCCCGCCGCGCGGCTTCCGCGGCGGGGCCGACCTGGAACTGCGCCCGCTGCCGATCGGCCGCTACCCGGAGACCGCGCCGGGCTCCGGCGTTCTCGCGCACTGGGACGACCGCGCCTACGCGATCCCGGTGCCGGCGGGCACGCCGCTGCCGGTCACGGTGCAGGCGCGCCTGCGCCACCAGGTCGCGACCCGCGAGTACCTCGAGTTCCTGCGCAACCAGGCCGTCGAGCGCGCCATCCCCAGCGAGAACCTGATGTGCGCCGACGACCGCGCGCCGCTGGCCACCGGTCCGCGCACGCAGACCCGCGGCCAGTTCGCCTACGACCAGTGGGTGGCGTCGGGCCGATCCCCGCCGGTGACGCTGGCCGACGTGCAGCGCAGCAGCACGCCGGCGCGCTGAGGCCACCGTCGTGCGCAGGCCCGGCCGCGGCGTTGCCCCAGCGTCCATCGTGCGACGCCTCGTGCTGGCGGCCTGCGCGCTCGGGTTGGCGCCTCACGCCGTGCAGGCCGCGGCCCCGGCGCTGGCGGCGACTGCGCCGGCCGCCGCGGGCATGCGCGACTGGGCCGCGCAGGGCGGCGAACTGCGGATCCGCTTCAACCACGACCTGCTGCGCCAGTTCGGCGTCGAACTCGCCCCGCCGCAGGACGCCGATGTGCACGGCGCGGTGCGCTACCCGCTGCGCGACGACGCGCTCGCCTTCCGCGCCGACTGGGGCACGATCCGCGGCTTCGGCGCAGGCGCGCTGACCACGCGCGCGGGCTTCACCCTGCGCCGCGCCGGTCGCGTGGCGCGGGTCGACTGGTTCGCGCTGGAGGCCGGGGCGGCGGACCCGCCGACGCTGGCGCTGCGCGATGCGCTCGGCCGCACCTGGTTCGTCGCCGAGCGCATGATGTACCGGCTGGACGAATCCGGCGGGCGGCTGCGGATGCCCACCGTGGACCTGCGCATCGGCCCCGCGCTGGCGGCGTTCGCCGGTGATCCCGAACTCGCCGGGCTGGTCGCCGGAGACCTCGTGCTCGACGCCGGGCTGCAAGCGCGCTCGCCGGTGCCCGCGGTGCCCAAGTCCTGCGCCGCACCCGTATGGCACGGCAGCGGCGGCAGGCAAACGGACGTGCGGCTGATCGCGATGAGCGTGCAGCAGTTGCGCTGCCGGCGCAGTACTGACCGGGCGCCGCCGTTCGACGTCTGCGACGGTCCCGGCGGCGACGACGGCGAGGTGGTGATCGCGCCCAGCGCGCTCCTGCGCAACAGCGACGAGGACTGGACCGCCGACGTGCCCTGGTACGAAAAATTCCTCGGCGCGTTCCCGCACCGCTATCCGCCCTACGACAACGACCAGCACCCGATCCTGGTCTGGAACTTGTACCGGCTTGGCGCTGACGGGCGGATCGTGCAGGTCGGCCGCTCGGGCGCCAAGCACGCGTGGTTCAGCACCAACTTCCTGTGCACTGACCCGACCTGTTCCGGCGGCCACGTGCTCGGTCGCGGCTGCGCGGACGAATACACCGCGAGCAGCAACGACCTCGAGTACTACCTCGCCCCGCGCAGCGAGATCATCCCCGCGCGCGGCATCTGGGCGCGCTGCGGGTCGACCTGGGACGATGTCGGCGCGGGAGGCGGCCCGGGCTGCGACGGCGTGCAGGACTACGCGCCGCCACCGCCGCCCGAGCAGGGCTACTACCAGCGCCTCGTCGCGCGCGAGGCCGACCTCGAGCCCGCGTCCAACCCCGGCGCGCGCTGGTTCCTCGAGGCCTGGTACGTGGTGCGCGACGACATCGACCTGTTCAACACCATGGGCTTCGTCGAGATCGCGCCGAACTGGATCGCGACCGCGCCCGGCAGCGGCTACTGGCGCATGGACGCGGTGCCCGGCGGCGCCTTCCGCAACGGGCCCGCGCTCGATGCCTGGGTCGCGCCGGACGCGACGGGGACCGCGCGCAGCGCCACCGTGGCGACGGCCGAGGGCACGCTGCGGGTCGCGGTGCGCGCCACGCCGGTCGGCGCGCGCTGGCGCTACGACTACGCGGTGCTGAACCTCGACTTCGCGCGCGCGGTGACCGAGGGCGCCGAGCCCGACCTGCGGGTGCTCGACGCGCGCGGCATCGGGGCCTTCTCGGTGCCGGTGCCGGCGGGCGGCGGCGTCTCGGCCCTGCAGGCCTTCGACCTCGACCGCGATCCGGGCAACGACTGGAGCGGCGCCACGGCGGGCGGGCGGGTGGTGTTCACGGCGCCCGCGGTCGCCAACAGCCTCGACTGGGGCACGCTGCACGCGTTCTCGTTCGAGAGCTCGGCGGCGCCGGTGGCGGGGACGGTGGACCTGGCGCCGGCGCGGTCCGGCAACCCGGCCGCCCTGGCCGTGCCGAGCCTGGTGCCCGGCGTGCCGCCGCTGTTCGCCGACGGCTTCGAGTGACCCGAGGGGCTTACTTCATGCGATACGTGATCCGACCCTTGGTCAGGTCGTAGGGCGTCATCTCGACCTTCACCTTGTCGCCGGTGAGGATGCGGATGTAGTTCTTGCGCATGCGCCCGGAGATGTGGGCGGTGATGACATGGCCGTTCTCGAGCTTGACCCGGAACATGGTGTTCGGGAGGCTCTCGAGGACCGTGCCTTCCATTTCGATCTGATCGTCTTTGGACATCGGGGCTGGCTGGGGGGTGCCAAAGCGGCGGCGGATTATTCCACGGTTGACCCGTGGGCGAAAGTTCGGCCGCTCAGGGGCTTGCGAGCGCCGGCACCGGCAACTCGCCGAAGCGCGCGGCCCAGTCGCCCGGCGGCTCCGGCTGTGCGACCAGCGCGGGCAGGGCGCAGAGGAAGGCCGCGCGGGGCATTTCCCGCGCGCCGAGCGTGGACAGATGGTCGGAAGGCACCTGCGCGTCGAGCAGCGGCCAGCCCCACTCGCGCAACCGGAAGGCGAGCCCCAGCAGGGCCGCCTTCGAGCCCCCGCTGCGCGCGCTGTACATCGATTCGGCGAAGAACATCCGCCCCAGCGCGACCCCGTACAGGCCGCCGACCCGCTGCCCGCCGTCGAAGGCCTCGATGCTGTGGGCGTATCCGGCCCGGTGCAGCGCAAGGTACGCCTCGCGCATCTCGCGCACGATCCAGGTGCCGTGCGAGCCCTCGCGCGGCGCCGCGCAGGCCTCGATCACGGCGCCGAAGTCGCGGTCGGCGACCACGGTCCACGGGCTGCGCGCGAAGGTGCGCGCCAGTCGCCGCGGCACATGCATGCGGTCGGTGTGGAACACGCAGCGCGGGTCCGGCGACCACCACAGGATCGGCTCGCCCGGGCCGTACCACGGGAAGATGCCGCGCGCGTACGCCGCGAGCAGGCGCGGCAGCGTGAGGTCACCGCCCGCGGCGAGCAGCCCGTTGGGGTGGCGCAGCGCCTCGGCCGGCGGCGGGAACGGCGCGCGCGGATCGTCGGCCAGCCAGGGCAGGCGCAGGGTCACGAGCGCTCCGCGAACGGTGAATGCGCCGCGGCGGCCGCGGCGTAGCCGGCCACGGCGAGGCGCTCGCGCGCCAGGGCCCGCGCGACGGCCGCGCGCAACACGGGATCGACCAGCCAGTGCCACGAGGTCGTGGTCGCGGGCAGGAAGCCGCGCGCGATCTTGTGCTCGCCCTGGGCGCCCGGCTCGAACACGGCGATGCCGTGGCGGATGCACCAGTCGATGCCCTGGTAGTAGCAGGCCTCGAAGTGCAGCCCGGGCGTGGGATCGTCGGCGCCCCAGTAGCGTCCGTACAGCGTGCCGCCGCCGCGCAGGCACAGCGCCATCGCCCCGATCCGCCCGCCGCGGCGCCCGATGACCGCCAGCAACGGATCGTCCGGATCGCGCGCGAGGCGTTCGAAGAACGCACGCGTCAGGGCAGGGTAGTTGCCCTTGTCGGCGAAGGTGCCCACGTAGAGCCCATGCAGCCGGTCGACGCTCGCGGCGTCCAGCGCCGAGCCGGGCAGGGCCTCGAACGACCAGCCGTCGGCCGCGACCCGCGCGCGCTCGCGGCGGATCTCCTTGCGGCGCTTGGCGTTCAGCGCGCCGAGGAAGTCCTCGAACGTGGCCCAGCCGCGGTTGCGCCAGTGGAACTGCACATCCTCGCGGCGCAGCCAGCCGGCCGCGGCGAGTGCGGCCGAATCATCGTCGCGGGGGAAGTTGACGTGCGCGCCCGACCAGCCGCGCGCCTGCGCCTCGTCCGCCAACGCGCGCGCCAGGGCCTGCCGGGTGCCGTCGGGCTCGCCCTTCGCGACCAGCAGGCGCGGCCCCGTGACCGGGGTGTAGGGCACGGCGCACAGCAGTTTCGGGTAGTAGGGCAGCCCGCTGCGCTCCCACGCGTCGGCCCAGGCGTGGTCGAACACGAACTCGCCGTGAGAATTCATCTTCCGGTAGGCGGGTGCGGCGGCCACCAGCCGCCCGTCGCGCCACAGGGTCAGGTGGTGCGCGCGCCAACCGAGGTCGGCGCGCAGGCAGCCGTCGGCTTCGAGCCCATGCAGGAAGGCATGCGAGAGGAACGGATTGCCGTCGTGCCCGAGCGCGTTCCAGGCCGGCGCGAGGCCCGCGCCGAGGCCGGCCAGAGCGCGGGACTCGAGCGCGGCCATGCGCGGGGCGCCGCTCAGTGCGCGTCGAGGAACTTCTCCGCGTCCAGCGCCGCCATGCAGCCGAAGCCGGCCGAGGTGATGGCCTGGCGGTACACCTGGTCGGCCACGTCGCCGGCGGCGAACACGCCGGGCACGCTGGTGGCGGTGGCGCTGCCGTCGAGGCCGCTGCGGATGCGGATGTAGCCGTTGCGCATCTCGAGCTGGCCCTCGAAGATGCCGGTGTTGGGCGTGTGACCGATGGCGATGAACACGCCGTTGACGACCAGGTCGCGCTTGGCGCCGTCGGTGGTCGAGGCGATGCGCACGCCGATCACGCCGGAGTCGTCGCCCAGCACTTCGTCCACCTGGTGGTTCCAGATGATTTCGACCTTGCCCTGCCGCTGCCGCTCGAACAGCTTATCCTGCAGGATCTTCTCCGACTTGAGCCGGTCGCGGCGGTGGACGAGGGTGACCTTGCGGCAGATGTTGGACAGGTACAGCGCCTCTTCGACCGCGGTGTTGCCGCCGCCGATCACCGCCACGTCCTGCTCGCGATAGAAGAACCCGTCACAGGTCGCGCAGGCCGACACGCCGCGGCCGCGGAACCTGGTTTCGGACTCGATACCAAGGTACTTGGCGCTGGCTCCGGTGGTGATGATCAGCGCGTCGCAAGTGTAGGTGCCGTTGTCGCCGCGCAGCCTGAACGGGCGTCGGGAAAGGTCGGCTTCGATCACCTGGTCGAACACCAGTTCGGTGTGGAATCGCTCGGCATGGCGCTTCATGCGGTCCATCAGGTCGGGGCCCTGCAGGCCCTCGACGTCGCCCGGCCAGTTGTCGACGTCGGTCGTGGTCATGAGCTGCCCGCCCTGCTCGAGGCCGGTCACCATCACCGGCGCAAGGTTCGCTCGCGCGGCGTACACCGCGGCGGTGTAGCCGGCCGGACCCGAGCCCAGGATAAGGAGGCGGGCATGCTTGCTCATGTATACTTTCCGTGCATGGCGCGAGGTCGGCGCTTGCGCCGGCGGAACGCGCAGGATGGGGCGGGTCGCGTCGGGAATCAAGGCTTGCTGCCCGCGATGACGGGCTGGTCGAACCATGCGCCGCGCGAGCGGCGTTTTCTTTTGGGAGGTTGTCTGCATGCGTATCGGTGTCCCGCGCGAGACCAAGACCCTGGAGGGCCGCGTCGCCCTGGTGCCCGCCGCGTGTGCCGACCTCGTGCGCCGCGGCCATGAGGTCTGGGTCGAGTCGGGCGCCGGCACCAAGAGCGGTTTCGCCGACGCCGACTACACCCGCGTCGGCGTGCGCATCGCGCCCGACGCCGCCGCGGTTTACGAGAAGGGCGAACTGATCGTCAAGGTGAAGGAGCCGATCGCCGGCGACTTGGCGCTCCTGAAAAGCCACCACCTGCTGTTCTGCTACCTCCATCTCGCACCGGAGCCGGAGCTGACCCGCAAATTGCTCGCGATCGGTCTCACCGGCGTGGCCTTCGAGACGGTCGAAATGGACAACGGCGACCTGCCGCTCCTGGCCCCGATGTCGATCATCGCCGGCCGGATCGCAGTGCAGATCGGCACCCACCTGCTGCATCAGCCGGCTGGCGGCAAGGGCAAGCTGCTCGGCGGCCTGCCGTCGACCGAGCGCGGCAAAGTGGTGGTGCTGGGCGCGGGCGCGGCGGGCGGCAACTCGGCCCAGCTGGCCGCCGCCGGCGGCGCCAACGTGGTGGTGTTCGAGAAACGCCAGGACCGGATGGCGCAGATGATGGCGTTGGGTTCGAACGTCACCACCCTGTACCCCTACGAGGAAGCCGTCGCCCGCGAACTGCGCGACGCCGACCTGGTGATCGGCGCGGTCCTGGTCACCGGCGCCAGGGCGCCCCACGTCATCGCCGCCGAGATGGTCAAGGGTATGGAGCCCGGTTCGGTGATCGTCGACATCTCGGTCGACCAGGGCGGCTGCGTGGAGACCACGCGTCCGACGACCTACGCCAGCCCGACCTATGTCGAGCACGGCGTGACCCATTTCGCGGTGACCAACATGCCTGGCGCGGTCCCTCAGACGTCCTCGCACGCGATCTGCGCGGCGATTCTGCCGTTCGTGCAGAAGCTCGCCGCTGGCGGCTGGCGGGACAACCAGCCCCTGCGCCGCGGCATCAACGTCGAGCAGGGGCGACTGGTGCATCCCGCCCTGCAAGGCATGCTGGGCTGAAACGCTTCTGGATCATTGCGTTACAAGGCAAATTGAAGGTAACTTCACCTGGTGGCGCGACCCTCCAAGGACACTCTCTCGCCGGCTTCCGGCCTTGATCGTCGCCTGCGCGAGGCGGCAGCGCTGCTGCTGCTTCCGCTGGTGGTCTGGCTGATGGTCTGCCTGGTGAGTTTCGACCTGCGCGATCCCGGCTGGGGGCAGAGTGCGCCGGTTGCCGCGGTGCGCAACATCGGCGGTCTGGTCGGCGCATGGACCGCCAGCACGGGGCTGTACTTCATCGGCATTGCCGCGTTTCTCCTGCCGGCCTTGCTGCTGTTCGGCGGCTGGCGGCTGCTGCGCGGTTCGGACGACGATGACGCGCTGAAGGTCGATCCGCCGGTGCGGCTGGTCGGCAGCGTGGCCCTGTTGGCGAGCGCCGCGGGTCTCGGATGGCTGCACACCCGCAGCGGCGGGGCCTTCGGCGAAGGCCACGGCGGCATCTTCGGCCAGCTGCTCGGCAGCTTGCTGGAACGCGGCTTCGGGCAGTTGGGCACGGCCCTGTTCCTGCTCGGACTGTTCGCGGTCGCCCTGACCCTCACCACCGGCGTGTCGTGGTTCCGGGTGATGGACCGGACCGGCGCGATGGCCCTGGCGGCGGGGGCGGCGTTGTTGCGCATCGGGCGCGGCGTGCGCGATTGGAGGGGCGCACAGCAGATGCGCGCCGAGCGTGAGGAAGTGCGCAAGGTGGAGACCGTGCGGCAGAGCCGCCGCGAGCCGATCCGGATCGAGCCCAAGGCGGATCCGATCGAGAAGAGCGAACGCGCCACCCGCGAGGTGCAGATTCCGCTGTTCGCGGCGCTGCCCGAGGGTGCGATCCCGCCGCTTTCGCTCCTTGACGAGCCGAAGCGCCAGGCCAAAGGCTATTCGCCGGAGACCCTGGAGGCGCTGTCGCGGCAGGTCGAGCTGAAATTGAAGGATTTCCGTATCGAGGCCCAGGTGGTCGGCGTTTATCCGGGACCGGTGATCACTCGCTTCGAAATGCAGCCCGCCCCGGGCATCCGCGGCAGCCAGATCAGCAACCTCGACAAGGACATCGCGCGCGGCCTGTCGGTGGTCAGCGTGCGCGTGGTCGACGTGATCCCCGGCAAGACGGTGATCGGGCTGGAGATTCCCAACGCCAGCCGCGAGACCGTGTACCTGTCCGAGATCCTGCGCTCGAAGGAGTACGACAAGGCGTCCTCGCCGCTGTCGCTGGCGCTGGGCAAGGACATCGGCGGCCGGCCGGTGGTGGTGGATCTCGGCCGCATGCCGCATCTGCTGGTCGCCGGCACCACCGGCTCCGGCAAGTCGGTGGCGCTCAACGCCATGGTACTGAGCCTGCTCTACAAGGCCTCGGCCACGGACGTGCGGATCCTGATGGTGGATCCGAAGATGCTGGAACTGTCCGTCTACGAGGGCATCCCGCACCTGCTCGCGCCCGTGGTCACCGACATGAAGGACGCCGCCAACGCGCTGCGCTGGTGCGTGGCCGAGATGGAGCGCCGCTACAAGCTGATGGCCGCGGTCGGCGTGCGCAACCTCGCCGGCTTCAACCGCAAGGTCAAGGACGCGCAGGACGCCGGCCAGCCCCTGATGGACCCGCTGTTCGTGCCGCGCGACGACGCCCCGGGCGAAACCGCGCAGCCGCTGGAACCCTTGCCCTACCTCGTCGTGCTGATCGACGAGTTCGCCGACATGATGATGATCGTCGGCAAGAAGGTGGAGGAACT
>DHLY01000116.1:10012-14840 GCA_002405525.1 Proteobacteria bacterium UBA4656
GGCCTGATCAAGGCCAACATCCCGACCCGCATTGCCTTCCAGGTCTCCAGCAAGATCGACTCGCGCACGATTCTCGATCAATCTGGCGCGGAGACCCTGCTCGGCCACGGCGACATGCTGTATCTGCCGCCAGGCACGGCCACCCCCGAACGCGTCCACGGCGCCTTCGTCAGCGACGAGGAGGTGCACCGCGTGGTCAAGCACCTCAAGGAGCGCCAAGGTAGGCCCGAGTACGTGCAGGGCGTGCTGGAGGAGGTGCAGGACCTCGGCAACGGCATGATCGTCGGGCCCACCGGCCTGCCCGAGCAGTCGGCGGAGGGCGAGGGCGGCGAACTGGATGCGCTGTACGACATGGCGGTGAAGATCGTCACCGAGACCCGGCGCGCCTCGATCTCCGGCGTGCAGCGGCGGCTCAAGATCGGCTACAACCGCGCCGCGCGCCTGATCGAGGAGATGGAAGCCGCCGGCATCGTCAGCCCGCCGGAACACAACGGCAACCGAACGGTGCTCGCGCCGCCGCCGCCCAGGGACTGAACCGCGCGCCCCGTCGGCGGTCCCATGCCGCGACGCCCGAATCCACGGAAATTCCGCCCATGCGCCTCGCCGCCCGCCTCACCCTCCTTCTGGCCGCCATCCTCCCCGCCGCGGCCTTCGCCGACGCGCGCGCGCAGCTCGGCGCGTTCTCCCGCGGACTTGACGGCCTCACCGGCCGCTTCGAACAGACGGTGAGTGACCCGGCCGGCAAGCCACTGGAGACCAGCACCGGCACGCTGGCACTGAAGGCGCCACGCCAGTTCCGCTGGGTCTACGAGGCGCCGTACGCGCAGGTCATCGTCGCCGATGGCCTCAACGTCTGGATCCACGACGTGGACCTGGAGCAGGTCACGGTGCGCGGCCAGTCCGGCGCCGAGGCACAGAGCCCGCTGACCGTATTGACCGATCTGTCGCTGCTGGATGGAGAGTTCAAGATCAGCCCCCGGCCGGACGCCGAGGGCCTCCAGTGGCTGCGGCTGGAATCGAAGGCCGCAGAACCGGCCTTCCAGTCTTGCGATCTCGGTTTTGCCGGCAACGCACTCGATCGCATGGTGCTCACCGACCACCTCGGCCAGCGCAACGAGATCCGTTTCTCCGGCTGGCAGCGCAACCCGGGATTTGCGCCCGATGCGTTTTCGTTTGCGGTGCCGGACGGCGCGGATCTGGTGGGCGAGCCGGTGGTGGGCGCGCAGGCGTTCCCGATCCGCGACTGAATCGTCGGCGTGGGAAACAGCGAGTGTCGCGGGAGCCGCCTTGCCGGCATGCACCCCGCGTGTGGGCTGCGGTAACCTGCGCCCATGCCCGGGCAGCGCCGTCCGCCGACGCCTTTGCCGTTCGCCCAACCCGAGGGCCTGAAGCCGCTCGCCGAGCGCATGCGGCCGCGCAGGCTGGACGAGATCGTCGGTCAGGAGCGACTTCTGGGGCCCGGCACCGCGCTGCGTCGGGAGCTGGAAGCCGGGCGGGTGCACTCGATGGTGTTGTGGGGGCCGCCGGGCTGCGGCAAGACCACGATGTCACTGCTGCTCGCGCACTACGCCAAGGCCGATTTCGTCGCGCTGTCGGCCGTGCTCTCGGGCATCGCCGAGGTGCGTGCGGCGCTGGCCGAGGCCGAGGCGCGCTTCGCCGCCGGCCAGCGCACCGTGCTCTTCATCGACGAGGTGCACCGTTTCAACAAGGCGCAGCAGGACGCCTTCCTGCCGCACGTGGAGCGCGGCGTGGTGGTGCTGGTCGGTGCGACCACCGAGAACCCCTCGTTCGAGTTGAACTCGGCGCTGCTGTCGCGCTGCCGGGTGCACGTGCTCGACGCGGTGTCGCCGGAAGCCATCGCGCGCGCCCTGCATCGCGCGCTGGATGATCCGCAGCGCGGCCTCGGCGGGCGCGGGCTGTCGGTCGACCAGGAGACGCTGGACGAGATCGCGCGCGCGGCCGACGGCGACGTGCGCCGCGCACTGACCCTGCTGGAGATCGCCGCCGACCTCGCGCAGGACGGACGCATCGCGCGCGAGACCCTGGCCCAGGTGCTGGCCGACCGCACGCGCCGCTTCGACAAGGGTGGCGAGCAGTTCTACGACCAGGTCTCGGCGCTGCACAAGTCGGTGCGTTCATCCGATCCCGACGCCGCGCTGTACTGGCTGGTGCGCATGCTCGACGGCGGCTGCGACCCGCACTACCTCGCGCGGCGTCTGCTGCGGATGGCGATCGAGGACGTCGGTCTCGGCGATCCGCGCGCGCTGGCGATGGCGGTCGACGCCTGGCAGGCGTACGAGCGGCTGGGCTCGCCCGAAGGCGAACTGGCGCTGGCCCAGCTCACGCTTTATCTCGCGCTTGCGCCGCGCAGCAATGCGGCCTACAAGGCGCTGGGCGCGGTGCGCGCGGTCGTCGCCGAGACCGGCACCCTGCCGGTGCCACTGGCAATCCGCAATGCGCCGACGAAGCTGATGAAGGAACTTGGCTATGGCCGCGACTACGTCTACGACCACGACGTCGAGGGCGGGGTGGCGATCGGCCAGCAGTGCCTGCCGGACGAAATCGCGGACCGGCAGTGGTACCAGCCGGTCGGCCGCGGGCTGGAACTGAAGATCAAGGAAAAACTCGACGCCCTGCGCGCGGCGCGTGCCGCGCGGGACGACGAGGCATGAGCCCGGGCATCGGCCTGCAACTCGCGGTGGTGATGGCCGGCGGCGCACTCGGCGCGGCCGGGCGTTTCCTGGTCGGCCAGTGGCTGATGCGCCATGCCGAGGGCGGCTTTCCCTGGGGCACGCTGGCGGTGAACCTCCTGGGCTCGCTGGCGGCGGGCTTCCTGCTCGGCGCGCTGGACGAGCGCAGCCCGCAGGTCCTGTGGTGGCGGCTGTTCCTGATGGTCGGCGTGCTGGGCGGCTTCACCACGTACTCTGCCCTGATGGTCGAGGTGCTGCTGCTGGCGCGGGCGCCGAAGCCGCCGCTGCTGGCGGCCTACCTCGGCGCGACCCTGGTCGGCGGCCTGCTGCTGGTCTGGCTGGGGTTCCGCGCCGGCCTGCTGCTGCGCGGCTGAACGCGCGTTGCGGCGCGCAGGGCGGGGCGCGGATAATCGGGCCTCCTTTCGAAAACGGCGCCCCGCCATGCTCGACCCTGTCCTTCTGCGCGGCCAACTGGCCGACACCGCCCAGCGCCTGCGCGACACCCGCGGCTTCGAGGTCGACGTGGCGGCGCTGGAAGCGCTGGAGGCCGAGCGCAAGACCATCCAGATCCGCACGCAGGAGCTACAGAACCTGCGCAACACCCGTTCGAAGGCGATCGGCGTGGCCAAGGCCAAGGGCAAGGACGTGTCCGCGCTGATGGTCGAGGTATCCGGCTTCGGCGATGAACTGAAGGCCTCGGAGGCGCGCCTCGCTGAGATTCAGCAGGCCTTCGCTGATATCGCGCTGCGCGTGCCGAACATCCCGCACGCCTCAGTGCCGAAAGGTGCCGATGAGAAGGCCAACGTCGAGGTCCGCCGCTTCGGCGAACCGCCACGCTTCGACTTCAAGCCGAAGGACCACGCCGAACTCGGCGCGCGCAAGGGCTGGCTCGACGCCGAGTCGGCCTCGAAACTGTCGGGCGCGCGCTTCACCGTGCTGCGCGGGGAACTCGCCCGCCTGCACCGTGCGCTGGCGCAGTTCATGCTCGACCTGCACACCGGCGAGCACGGCTACCTCGAGGTCAACGTGCCGCTGCTGGTGCAGCCATCGGCCATGCAGGGCACCGGCCAGCTGCCGAAGTTCGAGGAAGACCTGTTCAGCACCGACACCGGCGGCATCAAGCGTTACCTCATCCCGACCGCCGAGGTGTCGCTCACCAATCTCGTAGCCGACACCATCGTCGAAGCCGACGCGCTGCCGCTGCGCATGACCGCGCATTCGATGTGCTTTCGCGCCGAGGCCGGCTCCTACGGCCGCGACGTCAAGGGCATGATCCGCCAGCACCAGTTCGAGAAGGTGGAACTGGTCAGCATCGCCGCCCCGGAGCAGTCCTACGAGGAACACGAGCGCATGACGCGCTGCGCCGAGGTGGTGCTGGAGAAACTCGGCCTGCCGTACCGCCGCATGCTGCTGTGCACCGGCGACATGGGCTTCGGCGCGACCAAGACCTATGACCTCGAGGTCTGGCTGCCGGCGCAGGACACCTACCGCGAGATCAGCTCCTGCTCCAACTGCGAAGCGTTCCAGGCCCGCCGCATGCAGGCCCGCTGGCGCAACGCCGCCACCGGCAAGCCGGAGCCGCTGCACACGCTCAACGGCTCCGGCGTCGCCGTCGGCCGCGCCCTGATCGCGGTGATGGAGAACTACCAGCAGGCCGACGGCTCGATCCGCGTGCCCGAGGTGCTGCGGCCCTACATGGGCGGGGCCGAGTTGATCGCCTGAGGGTTACTTGAGCCTGAGGGTTACGCGAGTGGGCCCAGGGCTAAGGGCCCAGTAGACAGCCGTGGCATGCGGATCTGGGCAGTGATCGCAGCGGCTGTAGGTCTGGGCGCGCGCGCAGCGCTTGGGCCGACCCGCCGATGGCCGCGCCCGATGCACCGCGGCTCTTTCGGGGCCCCGAGCCCTGAGCCCTGGGCCCTCGCTCAAACGTCAGTCGTCGCCGCCGGCGAAGCCGAACAGGTTCAGCAGGTGCACGAACAAGGCGTAGATCGACGTGAACAGGTCGACGGTGACCATCACGTAGTTGTCCTCTCCGCCGCGCCCGACCTCGCTGGTGCGATAGAGGATCAGCGCCGCCATCAGCAGCACCGCGGCGCCGGAGATGGCCAGGGAACGCGCCGGAACCTGCAAGCAAATGT
>DHLY01000125.1:0-2685 GCA_002405525.1 Proteobacteria bacterium UBA4656
CACCGCCACGGCGCTGCTCGCCGCTGCAGGCGCGCCGGTCGCGCCGCTCTACGTGCACGGCAGCAACGGTGCGGGATTCCAACTGGCGGGCTTGCTGCACCCGGCGCTGCGCACCGCGCTGCTGCCGCGGGAGGTCACCAACAAGCGGGGGACCTGCCTCGACCTGCGTCTCGGCGAACCGATCGCTGCGGAGCGGCTCGGCGCGCTGGGCGATCCCGGTCGGGTCGAACGGTTGCTGCGCGTGCGGTTATATTCTTTGGCAGCGCCGCGTGCGGCGCCGTCCGCCGGTTCAGCGCTCGCGGCGTCGGCGTCGGTGATCGCCGCGGAACCCGTCGCCCCGTCGATCCCGCGTGAAGAGTTGGAGTTCGAGCTGCGCGCCTTGGGGGAGGCCGGCAGGCTCGCGGTGCTCGGACCGCTCGAGGTGTACTGCGCGAGCGGTGGCGCCGTCCCGCGGCTGCTCGCCGAGATAGGACGGCTCCGTGAGGAGACCTTCCGCACCGTCGGCGAAGGCACAGGCAAGGCGTTGGATCTCGACCGCTACGACCGCTGGTACGACCACATCGTCGCATGGGACACCCGGCGCGGATGCGTGGTGGGCGCCTACCGTGCGGCGCGCATCGACGAGCTGCGCCGCAGGTACGGTCGGGCGTCGATCTATCTCAGCACGCTGTTCGAGTTCCGTGAACCGTTCTTCCGGCTGCTCGGTCCGGCGATCGAACTCGGCCGCTCGTTCGTGCGCGCGGAATACCAGCGCAGCTTCACCTCGCTGCTCGCGCTGTGGCGGGGCATCGGCGAATATGTCGCCCGACATCCGCGGCACGCGCGACTGATCGGTCCGGTGAGCGTGAGCGCCGATTACGACGAAGCGTCGCGCGCCTTGCTGGTGCGGTACCTGCGTTGGCACCACTTCGACCCGTTGTTGGCGGCGTTGGTCCGGCCTCGATTGCCGTTCCGGGAGGTCCGTTCGCTCGCGATGCTGGGCCGCGAGGCGTCGAGCGTGCACGAGGTCGACGACCTCGCCGACCTGATCGCCGCCGGCGACGATCCGCGCCGTCGCGGCGCGCCGGTGCTGCTGCGTCAGTACCTGAAGCTCGGTGGGCGGGTGATCGGCTTCAACATCGATCCCGACTTCGGCCACTCGATAGACTGCCTCACCGTGGTCGACCTGACCCGCACCCCCGACGAGGTGCTGGCGAAGTACATGACGCCCGAGGCTCTTGCCCGGTTCAGGGCATCGACCCGCCCGGGCTGACCACCCTCGGATCGAACGGCGCCAGGAACGCCCCCGCCGCTGTCCCAACTCGGCAACTGTTCGGCCTGGGCTCCGCGGCCTGGGCGACTCCGAAATCGCTTGACGCGCCTGCATCAATATGCACAATACGCGCACTTTTATGCAGACCGACCTCCAGCAATCCGGCCGCCGGGCCACCATCCTGCGCATCCTGCGCGGCGCCCATGTGCGCAAGCAGGAGGATCTGGTGCGCCTGTTGCGCGAGGCCGGCCACGAGGTCACGCAGTCCTCGGTCAGCCGCGACCTGCGGGAGCTCGGCGTGCTGAAGGCCGGCGGCCGCTACCTCGCGCCGCAGGAAGCGACGCGGCCGCTCGAGGACCTCGGCGCGCTGCGCCCCTTCGTGCTCGGCGTCGCCACCGCCGGGGCCTCGCTCACGGTGCTGCGCACCGCCACCGGCTCCGCGCAGACCGTCGCCGCCGCCATCGACAAAGCCGACTGGCCGGAGGTCGTCGGCACGATCTCCGGCGACGACACCATCTTCATCGCCACCGACACCGCCGCGGCGCAGTCCGCGGTCGTCGCGCGCCTGCGCAACCTGTTCCGGCTCTGAGCCGGGAGACCCCCATGTCCCAGCCCATCGTCCTCGCCTATTCGGGCGGCCTCGACACCTCGTTCCTCGTGCCCTGGCTCAAGGAGCAGCACGGCCGCCCCATCATCACCGTCACCGTGGACACCGGCGGTATCGACGCCGCGGCCGCCGACACGCTGCGCGAGCGCGCGCTCGCGCTCGGCGCCACGGCGCACCACCAGATCGACGCGCGCGCCGATTACTTCGCGCAGGTGCTGCGCTTCCTCATCATGGGCAATGTACGCCGCGGCCAGCTCTATCCGCTCTGCGTCGGCGCCGAGCGCGTCATGCAGGCGCAGACCATCGCGCGCATGGCGCGCGAACTCGGCACCGGCAGCATCGCCCACGGCTGCACCGCCGCCGGCAACGACCAGGTGCGCTTCGAGGTCGCGCTGCGCACGCTCGCGCCGGAGCTCGAGGTGATCGCGCCGGTGCGCGACCGCGCCTTCAAGCGCCAGGAGGAGCTCGACTTCCTCACGCAGCGCGGCCTGCCCGTGCCGCCGCACGGCGCCGCCTACTCGATCAACCGCGGCCTCTGGGGCGTGAGCATCGGCGGCAAGGAGACGCTCACCTCGCAGGGCACCCTGCCCGACGACGCCTGGGTGCTGTCGCGCGACGCGTTCTCGAAGCCGCTGCCGCCGCGCCGCATCGTGGTGCACTTCGAGCGGGGCGTGCCCTGCGGCCTCGACGGCGCGGCGATGTCGCCGGTCGCCGTCATCGAGGCCTTGGAGGCGATCGCCGGCCCCTACGGCATCGGCCGCGGCATCCATCTCGGCGACACCATCATCGGCACCAAGGGCCGGGTCGCCTTCGAGGCACCCGCCGC
>DHLY01000125.1:2866-3145 GCA_002405525.1 Proteobacteria bacterium UBA4656
GCGCCAGCAGCGCATCAAAGAATCCCTCGCCGGCCCGTACGGCGACTGGGTGCACGAGGGGCAGCTGCTCGACCCGGCCTGCCGCGACATCGAGGCGCTGTTCCTCGCGTCGCAGGCGCGCGTCACCGGCACGGTGACGGTGCTGCTGCGCCCCGGCTCGGCCTTCGTCGAGGGCACCGATTCCCCGTACTCGCTGATGGCCGCCTCCAAGGGCGTCTACGGCGAGGCCACCGGCGAATGGACGCCGGCCGACGCGCTCGGCTTCTCGCGCATCGTCGG
>DHLY01000125.1:3422-4197 GCA_002405525.1 Proteobacteria bacterium UBA4656
ACATCCCGTCCGAGGAAGGCGTGGTGGTGGTCGTCGAGATCCTCAGCTCGAAGGCCAACTACAACACGCTCGAGCTCACCAGCGGCCGCATGGCGAAGGTGAACAAGGGCGACATCGTGGTCGGCGCGCTCGGCCACCGCAAGGCGCTGTTCGGCTACTCGGGCCATGTGCCCGAGAAGCTCGCCGCGGGCGATGTCATCCAGATGCTCAACATCGGCGGCGTGCTCGGCGTGTGCGATTCGGCGAACCCCGACAAGGGCAAGCCCTTCGACTGCCGCGTGCTCGGCGTCGTGCTCACCTTCCCGTACCTCGGCGAGCGCATCGGTGTGCCGGCGCGCGCCGGCTACCGCAAGCTCGACCTCGCGGCGCCGCTCGACGCGCAGGGCGTGCCCGTGGTCGCGCTCGCCGGCACCTGCATGGAGGCCGGCAAGACCGCCGCCGCCTGCGCGATGGTGAGCCGCATGCGCCACCGCGGCCTCGTGGTCGACTGCTTCAAGGCGACCGGCGTCTCGCTGCGCCGCGACATCCTCGCCATGGAGGACGCCGGCGCGCGCAACTCCATGATCTTCACCGACCTCGGCGTGATCACCACCACGCGCGCGGTGGGCCCGGCGCTCACCCGCACCATGATCACCGAGCTCGCCGCCAAGAAGCCCGACATCATCGTGTTCGAGCTCGGCGACGGCATCCTCGGCACCTACGGCGTCGACTCCATCCTCGAGTGCGACGACCTGCGCGCCGCGCTGACGGGCGTCGTGCTCTCGGCCAACGACCC
>DHLY01000122.1:0-7755 GCA_002405525.1 Proteobacteria bacterium UBA4656
GCACCAGCGCCGGGCCCGGACCGGGGCAGCGCAGGTCGGCGGTCAGGCGCAGCGGGCGGTTGACGACTTGGCCGCAGGTCTGTGCGTGGGCGAAGGTCTGGAGCAGCAAGGCGAGCGCGGCGAGGGCCGGGCGAAAGGGCATGGCGATTCTCCGTGGGCGGTCCCGGTGATTACGCCGTGCCGCCAAGGAAGCTATCGCGCGATGCCGAGCCGATCCGCCAGCGCCTCCGCGGCCGCGCGGTCGACGTGGGTCGGCCGCAGCGCGGCGCGCAGCGGCGGCAGGTGCGCGGCCAGCAGCGCGCGCGCGTCGTCGTCGCGGCCCTGCGCGTGGCGCAGGCGCGCGAGGTCGCATTCGGCGATGTGCGCCCACAGGCTGCCCGCACCGTCGTTGGCGAGCGTGGCGTCGCGGTAGCGCTCGATGGCGGGTGCGGCGGCCGCAAGATCGCCCCGGCCGAGCGCGGCGAGGCCCTCGATGCGGTCGAGGCCGGCGAACACGTAGTGGCTGGGCGGCACCAGCTCACCGAAGGCGGCGCGCGCCTCGCCGGCCCGCGTGGTGGCGGCCTCCCAGCGCGCGGCGAGCAGTTCGTTGCGCGCCAGGTGCAGCAGGCTGGCCCCGATGTCGAACGCAGCACCCGCCTGCCGCGCGCCGGCCAGCGCCTGCTCGAGCAACGCGCGGGCCTCATCGTGGCGGCCGGACAGCGCCAGCGCGCGGCCGAGGTTCTGCACCACCGCGCGGCGCTGGTCGTCCGTGAGGCCGTCGCCGACATCGGCCAGCACGCCGCGGAACTCGCGCACGGCGCACTCGTAGTCGCCCTCGCTGTCGCACACCGAGGCGAGGTTGTTGCGCGCGGCGGCGTCGCTGCCGGGCTGGAAGCCGGGTGCGGTGCGCTGCAGTTCGAGCGAGCGCTCGAGGTCGGCACGCGCCTCGGCGAAGCGGCCCAGTTCCTTGAGCGCGTTGCCGCGGTCGTTGAGCAGGCCTTCATATTGGCTGCCCAGGGCGCCAAAGGTCGCCACGTGCAAGTCGATCGAGCGCTGCAGCGCGTCCAGTGCCTCGCCCGCCCGCCCGAGGCCGACCAGCACGGCCGCGCGCGCGCGCTGCAGGCGCTGCATGCCCGTGGTGCGTCCGCCACCGGCGGCTTCGAGCTCGGCGACCATCGCGTCGACCGCCGCCAGCGCGGCCTCGAACTGCCCGTCGCGCTGCAGGGCGTCGGCGAGCAGGTGGGCGTCGTCGGCGCGCTGGTCGCGGCGCAGCGCATCGCCCGGCACCGGCGGCGCCTCGCGCAGGGCCTCGCGGAAGCGCTCGGCGGCGGTGGCGAAGTCGCCGCCGACGTAGGCCGCGTAGGCGTCCCAGGACAAGGCCTCGGCGCGCGCGGACTGCGCCTCCGCGTCGTTGCCGGCGGCCGCCCGCCAGGCGCGCGCGGCCTCGCTGGACCAGCGGGCGGCGGCCGCGTGGTCGGCCGCGTCGAACATCGCCTGTGCCATCGCGCCGGCGAGGCCCGCGTAGGTCGCCGAACCCTCGAGCCCGCGTTCGCGCAGCGTGGCCAGCGCGGGTTCCAGCGCCTGCGCCGCGAGGCCGTACTGCCCCAGTTCGGCATGGATCGCCCCGGCGTAGCCCTGCAGGATCGCGCGCTGCGCGCTGCCGGCGGGCACCTCGCGCTCGATGCGCGACTCCAGCCGCGACAGCAGGTCGCGCAGGGTGATCGGCTCGCCCAGCGTGCGGTGTGGTGCCGCCTCGGCGAGCAGGGTGGTGAAGAAGCCGAGCGTGCCGCGCGTGATGGTGGCCGCCTGTTCGGCCACCAGGCGGCGCTGTTCGGCCAGCGCCTCGGCCTCGCGCGCGCGGTCGCGCTCGATGCCGAGCCGCCAGACGAAGGCGGCCAGCGCGACCAGCACCAGCACCACCAGGCTCACGCTGCCGCGGTGGCGGCCGACGAACTTGCGCGCCCGGTACAGCGCGGTGTCGCGCGCGGCGCGCACCGGCCGGCCGTCGCGCCAGCGCGCGAGGTCGTCGCGCAGCGCCTCGACCGTGGGGTAGCGGTCGGCGGCGGCCTCCGCAGTGGCCTTGGCGAGCACGCCGGCGAGGTCGGCATCGACCGGTACCGCGGGCAGCGGCGGATCGCAGGGCACGCCGTCCGGGCGGTGGCCGGTGAGCAGTTCGCGCAGCAGCACGCCGAGCGCGTAGACGTCGGTGGCGGTGGTCACCGGCTCGCCGGCTTTCTGCTCCGGGCTGGCGTAGCCGGGCGTCCACACGCGCGTCGAGGTGGCCGCCCCGCTGTCGCCGATCTCGAGCAGCTTCGCCACCCCGAAGTCGAGCAGCTTCGGCGTGCCGTCGGCGCGCACCAGCACGTTGGAAGGCTTGAGGTCGCGGTGGACCACGAGGCGCTGGTGCGCGTGCGATACCGCCTCGGCGACGCGGTCGAGCAGGTCGATCCGCGGCCGGCGGTCGAGCCCGGCGCGCGCGGCGTGCGTGGTGACCGGCACGCCGTCGACGTACTCCATCACGAAGTACGGCTGGCCACCGACCGCCTCGCCGGCGTCCAGCAGGCGCGCGATGTGCGGGTGGTCGAGCTGCGCCAGCACCTGGCGCTCCTGGCGCAGGCGGCGCCGGCCGTCCTCGGTGGGGAAGCCGCGCATGAGCTTGATCGCGACCTGCTGCTCGACCGCGCCGTCGGCACGTTCGGCCAGCAGGACCGTGCCCATGCCGCCGCTGCCGAGTTCGCGCAGGATCCGCCACGGGCCGAGCCGGGTGCCGGCCTCCGGCGCGAGGTCGACCGATTCGCCCAGCCGCTGCGCCGCGTCGGCGATCTCGCGTTCGAGCCGCGCGTCCTCGATCGCGTCGGCGGCGAGCAGGGCCTCGAGTTCGGCGCGCTCTTCGGGCACCAGCGCCAGCGCGTCGAGCGCCGCTGCACGCTGGTTCGGCGGCAGCGCGGCGAGGCGGTCGAAGCGGCTGGCCAGCAGGTCCTCGGGACGATCGGTCACGGCGGGCTTCCGGTTTGTGCAGGCCGCAAAGGGCGCAGCCCCACTGGGAAACCATCACGCCATGCGATGGCGGAAACCATCATCGACGGCGCGGGCGACGCTCAGTCGACGCTGCCGAGGCGGAGGGCCAGTGCTTCGGCGCGCGCTCGCGCCGGCTCGGCGGGCAGGACGCCCTCGCGTAGCGGTGGAAGGAACCGCCGCAGGAGGTCCAGGGCTTCGTCCTCGCGGCCCTGGGCCGCGCGCAGCGCAGCGAGATCGAGCTGGGCGATCGCATGCGGTACGGGCGTTTTGGGGTCGCTGCGCGCCGCGAGCGATTCGAGCTCGGTGGCCGCCTCGGCGAGCCGGCCTTCGGCCAGCGCGAGGCGACCGCGCAAGCGCTCCAGGCGGGGGCTTGGCGCCGTCTTCGCCTGGGCGGCAACCAATGCGCGACCGGCTACCGCCAGATCGCCCGCAAGCAGCGCCGCCTCGGCCAGCTGCAGGTGATGCGCCGCCACCATCGGGGTGTCGGCGCCGAGTGCGGCGCTCGACTCGGCGATTTGCGCTTCAAGGATCGCGCGCCCTTCCGCGTACGCCCCGGACCGTGCGATCACCCAGCCGGCGCCGGCGACCGTCCCGCGCCGCTGGCTGTCGGTCAGTCCCCGCATCGCGTCGGGCACGCGCAGGAGTTCGCGCGCCAGCGCGGCGGCGCGATCCAGGTTGCCCTCCTCGGCGAGCAGGTCGGCGAGACCGAGCTGGCTCAGCGCGTCCGGCGTGCGTCCGGTAGCGGCCGGAAAGCGCGCCATCCCGGCTTCCATCACGCGCCGGGCATCGCCGAGGCGGCCGAGCTGGCGCAGCGTCGCGGTGCGCCACTCGTCGAGGATGATCAGCAGGAATCCGGTTTCGCCGCGTGCCTGCACCCATACATCGCGCGCGCGGTCGAATCCCGCCAGCGCGTCGACCAGGCGTCCCTCGGCGTACAACGCCTTGGCCTGTTCCTGTTCGAACTGGTAGGCGTGCAGGGAACGCGCGAGACCGTTCGCCGCCAGCCGCCGGATGCCCTCGCGGGCGACCTCGATGGCCGGGCCGGACCGCGCTTGGGCATTGAGCGCGACCAAATGCTGTACTTGCAAGCTCGCGACGGTCTGCGCTCGTACGCCGGCGGCAATCGCGGCAGCGGTCGCTTCGCGGGCCTCGCGTTCGGCATCGGAGAAACGCTCCTGGAAGATCGCGAGCTGGGTGTCGCTGATCGCCGCTTCCGCCACGCCAAGCGCATCGGCACCGTCAGCGCGGAGCGCGGCCGACGACCTGCGCAGCCATGCGTAACTGTCCTCCAGGCGACCCACGTCGACCAGCACCGATGCGTAGCTGCGTGCCGCGAGCCCGTACGGCAAACCACGGTCGAGGCCGAGGCGCTCCAGGCGCGCCAGGCCTTCGGAGAAAAGTGGTTCGGCGCCGGCCGAGTCGCCGATCTGCGCGCGGATGTCGCCGAAGTAAATCCCGATCAGCGGTCGCGTGGGCGAATCGGGCGGCAGCTCGCGGGATACGCGCTCGCCACCGCGCTCGAGCACGTCGCGAAGGGTGATCGGCGCATCGATGTTGCGCTCGCCGGACACCTCGGCCAGCACGCCGCCAATGAATTCAAGTGCCCCGCGCGCGGTTTCCGCGGTCTGGTCTGCCGCGAGCCTGCGCTGTTCGGCGAGCGCCTCCGCCTCGAGGGCGCGATCGCGCTCGATGCCGAGCCGCCACACGAAGGCGCCGAGCGCGATGAGCACCAGCAGCACCAGGCTCACGCTGCCGCGGTGGCGGCGCACGAACTTGCGCACGCGGTACAGCGCGGTGTCGCGGGCGGCGCGCACCGGGCGGCCGTCGCGCCAGCGGGCCAGGTCGTCGCGCAGGGCTTCGACCGTGGCATAGCGCGCAGCCGGGTCCTCGGCGCTGGCCTTGGCCACGATGCCGCGCAGGTCAGCGTCGATCGCCGCCGGCGCCAGCGGCGGCTCGCAAGCGGCGCCGTCGGGGCGTTTGCCGGAGAGCAGCTCGCCGAGCAGCACGCCCAGCGCGTGGACGTCGGCCGCCGTGGTGACCGCCGCACCGGCCTTCTGCTCGGGACTCGCGTAGCCCGGCGTCCAGACGCGGGTCGAAGTGCCGCCGGTGTCGCCGGCGGCGTCGATCAGTTTCGCCACCCCGAAGTCGAGCACCTGCGGCGTGCCGTCGTCGCGCACCAGCACGTTGGACGGCTTGAGGTCGCGGTGGATGACCAGGCGCTGGTGGGCGTGCGCGACCGCTTCGGCGATGCGGTCGATGAGCGCCACGCGCGCGGCCGCGTCGGGCGCACGCCGTGCGGCGAAGGCGGTCACGGTCTCGCCATCGACGTAGGCCATGACCAGGTAGGGCTGGCCGTCGGGCGTCTCCCCGCCGTCGAGCAGGCGCGCGATGTAGGGATGCTCCAGCGCGGCCAGCACGCGGCGCTCCTGGCGCAGTCGCTTGCGCCCCTCCTCGGTGGGGAAGCCGCGCAGCAGTTTCAGCGCGCCGCGCTGTTCGTCGCCGGCGTCCGCGCGGCGGGCGAGGAACACCGTGCCCATGCCGCCGGCGCCCAGTTCACGCTCGATCCGCCAGGCGCCGATGGTCGCCCCCTGCGGCAGCGGGGCGGCGGCGAGCTCGCGCAGGCGCAGCGCGGCGCCGGACAGCGCGCGGTCGAGCCGCGTGTCCTGGCTGCGGTCGGCTTCCAGCAGGGCCTCCAGTTCGGCGCGCTGGGCCGGTTCCAGGCCCGCGGCATCGAGCGCGTGCGCGCGCGCCGCGGCGTCGAGGCCGGCGAGGGCGTCGAACAGTTCAGCCAGGCGGTCTTCGTGGGACGGGTTCATCCGGGACGGCTTCGGGACTCCATGTCATCGATGCGGGTCGATCCGGGATACGCCGTCGGCGGGCCGGACCCATCAGCGATCCGGCAGGCGATCGCGCAGGGCGTCGAGGTCGCGCCGCTCGGCGGGCGAGCCCGCCGCCGTCGTCGCGCGTTCGATCGCGCGCCGGGCGGCCGCGACATCGCCGTCGGCCAGCGCGAGCGCGGCTCCGATGCGGTGGGTGTCGAAGGCCTCCGCGAGGCCGAGCCCCGGCGCCAGCGCGGCGTAGCGCGCGTACATCGTCCGTGCCGCCGCGGTGTCGCCACGCGCCAGCGCGAGCAGGGCCTGCTCGGCGAGCACCTGCGCCCGGCCGGCGATCATGCGCTCGCCGAGTGCCGCGGCGAAGCGCGCCTCGGCCGCCGCCGCGGCCTGCGCCGCGGCGTCGAGTCGGCCCGCGAAACGCAGCGCGCGCGCCAGGTTGAGTTCCTGGTACGCGAGGTCGGTCGGAAACGCCGCGGGGTCAGCCGCCCACTCGGCGAGCGCCTCCTCGCGCGCGGCGACCAGTTCGTCGAGGCGGTCGTCGGCTTCCAGGACGGCCGCCCACAGGCTGGCCGCCATGCCGCGCAAGTGGTGGCCGCGCGGCAGGTGGGCGCGCGCGTACTGCAGCACGTCGGCGCCGGCGGCCCGCGACGCGTCGTTGCCGGCGTCGATCGAGCGTGCGAGCGTGATGCGCAACTGGGTGCCGATCTCGGCCTGCTCGCGGTCACGTGGCGGGTCCGGCAGCAAGGCGATCCCCTCGCGCGCGCGCGCGGCGGCTTCGTCGACCTGCCCCAGCGAGGCCAGGTTGCGCGCCAGCAGGCGAAGCCGCGCGGCGCGCACCACCGGCCGCTCGTCGGCGGGCGTGTGTTCGACCGCCAGCCGCGCAGTGTCGGCGGCGCGCTGGAATTCGAGCGCGTTCATCCACGCCTGGGCGACGATCTGCGCGACCTCTGCCAGCACGCGCGGGTCGCCGCCGAGGTCGCGTTCGAGGCTCTGCGCCGCGCGCTCGATCAGGGCGATGCCGGTCACCGGCTGCCCGTTCGCGTCGCGCGCGCCGGCGCCGAGCAAGGTGCCGGCGAGGAAGCGCTGGCCCAGCACGGTGCGCTCCAGGTTTTCGCGCGCCAGCCGCTCGGCGGCCAGCGCGCGGTCGCGCTCCGCGGCCAGTCGCGCGGTGAAGACGGCCGCGATCATGATCGCCGCCAACAGCAGCAGTGCGCCGACCCGATGGCGGGCGACGAACTTGCGCAAGCGATAGCCGGCGGTGTCCGGCACCGCGCGCAGCGGTCGCCGCTCGCGCCACGCGAGCAGGTCCTCGCGCAGCGCATCCACCCCGGGATAGCGGCGCGCCGGGTCGGCGGCCGTCGCCATCGCCAGCACGCCGCGCAGTTCCGCATCCGCCAGCGGTGCCGGTGCGCCGGGCTCGCGGTCGTCGCCGCCGCCCAGCAGCACGCGCAGGATCACGCCGAGGCTGTAGACGTCGCTGGCGGTGGTCACCGTGCCACCCGCTGCCTGCTCGGGGCTGGCCCAGCCGAGGCTCGCCACCCGCGTCGAGCCCTCGCCGGGCTCCAGCGCCACCAGTCGCGCGACGCCGAAGTCGAGCAGCTTGGGCTCGCCGTCGGCCCGCACCATCACGTTGGCGGGCTTGAGGTCGCGGTGGATCACCAGTTGACGGTGTGCGTGCGCAACCGCGGCCGCCAGCTTGTCGAACAGCGCCAGCCGCGGCGTCGGATCGGCCGGCGCGTGGGCGAGCCATTCGGCGAGCGGCATGCCCTCGACGTACTCCATCACCAGGTAGGGCTGGCCCTCGGGGGTCTCACCGCCATCGAGCAGGCGCGCGATGTTGGGATGGTCGAGCTCGGCGAGGATGCGGCGCTCCTGGCGCAGCCGGCGCATGCCGTCTTCGGTGGGAAAGCCTCGCAGCACCTTG
>DHLY01000122.1:7928-11653 GCA_002405525.1 Proteobacteria bacterium UBA4656
TGCCGCCGGCGCCGAGTTCGCGCAGCACCCGCCACGGGCCGAGGCGCAAGCCGGTGGCCAGGCCCGACAAACGCTGCGCGCCGCCTTCCACGGCGCGCTCGAGCCGGGTGTCGCCGCGCGCGTCGGCGTCGAGCAGCGCGCGCAATTCGTCGCGCACCGACGGGTCGACGTCCAGCGCCGAGAGCGCGGCCGCGCGTGCGGCCGGCGGCAGGGCCAGCAGCGCCTCGAAATGCGCGAACAGCGCGTCGCCGCCGGCCACCGGCTCAGCCCTCCAGCGCGCGCTTGAGCCAGGCCTTGCCGAAGCGCAGGTCGCGGTCGACGGTCGGCACCGAGACGTCGAGCGCGCGCGCCAGTTCTTCGCGATCGAGACCGCCGAAATAGGTCAATTCCAGCACCTGCGCCTTGCGCGGATCGCGCGCGGCGAGCTGCTCCAGGGCTTCGTGCAGGCGCAGCAGGTCCTCGTCCTCGGCCTGCGCCTGCTCGTCCGCGGCCGACAGGCTGACCGGCACCGCGCCGCCACCGCGCTTGTCGCGCAGGCGCCGGCGCGCGGTGTCGACCAGGATCTGCCGGGTGGCCTGCGCCACCACGTTGAAGAAGTGGCGGCGGTTCTCCCAGCTCGCCTCGCCGCCGAGCAGGCGCGCCAGCGCCTCGTGCGCGAGTTCGGTGGCGCCCAGCGTGGCGCCGGGGTTGGCTCGCACGGTGCGGCCGGCGATCGCGCGTACCTGGGCGTAGACCGCTTCGACCAGATGCTCGCGCGCGACGAGGTCGCCGTCCTGCCAGCGCCGAAGCAACTGCGTGATTTCGACCGGCGTCGGCGCGGGGAGGTCGGGCGACGGCATGCACTGCGTCCTTCGATGCGCCCGTTATAGCCGCGCGCGCCGTACGGCGTAAAGGACTCTTTCGCCCAACAAGACGCCCGTGGCCGGCACGCCGCGCGCGTCGGCGCCAGCGCGTGGTTGCGATAGGAATCGACGCGGCCTGGCGTACCCGGACCCGGGCCGCCCCTGCCGGGCGCGCCGGGGAACCCGAATGAAGCGATCCATCCCGACCACGATTCTGGCCGTGGCCGCCTGGGCAGCGCCCGTCCCACTGGCCAGCGCCGACAGCGGCCGCTTCGACGCCAGTGCCGAAGTGCGTCCGCTCGGGCGCAGCGCGGACGGGCGCTTCGTCGCCAGCGGCCAGGTCACGGTGACGCCCGCTGCGGCCAGCGCCGACGGCCGTTTCGTGCTGAAGGCCACCCACACGCCGAGCGGCGGTTGCCCGCCCACCACCGATGCCTTGTTCGCCAACGGATTCGAACCGTGACCCTTTGCCGGAGACTTCCCATGAATCGTTCTGCCACCCTCCGCGTCCTGCCGCTCGCCGCGATGATCGGCCTGCTGTGCAGTGCGACGGCCTCTGCGTCGACCTACGTCTATGGAGGCCGCCTCGACGACGGCGGTCGTCCCGCCGACGGCCGTTACGACCTGTCGCTGACGCCCTATCCCGCCGAGAAGCAGGGCGCGACGCTCGCCGCCCCGATGGTGTTCGAGGATGTCGAGGTGCGCGGCGGGCAGTTCCGCCTCGAGTTCGACCTGCCGGCGATGAACGCCGAGCACACCTGGCTGGAACTCGGGGTGCGCGACGGCGCCGCCGCGGGCGACTTCGCCGCCATCCCGGGCCGCGCCAAGGCGATCGCCGCGCCGCTGGTCGGCGCCTGCTGGAGCACGACGGGCGATACCGGCGTGAACCCGGCGACCAACTTCCTCGGCACGATCGACAACCAGCCGCTGGCTTTCCGCGTCAACAATGCGCGCGCCTGGCAGGCGTCGTTCTTCAACGCCGGCACCTTCGGCACCAGCGTCAACATCGTCGGCGGCAGTGCCAGCAACAGTGCGACCGGGACCTTCACCGGGCAGACGGTGGCCGGCGGCGGCAATGCGACCTTGTCCAACCGCGCCGATGCTCATTACGCCACGGTCGGCGGCGGGCGCGGCAATCTTGCGAGCCAGACCAATGCGACGGTCGCCGGCGGCGAGCGCAATTCGGCCACCGGTGAGCACAGCGCCGTTGCGGGCGGGCTCGCAAACAGCGCCGCCGGACCCTGGAGTGCGGTCAGCGGCGGCGACCAGAACTGTGCGGGTGGTGCCTTCTCCTGGGCGGGTGGCCGCTTCGCCAAGGTGCGACGTGGTGACTTCTCGGGCCCTGCGCTGCTTGGCTGCGCGAACGTGCCCTCGACCGGCGACGGCGACGGCGACGCCGGCAGTTTCGTCTGGTCGGATTCGCAGGATGGCGTTTTCCAGACGACCGGCGACAACCAGTTCCTGGTCCGGGCCGGTGGTGGCGTCGGGATCAACACCAACATGCCGGCAGTCGGCAGTGCACTGACGGTGAACGGAAACGTGAGCACGTCGGGAGCGCTGAACTTCGGCGCGCAGACGCGCCAGATGATCAATCTGTGGGGGCCGACGCCGACCAACTCGTTCTACGGCATCGGCGTGCAGACGGCGACCCAGTACTTCCGCACCGACGCGACGGGATCGTTCGCCTGGTTCACCGGGGGCAGCCATGCCAACGGGCAGGGCGATCCCGGCACCGGCGGTAACCGCGTGATGGACCTCGACGGACGCGGACTGCTGACGGTGCAGAATGCCGCCAGCAACGCGGGCACGCTCTCCGGCCCGGGGCTCCGCCTCGCCTTCGCCGACCCGACGGGCCCACTCTCGTTCACGCGTTGGGACATCTTTGCAAGCCGGTCAACCTTCAACGCCATTCCGCCGGGCGCGCTGTACTTCGGCTACGGCAACGTGATTGCGGCGGTGTTCGACACCAACGGGCTGACCCGCAACCAGTCCGGCACTTGGAGCACGATTTCCGACGCGCGCCTGAAGAAGAACATCCGCGACATCGAGTCCCCGCTCGACACCTACCTCAAGCTCCGCGGCCACTGGTTCGAATACACCGATCCGAAGGCGGCGATGTCGCGCCCTGGCCCGCGCATGGGCTTCGTCGCGCAGGAGGTCCAGGCCGCGGTGCCCGAGTGGATCAGCAGCGACCCGGACGGTTACCTGTCCGTCACGCCCACCGGCTTCGAGGCGCTGACCGTCGAAGCCGTCCGGCAACTGCACGAGGAGAACGCGGTGGTCGACGACGACCAGGCACGGCGCATCGCCACGCTCGAGGCCGAGAATGCAGCGTTGCGCGCTGAACTGGAGCATCGTGATGCGGCGTTCCAGTCGCGCCTCGAAGCCCTCGAAGCGCGGCTCGAGCAGCGTCGGTGAACGCGCGCCGACTGGCGGAGGTGTTGCTCGCGTTGGCGGGTGTCGCTGCGGTCGGCGCAGCGCTCGGCCAGGCGAGCAGCGCGACCTACAGCGTGCCGCGGCAGTCGATCGACGGCGGCGCGCAGCGGGCATCGAGCGCCTCGTAGCGCCTCGACGGGACCATCGGCCAACCGGACGCCGGGCCCGCGATGTCGGGGGCGACCTTCAGCGTGCAACGTCCTACTCAGTCCCGACCGACCAGCCCCCGCGCCGCCGGCACCGCCTCGTCGAATCCCCCCAAGTCCGCCGCGATCGCCGGATGGTCGAGCGCGTGCATGCGCGCCAGCACCGCGCGCGGCTGCGGCTGCAGGCCGGACAGCACCACGCGGATGCCGAGCTAGTGCGCGCGATCCAGAAAGCCGGTGACGGCGGCCGCGCCCGAGGCGTCGCTCATCGGCACCCGGCGCAGGCGCAGAATGCACCCCT
>DHLY01000097.1:0-3360 GCA_002405525.1 Proteobacteria bacterium UBA4656
TCGTCAGCGTAATCTCCACTCTCGCGGTCCGTTCGCATGTTCGCCTCCGTTTTGTTTGAGACCAAATCAGAGGATGTCTGCGTTCGGCCCGCATAGCATCTACAGAAAGGCGCGGTACGCGGGGTTGGTGGATTCGTCGGTGAAGTTGTAGCCCAGCGCCGCGAGGTGGCGGTCGAACTCCGCGCCGGTTTCCGGCGGCACCTGGATGCCGGCCAGCACGCGGCCGACGTCGCTGCCGTGGTTGCGGTAATGGAACAGGCTGATGTTCCAGGTCGCACCGATGGCGTCGAGGAAGCGCGCCAGCGCGCCTGGGCGTTCGGGGAATTCGAACCGGAACAGCCTTTCGTGCGTTAGCCCGGGTGCCCGGCCGCCGACCATGTAGCGCACGTGCAGCTTCGCCATTTCGTCGTCGCTTAGGTCGGTCGCGGGAAAGCCCGCGCCCTGGATCGACGCCAACAGCTGCGCGCGGTCGGCGCCACCCGGCTCGATCGACAGGCCGACGAATATGCGCGCCGCGCGGTCGTCGGCGTAGCGGTAGTTGAACTCGGTCACGCCGCGACGGCCGATGACCTCGCAGAAGCGGCGGAACGAACCCGGCTGTTCGGGGATCTCCACCGCCAGCAGCATCTCGCGCTGCGCGCCGAGGTCGGCGCGTTCGGCGACGTGGCGCAGGCGGTCGAAGTTCATGTTGGCCCCGCAGTTGATCGCCACCAGCGCGCCCCGCCCGCCCGGATGCTCCACGATCCAGCGCTTGATGCCGGCGACGGCGAGCGCGCCGGCAGGCTCCACCACGGTGCGCGTGTCCTCGAAGATGTCCTGGATCGCGGCGCAGATCTGGTCCGTGTCGACGGTCACGATCTCATCCACGCAGCGCTGCGCGATCGCGAAGGTGTGCGCGCCGACCTCGCGCACGGCCACGCCATCGGCGAACAGGCCCACGCGATCGAGCCGCACCGGGTGGCCCGCGGCCAGCGCGGCCTGCATGCTGGCGGCATCGACCGGCTCCACGCCGACCACGCGGATCGCGGGGAACAGCGCCTTGACGTAGGCGCCGATGCCGGCGATGAGCCCGCCGCCGCCGATCGGCACGAAGATCGCTTCGATCGTCTCGCCGCGGCGTTGGCGCAGGACCTCCATCGCGATCGTGCCCTGGCCCGCGATCACGTCGGGATCGTCGAAGGGATGCACGAAGGTCAGGCCCTGCGCGCGCTCGAGCGTGCGCGCGTGCGCGTTGGCCGCGTCGAAGTCGTCGCCGTGCAGCACCACCTCGCCGCCGAGGTCGCGCACCGCATCGACCTTGATCCGCGGCGTGGTCACCGGCATCACGATCACCGCGCGGATGCCGCGCCGCTTCGCCGCCAGCGCCACGCCCTGCGCGTGGTTGCCGGCCGAGGCGCAGATCACACCGCGCGCGGCCTCCGCGTCCGACAGGTGCGCGATCTTGTTGTAGGCGCCGCGCAGCTTGAAGGAGAAGACCGGCTGCAGGTCCTCGCGCTTGAGCAGCACCTCGCGGCCGAGCCGCTGGGAGAGGCGGCGCGCCGGGTCGAGCGGGGATTCGATCGCGACGTCATAGACGGCGGCCTTGAGGATGCGTTCGAGCCAGGAGGGGGGATCGACCGGCGCGGACGCCCGTCCGACGACTTCAGCCGCTGGACCTCGCGTCTCGGCGATGCTCGACTGGCTCACTCGGGCTCGCCCCCTCTCCCCCACCCCCTCTCCCACGGGGGGAGAGGGGAACAAACCACGCCCGCTCGATGGGAAAAACCCAACCGTTCCTGCAAGCCCCAAGACCGCAAAATCCGAGCCCCCCTCCCCTCGTGGGAGAGGGGCTGGGGAGAGGGGGCGGAACAACGGCGGTAGCGCATCAGAGCCGTCAAGTCTGGCCGCGCGGCCTCACGCCACCGCGCCCGCTGATTCGCCGGCCTCGACCGGCTCCGCCGAGACGAGATCCAGCCAGCCATGCCGATCCGGCGTGCGCCCGTTGAACAGACCGAAAAAAGCTTCCTGCAGGGCGGCGGTCACCGGCCCGCGGCGGCCCTCGCCGATCGTGAGCCCGTCGATCGAACGGATCGGCGCGATCTCGCAGGCGGTGCCGGTGAAGAAGGCTTCCTCGCACAGGTACAGCGCCTCGCGCGGCAGCGGCTGTTCGTGCACCGCATAGCCGAGGTCGCGCGCGAGGCGGATCACGGTGTCGCGGGTGATGCCGGCGAGGATCGCGGCCCCCACCGGCGGCGTGTAGACCACGCTCTTGCGCACCACGAAGACGTTCTCGCCACCGCCCTCGCTGAGCATCCCGTCGGTGCCCAGCGCGATGCCCTCGTGGTAGCCGTGGCGATGCGCTTCCATCGTCACCAGCTGACTGTTGAGGTAGTTGCCGCCGGCCTTGGCCATCATCGGGAAGGTGTTGGGCGCGGCGCGCTGCCACGAAGACACGCAGACATCGACGCCGCGCTCAAGGCTCTCCGCGCCCAGCATAGACCCCCACTCGATCGCCACCACCGACACCTCGACCGGCACGTCGGGCGCCGGCATCACGCCGAGACTGCCCGCACCGCGGAACACGATCGGGCGCAAGTAGGCCCCCTTCGTGAGTCCATTGGCGCGGATCGCGAGGTGGCAGGCCTCGCGCAGCGCGGCGTGGTCGAAGCGCGGTTGCATGCGGTAGATGCGCGCCGATTCGAACAGGCGGTCGATGTGATCGTGGAGGCGGAAGATCGCCGCGCCTTTCGGCGTGCCGTAGGCACGGATGCCTTCGAACACCGACGAGCCGTAGTGCAGCGCGTGGCTGGTGACGTGGGTGGTGGCCGACTGCCACGGCACGAGGCGGCCGTTGTGCCAGATCCACGGGGTGGGTTTCATCGCCATCGCTTCGACCTCGCGTCGTGCGCCGCCCTCAGGTGCCGGTTTTCTTCTCCGCCGCCGCCGGCGCGGCCTTGCCGGCGTTCAGCCACGGCATCTTCGCGCGCAGCGCCGCGCCGACCTTCTCGATCGGGTGGTCGAGGTCCTTCTGCTTGAGCGCCTGGTACTGCGGGTTGCCGGCCTTGTACTCGGCGATCCACTCGCGGGCAAACTGGCCCGTGCGGATCTCGTCCAGCACCTCGCGCATGTGCTGGCGGGTCTGCGCGTCGACGATCCGCGGGCCGCGGGTGAGGTCGCCGTACTGCGCGGTCTCGCTGATGAACTGGTGCATCTTGGCCATGCCGCCTTCGTGCAGCAGGTCGACGATCAGCTTCAACTCGTGCATGCACTCGAAGTAGGCGACCTCGGGCTGGTAGCCGGCCTCGACCAGGGTCTCGTAACCTTGGACCACCAGCTCGGTCACGCCGCCGCACAGCACGGCCTGCTCGCCGAACAGGTCGG
>DHLY01000097.1:3499-16953 GCA_002405525.1 Proteobacteria bacterium UBA4656
TCGCCGAACAGGTCGGTTTCGGTTTCTTCCGCGAACGAGGTGGTGATGAGGCCGCCGCGGTTGCCGCCGATGCCGTAGGCATAACCTTGGGCGCGCTCGAGCGCCTTGCCGCTGGCGTCCTGGTGGACGGCGATCAGGCTCGGCACGCCGTGCCCGGCCTCGTACTCGCGGCGCACCAGCGCGCCGGGGCCCTTGGGCGCGACGAGGATCACGTCGAAGCGCGCGTCCGGCGTGATCTGCTTGAAGTGCACGTTCAAGCCGTGCGCGAACAGCAGCGCGCCGCCCGGGCGCAGCTGCTGAGCGATCGACTCCACGTAGACCTGGGGCTGCTGCATGTCGGGCGTGAGCAGCGCGACGAGGTCGGCCTCGGCAGCGGCGGCGGCGCACTCGGCGACGCGCAGCCCGTCAGCCTTGGCCTTGTCCCAGCTCGGCCCGCCCTTGCGCGCGCCGACCACGACGTCGAGGCCGGAGTCGCGCAGGTTCAGCGCGTGGGCGCGGCCCTGGCTGCCGTAGCCGACGATGGCGATTCGTTGCCCCTTGAGGGGGTTGGTTTCCTGGGCGGACATGGGGAATTCTCCTGCGGTGGCGTGGGTCGTTCAGTGGGCGGGGCGGTGCAACGTGCTGCGCTCATTGCTCCCTAAGGGTTTCGGGTGCATTTACGGATGGGTCACGGCCCCCTCGGACGCGGACCCGACCAGGCGCGCGTACTTGGCGAGCACGCCGTGGGTCACGCGCGGCGGCGGTGCGGTCCAGCCGGCACGGCGCGCTTCGAGGTCGGCGTTCGTGGACAAGATGTTGGTCTCGGCGTCGATGGTGACCGTGTCCCCGTCGCGCAGCAGGGCGATCGGCCCGCCACGCGCAGCCTCGGGCGCCACGTGCCCGACCATCAGGCCGCGGGTCGCGCCGCTGAAGCGGCCATCGGTGATCAGAGCGACGTCATCGCCCAGCCCGCGACCCATCAGGGCGGCGGTCACGGCCAGCATCTCGGGCATGCCGGGCGCGCCGGCCGGGCCTTCGTGGCGGATCACGACGACGTCGCCCGGCTGGACCGCGCCCGCCTGCACGGCGGCGAAGGCCGCGGGCTCGCCGTCGAATACGCGTGCGGGACCGGTGTGGCGGTTGCGACCGTGACCGGCGAGCTTCACCACGCAGCCGTCGGGCGCAAGGTTGCCGAACAACACGGAAAAGCCACCGCGCGGCTTGACCGGGGCCGACACGGAGTGCACCACCCGCTCCGGCTGTGCCCCGAGTTCGATCGTCGCGAGGCGTTCGAACAGCGAGCCGCCTTCGACCAGCGCATGGTCCTCCAGCATGCCGGCCGCGTGCAGCGCCTGCGCCACCCGCGCCGTGCCGCCGGCGGCGAACAGTTCCACCGCGGTGAAATGTCCGCCAGGCTTGAGGTCCGCAATGACCGGCGTGCCGCGCGCGAAAGCCTCGAAGTCGCCCAGTTTCAAAGGGACGCAAGCTTCGCGCGCGATCGCCAGCAGATGCAACACCGCATTGGTCGAGCCGGCGGTTGCCGCGACCATGCGCATCGCGTTGCGGAACGCGGCGGGCGTCATCAGGCTGCGCGGTGTGCGCCCGGCGCGCAGGGCTTCGACCACCAGCGCACCGATGCGCTCACCGTCCACCGGCCGATCAGGATGCAGCGCGGGCCGGTCGTTGGACCCGTACGGCGACAGGCCCAGCGCGGTCATCACCATCGCCATCGTGTTGGCGGTGAACTGACCGCCACAGGCGCCGGCGCCGGGACAGGCGCTCTTTTCCACCGCCGCCAACTCCCGGTCATCGATGCGGCCCGCGCCGTGCGCACCGACCGCCTCGAACACCTCCTGGATGGTGATGTTGCGCCCACCATGCGTGCCGTGGGCGATGGTGCCGCCGTAGAGAACCACGCTCGGGATGTCGAGACGGGCCGCCGCCATCGCGGCGGCGGGGATGGTCTTGTCGCAGCCGCAGAGGACAACCATGGCATCGAGGCTGTGGCCGTCGACGGCGAGTTCGATCGAATCCGTGATCCACTCGCGGCTGACCAGCGAAGCGCGCATGCCGGCGGTGCCCATCGCGATTCCATCCGTCACCGCGATGGTGTTGAATTCGATCGCCGTCGCACCTGCGGCCTCGACGCCGCGCCGCACGTTCTGGGCCAGCGCGCGCAGGGTCAGATTGCAGGGCGAGACGTCGCTCCAGGGGTGGATCACGGCCACGAACGGACGCGCGATCGCCGCGTCGTCGCGCCCCGTTGCGCGCAGCATGGCTCTCGCGGGCGCCCGGTCGGGCCCTGATTTGATGGCATTGCTGCGCACGGGGTTCCCTGCCTTACTCGGAGTGGTTGAAAAGAGATGATGCCCTCGGAACGAAAAACCCCCGCAGCCGTCACCGGCGCGGGGGCTTCGGGGGCCTTGATGGTGCATCGCTTCAGGTCAGGCCCTCGTCCCGCATGCGGCGCGCGCACTGCGGGCCCCGGGACCTCGACCCCAACGCCCACGCCACGCATGCGCGCAGCCCCGGAAATCCGCGACCCAAGGCCGCGCGCAGTGATGCTGCACTGCGAAAACCTCCGAGGACGGTAGACGAGCGCGTTTTGGCTTGTCAAGCGAGCGTCAAGCCGGCTGCGACCGGCACCGGCCGAGGTCGCCCTCGATCGTGGCACGACCTTGGTCGCAGGCAGCGTCGCAGGACTTGACAAAGACGGGCCGCCGGAGGCAACGTCGTCTCATGTCGCAGCGCGTCAACCAGCGTCTGAACCGGGTTTCCGGCGTGCCTGCGGTCCGCCTTCCCGGGTTGCTTCTTCCGCTCCCGTTGCCATCCCGGTGCGCAACGCTCTGATTCGGCCAGCGACAATACGGCAACCGACCTGAGCCCCGCACCGGAAACGGCGCGGGGTTCGTCATTCATGGACACCGGAAAACCCCGAGGAGCCCGCGATGACCGCCCCGCTCGTCCCGACTCGCCGCCGGACCGTCAACTGCCTTGTCGCCCTCGCCTCGCGGACCCGGGGCCACCGAGGAACCACCGGGCGGAGGATCGCGCCGTGAGCGAACGACTGGTGATCTTCGACACCACGCTGCGCGACGGCGAGCAGAGCCCCGGCTGCAGCCTCGACCCGCAGGCCAAGGTGCGCTTTGCGCAGGCGCTGGCCCAACTGGGTGTGGATGTGATCGAAGCCGGTTATCCGGCCGCCTCCGAGGACGACTTCCGCTCGGTCCACGAGATCGCCGCCAGCGTCGAGGGTGCGACGATCTGCGGCCTGGCGCGCTGCAACGAGTCCGACATCGCGGCCACCGGCGCGGCGATCCGGCCGGCCAGCCGCCGCCGCATCCACGTGTTCATCGCCTCCAGCCCGATCCACCGCGACCACAAGCTGAAGATGAGCCGCCAGCAGGTGCTGGATCGCGCGATCTCCGGCGTGCGCCAGGCGCGCGCCCTGGTCGACGACGTGGAGTTCTCGGCCGAGGATGCGACGCGGTCGGAGCCCGACTTCCTCGTGCAGCTGTTTTCCAGCGTGATCGAAGCCGGCGCGTCGACCATCAACGTGCCCGACACCGTCGGCTACACCACGCCTGGCGAATACTTCGAGCTGATCCGCCTGTTGCGGCGCGAGGTGCGCGGCATCGAGCGCGTGCGGATCAGCACGCACTGCCACGACGATCTCGGACTGGCGGTGGCCAATTCCCTCGCCGCGGTAGAGGCCGGCGCGCGGCAGGTCGAATGCACGATCACCGGGATCGGCGAGCGTGCCGGCAACGCGGCCCTGGAGGAACTGGTCATGGCGCTGCGTACGCGGCCGGAGCGCTACGGCGTGCACACCGGCATCCGCACGCCGCGCCTGTTCTCCACCGCGCGCCTGCTTTCGACCCTGATCGGCTCGACCATCCCGCGCAACAAGGCGATCGTCGGCGACAACGCCTTCGCCCACGAGAGCGGCATCCACCAGCACGGAATGATCGCCGACCGCAGCACCTACGAGATCATGCGCCCGGAGGACGTGGGCTTCCCCGGCTCGCAGCTGGTTCTCGGCAAGCACAGCGGCCGCGCGGCGGTGCGCGACCGGCTGGGCCACCTCGGCTACGCGGTACCCGACGACGCGCTGGACGAACTGATGGTGGCCTACAAACGCCTCGCCGACCGCAAGAAGGAGGTTTTCGACGCCGATCTGGAGGCGCTTTGGCTGGGCGTGGACCCGAACGCCCCGCACGGGTTCGCTCTGGAGTCGCTGCACGTGACCACCGCGATCGGCGCCCGCAGCGAACCGACCGCCAGCGTCGCGGTGCGTGACAGCGAGGGGCGCCTGCACCGCGAAGCCGCGGTCGGCGATGGGCCGATCGACGCCATCGCCAACGCCATGGCGCGCGCCACCGGCATCGCCTTCGACGTTCGCGACTACCATGTGCGCAGCCTGACCGGCGGGGTCGATGCACAGGGCCAGGCCACGGTGCGCGTCGTCCACGAGGACCGGGAGTACCGCGGCCAGGCGGTCAGCACCGACGTGATCGAGGCGTCGGCTCAGGCGCTACTCGAGGCGGTGAATCGGATCGCCGCCACCCGCGCCGCGCGTGCGCGGCACCGCGCCGGCCTGGCCGATGCGGCGTTCGCCGGAGCCAGCGCGTGAACGGACGATCCCTTTTCGACAAGGTGTGGGACGCGCACGTGGTGGAGGCGCCCGAAGACGGGCGCCCTGCCGTGCTGTACGTCGATCTGCACCTGATCCACGAGGTCACTTCGCCGCAGGCCTTCCAGGTGCTGCGCGAACGCGGGCTGCGCGTGCGCCGGCCGGACCGCACCTTGGGCACGCTCGACCACAGCACCCCGACCCTGCCGCCAGGTGGCGACGGGACGCGACCCTACCTCGACGACGCCACTCGCGCGCAGGTCGAGGCGCTGGAGCGCAATTGCACGGAATTCGGCATCGACCTCCGCGGCTGGGATTCGCCCGACCGCGGCATCGTGCACGTGATCGCGCCGGAACTGGGCCGCACCCGGCCCGGGATGACCATCGTCTGCGGCGACAGCCACACCAGCACCCACGGCGCCTTCGGCGCGCTGGCCTTCGGCATCGGCACCACCGAGGTCGGGCACGTGCTCGCCACCCAGTGCCTGCTGCAGCGCAAGCCGCGGTCGCTTGCGGTGACCATCGAGGGCGAACTGGGGCCCGGCGTCTCGCCCAAGGACCTTACCTTGCACGTCGCCGGCGTACTCGGCATCGGCGGCGCAACCGGCCACGTGATCGAGTTCCGCGGTAGCGCGGTACGCGCGCTGTCGATGGAGGGGCGGATGACCCTGTGCAACATGTCGATCGAGATGGGCGCACGCGCCGGGATGGTCTGTCCGGACGCCACCACCATCGAATACCTGCGCGGCCGGCAGGAGAGTCCGAGCGGCGCCGACTTCGATCGCCAGGCAGCCATCTGGCTGTCCCTCGCTTCCGACGCCGACGCCCGCTACGACCGCGAACTGCGGATCGACGCCGACCGCGTGGCGCCGACCGTCACCTGGGGCACCGACCCCGGCAAGTCGATCGCCATCGACGGCCGCGTGCCGCGTGCAGCCGATGCGGCCGCCCGCAAGGCGCTCGACTACATGCGTCTGACCGAGGACCAGCCGATCGCCGGCACCCCGGTGGACGTGGTCTTCGTCGGCTCCTGCACCAATTCCCGACTTTCCGACCTGCGTGCCGCCGCCGACGTCCTGCGCGGGCGGCGTGTCAGCCCGGGTGTGCGCATGCTGGTGGTGCCGGGCTCCGAGCGCGTGCGGCGCGAGGCCGAGGCAGAGGGCCTGCATGAGGTATTCCGCGGCGCCGGCGCCGACTGGCGTGAGCCGGGCTGCTCGATGTGCATCGGCATGAACGGCGACATTGCGCGCCCGGGAGAACTGGTGGTCAGCACCAGCAACCGCAACTTCGAGGGGCGCCAGGGCAAGGGCGTGCGCACCGTGCTGGCGAGTCCGGCCACCGCCGCGGCGAGCGCCGTCGCCGGTGCGATCGTCGACCCGCGTTCGCTCGCCGCCAGCGGGGTCGCGGCATGACGCCGGTCCGGCGGGTGGAATCGCGCACCGTGGTGCTGCCGGTCGACAACATCGACACCGACCAGATCATCCCGGCCCGGTTCCTCACCACCACCACGCGCGCCGGGCTCGGCCGCCACGCCTTCAACGACTGGCGCTGGCTGGCCGACGGATCGCCGAATCCGGAGTTCGTGTTCAACCGTCCCGAATCCCGCGGCGCATCGATCCTGGTCGCCGGCCGCAACTTCGGCTGCGGTTCGTCGCGCGAGCACGCGCCGTGGGCACTGCTCGACGCCGGGATCGAGGCGGTGGTCAGCAGCAGCATCGCCGACATCTTCCGCAGCAATGCGCTCAAGAATGGCCTGCTGGCGCTGGTCGTCGACGACGACGCGCACGCCGAACTGCTGGCGAACCCGGGCGAGCGGCTGTCGATCGACGTCGCTGCATCGCGCATCACCTGCGCCGACGGCCGCAACCTGTCGTTCACGATCGATCCCTTCGCGCGCCAGTGCCTGCTCGAAGGGGTGGACGAACTCGGCTACCTCCTGCAGCGCCTGCCGCTGATCGAACGCTTCGAGGCTCGGACGTGAGCGCGCGCATCGTCCTGTTGCCGGGCGACGGCATCGGTCCGGAGGTGGTCACCGCCGGGCGCGCGGTCCTCGAGCGCGCTTCGCAGCGCTTCGCGCTGGGCCTGCGTTTCGAGACGCATCCCTTCGGCGGCGCGGCGATCGACGCCCATGGCGAACCGCTGCCGACTGCCGTGCTGGCCGCATGCCGCGGCGCAGACGCCATCCTTCTGGGGGCCATCGGCGGCCCGAAGTGGGCCGGCGTGCCGACCACAATCCGGCCCGAGGCCGGCCTGCTCGCGCTGCGCCGGCAGCTCGGCCTGTACGCCAACGTGCGGCCGGTCAGGGTACACCCGGCTCTGCTCGATGCCAGCCCCGTGAAGCCCGACCGCGCGCGCGACGTCGATTTCGTGGTGGTGCGCGAACTCACCGGCGGCATCTACTTCGGCGCGCGCACCCGCAGCGCGGACCGGGCCAGCGACGAGTGCGCCTACACCGTGGCCGAAATCGAGCGCGTGGTGCGCCTTGCCGGTCGCATGGCACGCGCGCGACGCGGCCGCCTGGCGTCGGTGGACAAGGCCAACGTGCTTGAAACTTCGCGCCTGTGGCGCGAAGTCGCCACGCGGGTGATGGCCGCCGAATTCCCCGACGTCGCTGTGGAACATCTGCTGGTCGACGCCATGGCGATGTACCTGGTATCCAAGCCGCGTGCCTTCGACGTGATCGTCACCGAGAACCTCTTCGGCGACATCCTGACCGACGAGGCCGCCGCGGTGGCCGGGTCGTTGGGCCTGATGCCGTCGGCCTCACTGGGCGACACCGGCCCGGGGCTCTACGAGCCGATCCACGGCTCGGCGCCCGACATCGCAGGCCAGGGGATCGCCAATCCCTGCGGCACGATCCTGTCCGCGGCGCTCCTGCTGCGCCACTCGCTGCATCAGGAAGCTGCGGCAGCCACGATCGAGGATGCGGTGCATCGCGTCATCGCCGATCGCGTGTGGACGCCGGATCTCGCCGGCCCGCAGGGCGTCGGCACCGAGGCCTTGACCGCCGCCGTGCTCGAAAGGATGGGCTGAGAGGGGGCGAGGACGAGTCCTTCCGGCAGGACATGGATGCCCGGCGCGCGACCGATGCACGCGGTGGGGATCGCCGTCGGACGACGCTATCGGCGGGTGCCCCGCCCACCCTTGGGACGGGCCCCGCGACCGTCTCCGGGCACGCGGTCCGGCACCCTGGAGCCCGACCATCCGTCGCCGCGTGCACCCACCGTCGGGCGAACGACGCACGCGCCGCGAGGCTGCAGCGCCCCTGCGCACCGGCCGCGAACGCTACATCGTGTGGGTGAGCCGATCCGCGCCCAGCGACCCGGCCAGCACCGCCTCGATCTTGGTCTTTGCGGCCTCGCCGTCGGCGGTTTCGTTGAACTGCACCCCGATCCCCGCGGTACGGTTGCCTTGCGCCCCGGCCGGCGTGACCCACACCACCCTGCCGGCCACCGGCAGGCGGTCCTTCTCGTCCATCAGGGACAGCAGGATGAAGACCTCGTCGCCGAGGTTGTAGCGCTTGGCGGTGGGCACGAACAGACCGCCGCCCCTGACGAAGGGCATGTACGCGTTGTACAGCGCGCCCCTGTCCTTGATCGCGAGCGAAAGGATGCCCTGCCTCTGCAACCCACCCGCAGCACCGGTTCCCGCGGCCATCGCTCATCCCCTCGCGGCAGTCGAAGGCCGGAGGACCGCGCGGAAGTCGCGCAGCAGTTCCAGCAGGAGCAGGTCATGCCGCAAAGGCGCGCGCAACTGTTCCCGGATCGCGTTGGCGCGATCCCACCATTGCGCAAGCTTCTGGAAATCCGCGCCTGCGGTCAAGCCGGACAGTGCCGCCGCCGACTTTCCCGGCGATCCCTGGCCGAGAGTCGACCACGCGGCCACCCGGACCGCCTGCGCCGCCAGTACCAGCAGCCCGGCGGTCGCATCCTTGTCCTTCAGCCAGGAACCCGCCACGTCGCCGGGCGCAGCGCGACCGCTGCCCACCGCCGCAAGGTCGCGCAGCACGGTCTCCAGTTGCGCGCGCGCGACCGGCTCGGCGTAGGCGCGGGCCAGTCCCGGGTTGCCCGCCGCCAGATCGAGCGTCTCGGCGCCGACCGCGCCCGCCACACCGGCGGCGGACAGCCACGCCAGAGCCTCGGCGCGCGCGGGGAATCTCAGGTCGATGCGCTGGCAACGGCTGCGGATGGTGGCGGGCAGGGCGCCGGGCCGGTCGCAGACCAGCAGCAGCAGCGCGCTGGCCTCGGGCTCCTCCAGCGTCTTCAGCAGTGCATTGAACGACGGTCCGTTCATGGCGTCGGCGGGATCGATCAGCGCGATCCGCCAGCCGCCGAACTGACTGGTCTGGGCCAGCGCGTCGCGCAGCGCGCGCACCTGTTCGACCACGATCTCGGTGCGCAGCTTGCCGCTGTCCTCGTTCACCTCGAGAGCGACGCGATGCAGGTCCGGATGGGTCCCGGCGGCGACCAGCGTGCAGGCCCGGCAGGCTCCGCAGGGGCGACCATCGGGGCCCGGCGCCGTGCACAGCAGCCCGCCGACGATATCGGCCGCAAGCCCGCGCTTGCCGAGCCCGGCCGGGCCCGCCAGCAGCACCGCATGCGGCACCCGGCCGCCTTCCCGCCGACGCACCCAAACCGACCATGCGGCGTCGATCCACGGCGGTCTCATGGCGCCGATTCCCACCACTGCCTGGCCAGAGGCAGCAGCGACGCAGACACCGCTGCCGCCACCGCAGGCGCCGGCAGCGTGGCATCGACCACATGGAAACGCGCCGGCTCGGCCGCGGCCCGCGCGCGATAGGCCGCGCGCACGCGTTCGAAGAACGCTTCGCCCTGCGCCTCCATGCGATCACGACCGCCTGCTCGGGCGGCGATCCGACCGAGGCCCACCGCAACCGGCACGTCGAGCAGGATGGTGCGGTTCGGCCGCAGGCCGCCGATCGCCCATCGCTCGAGGTCAGCGATCAGCGCGTCCGGCAGGCCGCGCCCCCCGCCCTGGTAGGCGAAGGAAGCGTCGGTGAAGCGGTCGCTGACCACCCAGCGTCCCGACTCCAGCGCCGGGCGCACCACCTCACGCACCAGCTGCGCGCGGCTGGCGAACATGATCAGCAGCTCCGATTCGGCGCAGGTCGCCGCATGCCGCGGATCGAGGACCAGGGCACGCAGCGCCTCGCCCAGCGCCGTGCCCCCCGGCTCGCGGGTGACGACGTAGGGCACGCCCGCATCGTCCAGGGTGCGGCCGATCGCGGACAGCACGGTGCTCTTGCCCGCACCCTCGCCGCCCTCGAGCGTGACGAAGAGACCGCGCCGCGCGCTCACCGGCGCCTCAACTGCCAGCGCGCCACCGCCGCGTTGTGCTGGGCGAGCGTGGCACTGAACTCATGACTGCCGTCGCCTCGGGCAACGAAGAACAGCGCCTGGCCCTCGTCGGGTCTGGCCACCGCCCGCAGCGCGTCGCGGCCCGGCGCGGCGATCGGCGTCGGCGGCAGACCGCCGCGGGTGTAGGTGTTGTAGGGCGTGTCGGTGGCCAGGTGCACGCGGGTCAGGTTGCCGTCAAAAGCCGTTCCCACGCCGTAGATCACGGTGGGGTCCGTCTGCAGGCGCATGCCGATCTTCAGCCGCCGCGTAAAAACGCCGGCGATGCGTGCGCGCTCATCGGCGCGACCGGTTTCCTTCTCCACGATCGACGCCAGCACCAGCATCTGGTCCGGATCAGACAGCGGCAGGTCGGCGACCCGCGCCGCCCAAGCCGCGGCGAGCGCCTTCTGCATCGCGCCGTACGCGCGGCGCAGCACGTCGAGATCCCGCATGCCCCGGGTGTAGGCGTAGGTTTCCGGGAGGAATCGGCCTTCGGGATGCACGCCGGCGGCGCCGATCGCGGCCATGATTTCGGCGTCGGACATGGCGCCGCTCGCCTGCGCCAGCGCCTCCTCGCGCGCCAGCGCCGCACGGATTTCGCGGAAGCTGCTGCCCTCGATCAGGGTCACGCGATGCTGGATCACCTCGCCGCGCGCCATCCGGTCGAGAAGCCGACGCGGGGTCAGGCCCTGCTCGACCGCGTATTCGCCGGCGTGCAGCCCGTCGGAGACGCGCATCTGCCACGCCAGCAGCCGCCAGTAGGCCAGTGGCGCCTCGGTCAGCCCACGGCGGCGCAGGTCGCGCACCACGCGGTTGAACGGCGTGCCGAGCGGCACGTCGAGCACGCGCTCCGTCGCGCCGAGCCCCAACGGCGCATCGGCGAAGGCCGTGTGGTCGCGCCAGAACCAGACGCCAGCGGCAACCGCCGCCGCCAGCAGCGCCAGCAGCGCAACGACGATCGCGCGCCTCATGCCGGTCCCGCCACGAAGCCGGTCCGCGCCAGCGCCGCACGCGCGGCGGCGATGGCCGGCCCGGGCACGAAGGTCGAGCCGCCGATCGCCGCCACCGGCTGCACACCGCGCACGGCGCTGGTGAGGAACACCTCGCTCGCCCGCTCGAGCTCCAGGGGCGACAACGCGCCCACGCGCAGCGTCGGCCCCAGCCACGGATCGGCCAGCAGCGCCGCCCGGCAAGCGCCCGCGACGCCCGCTTGGTCCACTGAAGGCGTACGCAACGCGCCGTCAACCACCGCGAACACGTTGGCGGCGGTTGCGCAGGCCACCCGACCTGCCGCGTCGAGACAGAGCCCCTCGTCCGCACCTGCGGCCTCGGCCTCGGTGCGCGCCAGCACTTGGTGCAGCCGATTCAGGTGCTTGATCCCCGCCAGCGCCGGGTCCAGCGGCAGCCGCGTCACGCAGGCGTGCAGACGCAGGCCCTCGGGACGCGGGGGCGGCGGCGCGGGCATTCTAGTCAGGACACGTCGAGGACGGGGCTCATGCGGCACAGCATACCCGCGCCCGCCGCTGCCGCGGGTCAGGACCAGTTTCAGCACCGCGTCGGCATCGCCGTCGAGCACGCGCTCGCACTCGTTGACCAGTGTCGCGCCATCCGGCTCCGGGATGCCGAGCCGTTCGCAGCCGCAGCGCAGCCGAGCGAGGTGGAATCCCCACAGCGCGATGCGTCCGTCCCGGGCCCGCATCGTCTCGAACAGGCCATCGCCGTAGGCCAGCCCGCGGTCGTCGACCGGCAGCGCGCCGGACGCCACGCCGTCGACCAGCCAGCCCTCAGGCATCATCGCCCAGCGCCCGCAGCAGGCCGCGCGCCTTGGCACGGGTCTCGTCGAGTTCGCGCGCCGCATCGCTGTCAGCCACGATGCCGCTGCCGGCGCGCCAGCGCGCGATTCCGTCGCGCACCCAGATGGTGCGGATCAGGATGTTGAGATCGAGGTCGCCACTGCGGTCCAGCCAGCCCATCGCGCCGGTGTAGGGCCCGCGGCCCTCGCCCTCGAGTTCGGCGATCACCTGCATGCAGCGCACCTTGGGGCAGCCGGTGATGGTGCCGCCGGGGAACATCGCCCGGATCGCCTCCCCGGGTCGCACGCCCTCGCGAAGCTGCCCCGCGACGTTGGATACGATGTGATGCACGTGGGCGTAGCTCTCGACGGTCATGAGTTCCTCGACCGTCACGGTGCCCGGCTCGCAGACTCGGCCGAGGTCGTTGCGCTCGAGGTCGATCAGCATGATGTGCTCGGCGCGCTCCTTCGGGCTGCCGATCAGTTCGCGCACGCGCGCGGCGTCCTCCACACCGCCGGGCGCGCGCGGCCTGGTGCCGGCGATCGGCCGCGTCTCGGCGCGCCTGCCGCGCACCGCAAGCAGGCGTTCCGGCGACGACGATAGTACGGCGAGTCCACGGTGGCGGAACAGACCGGCGAAGGGCGCCGGGTTGGCCGCACGGAGCGCGCGGTAGAGTGCGCCGACGTCGCTGCCGGGCGCGAGCCGCGCCGCCCAGCCGCGCGAGAGGTTGCACTGGAAGAGGTCGCCGGCGCGGAGGTACGCGTGCACGCGGGCCACGCCTTCCACGAAGCGTGCCGGGTCGTCCTCCAACGGCGCCCCGTCGAGAGCGAAGGCGCCAACCGCCGCGGGCGCCGCGACGAGGTCGGCCGCCATTGCCTCGATCAGGTTTTCATGGCCGGGCTCGGCGACGAGGACCGTGCGCCCGACCTCGCGGTCGACCAGGATCGCCGCCGGGCAGCGCAAGGCCAGCGCGCGTGGCACGCCCGCCGGCGGCGCTGGAATGCGCAGGCTCGGTTCGCATTCGGCGGCGAGTTCGTAGGACAGGAAGACGGCATAGCCGCCGCTGAAAGGAAGTGCCGGATCGGCGGGGCCGGCCTGCAACTCGCGCCACCCTTCGTCGAGCCGCTCCAGGAATGGCCGCGGATCGCACGAATCGTCGGCGGCCAGCACCGGGCCGGAATGGCGCAGCAGCAGGTCCCAGCGCGCACGCGCGGGACCGCTGGCCGCGCTTTCGAGCAGGCAGGGATAGCGATCGGGAAAGGCCTCCGCCAAGGGCAGCAGGTCGCGCGCGCCGGCCAGTTCGCGGATCGGCGCGCGCATTCGGGGGTGGCTCAGGCCTTGCGGAACACCAGGGTGCCGTTGGTGCCGCCGAAGCCGAAGGAGTTCGACAGCGCGGTGTCGATCGCACTGCGGCGGGCGGTGTTCGGCACGTAGTCGAGGTCGCAGCCCTCGCCCGGATGGTCGAGGTTGATGGTCGGCGGGATCACGCCCTCATGCACGGCCAATGCGCTGAAGATCGCCTCCACGCCGCCCGCCGCGCCAAGCAGGTGGCCGGTGGTCGACTTGGTGGACGACACCATCAGGCGGTCGGCATGAGCGCCGAACGCGGCGCGGATGGCGCGTGTCTCGGCCACGTCGCCGAGCGGCGTGGAGGTTGCGTGGGCGTTGATGTAGCCGATCGCGTCCGGCGCG
>DHLY01000097.1:17022-20758 GCA_002405525.1 Proteobacteria bacterium UBA4656
TGCCGGCGTCGCGCAGGGCGTTGAGCATGCTGACCGCGGCACCGGCGCCGTCCTCCGGCGGTGCGGTCATGTGGAAGGCATCGTCGCTCATGCCGAAACCGGCAAGTTCGCAGTAGATGCGTGCGCCGCGTGCCCGCGCGTGCTCGTACTCCTCCAGCACCAGCACGCCCGCGCCGTCGGACAGCACGAATCCGTCCCGATCGCGGTCCCAGGGCCGGCTCGCGCGGGCCGGGTCGGCGTTGTTGCCGGTCAGCGCGCGCGAGGCGATGAAGCCGCCGATCGCGGTCGGCGTGGTCGCGCACTCGGCACCACCGGCGAACATGGCGTCCGCGTCACCGTGCTGGATCAGGCGCATCGCCAACCCGATGTTGTGGGTGGCGGTCGTGCAGGCGGACACCGCCGACAAGTTCGGACCCTTGAGGCCGAGCATGATGGCCAGGTTGCCCGGCAGCATGTTGATGATCGTGCTCGGCACGAAGAACGGGCTGATCTTGCCCGGACCGCGTGCAAGGTAGGTCTCGGTCGTTTTCTCGATGCCGCCGATGCCGCCGATACCGGCGCCCAGCGCCGCGCCGATCCGCCCGGCGTTCGACTCGTCCACCACCAGGCCCGCGTCGCGATGCGCCTGCAGGCTGGCCGCGATGCCGTAATGGATGAACGGGTCCATCTTCTTGACATCCTTCGGCGCGATCCACTGCGCGGGATCGAAACCGCGCACTTCGCCGGCGATGCGGGTCTCGAACGCCGACGCGTCGAAGCGCGTGATAGGCCCGACGCCGCTCACGCCGTCCACTACCTGCCGCCAGGCGGTGGCGAGGTCGTTGCCCACCGGTGAGACGATGCCCATCCCGGTCACCATCACTCGTCGCTTGCTCATGGATGCTCCCGAAGGCTGCGGGGGCGCCGCGCCGCCGGGCGGCGGACGCAGCGGATCCCAGAAACGACAACTGCGCCCTCAGGCGCAGCTCTCGTCCGGCGCGACAGCGCGTCTGTCAGGCGCTGACGTGCGCCTTGATGTAGTCGACCGCACCCTGCACGGTGGTGATCTTCTCCGCTTCCTCGTCGGGAATCTCGCACTCGAACTCCTCCTCGAGCGCCATGACCAGTTCGACGGTGTCGAGGGAATCGGCGCCCAGGTCGTCGACGAACGATGAGTTCGGCGTGACTTCGTCTTCCTTGACGCCCAGCTGTTCGACGACGATCTTCTTGACGCGTTCCTCGATGCTGCTCATTGCTGCCATGGCCTCCCGGGGCGTGGTCGAGACGGCGCAGTGTAGTTGAACCCTGGCGTGTCGCCAAATCCGCCGCGCACTCGATGTTTCAAACGCTCGTTGCACGGCGGAAGACGCGGCCCGGACTTCAGGGCATGTAGAGCCCGCCGTTGACGTGCAGCGTTTCGCCGGTGATGTAGCCGGCTGCCGGAGAGCACAGGAAGGCAACCGCGGCGGCGATGTCGGCGGGCGAGCCCAACCGACCCAGCGCGGTGTCGGCGAGCATCCTGTCGCGCACCGCCTCCGGCAGGTCCCTGGTCATGTCGGTCTCGATGAAGCCAGGCGCGACCACGTTGACCGTGATGCCGCGGCTGCCGATCTCGCGCGCCAGCGACTTCGAGAAACCGATCATCCCCGCCTTGGCAGCGGCGTAGTTCGCCTGACCCGGATTACCGGTGAGGCCGATCACCGAACCGATGTTGACGATGCGACCGCGGCGCGCCTTCATCATGCCGCGCAGCACGGCGCGACAAGTGCGGAACACGGCACCGAGATTGGTGTCGACAATAGCCTGCCATTCCTCGTCCTTCATCCGGAGCAGCAGGTTGTCGCGCGCGATGCCGGCGTTGTTCACCAGGATGGTGATCGCGCCGAACTGCTTGCCGATCGCGTCCACCAGCGCCTCGATCGCCGCGCCGTCGACGACGTCGAGCGCCCGCCCGTGGCCGCCGGCCGGCGCCAGCCGCGCGCCGATGGCCGCCGCGCCACCTTCGCTGGTCGCGGTGCCGATCACGGTCGCACCGAGGCGGGCCAGTTCATCCGCGATCGCCGCGCCGATGCCACGGCTGGCGCCGGTCACCAAGGCGATCTCTCCGCTCAGGGGCTGGCTCATGGATCGGGCTCCGGAATGGACGCGCCGCGCGCGCGCCACGTCATTCTGCCGCGGATCGCGCTCCCGCGCGCGGTCCGGCCGCGGCCGGCGGCGGCAGTGGCGACGCCCGGAAACGCCGCCCGGGTGCGTGTCGCGTTGGCGGCGCCAGCGGGTCGGTCAGCGCGACCCCCATTCCGCAAGGGCTGCGTCGAAGTCCCCCGGCGCGCCGAGCGGACGGCAATCCAGTGACCTGTCGATGCGCTTGACCAGTCCCGCGAGGACCTTGCCGGGGCCGCACTCGGCCAGGCGCGTGGCGCCCGCCGCCTGCAGGCCGAGGACGCAGCCGGTCCAGCGCACCGGCAGGTACAGCTGGCGCACCAGGGCATCGCGGATGGCGTCGATGGACTCGTGCGCGCGCGCGTCGGCGTTCTGCACCACCGGCACTGCCGGCATCGACCACGACAGGCCCGCCATCCGTTCGGCCAGACACTCCGCGGCGCCGCGCATGAGCACCGTATGCGAGGGCACCGAGACCGGGAGCTTGACCGACTTGCGCACGCCCATCTCCGTCAGTTTCGCCAGCGCGCGATCGACCGCCCCCACGTGGCCCGCGATCACCGTCTGGCCGGGGCTGTTGAAGTTCGCCGCCGCGACCACCTCGTCGCCGGCGACGGCCTCGCAGGCCTCGTCAATCTGCGCATCCTCGGCGCCCAGCACGGCGGCCATCGCGCCGGTTCCGGCGGGAACGGCCTCCTGCATCAGGCGTCCGCGTTCGCGCACCAGGCCTGCGGCCTCGACCAGCGAAAGGGCACCGCCGCATACCAGGGCGCTGTACTCGCCGAGGCTGTGACCGGCGAGCAGTGCGGGCCGTGCGCCGCCGGCGGCGATCCAAGCGCGATGGACGCCGACGCTGGCCGCCAGCAGCACGGGCTGGGTGAACTCGGTCCGATTGAGTTGCGACTCCGGCCCCTGCTGCGACAACGCCCAAAGGTCCACGCCGGCGCCGGCGGAGGCCTCGTCGAAGGCCGCGCGCACCCCGGCGCGTGCGCCGGCAAGTTCGGCCAGCATGCCCACCGACTGCGAGCCTTGGCCGGGGAACACGAATGCGAGCGTCACGAGACCCTCCCCGGCCGGATGCGTTCAGGAGCCCGATGCCACGCGCTCAATAGCGAACCAGCGCCGAGCCCCAGGTGAAACCGCCGCCAAAAGCCTCCAGCAGCAGCAGTTCCCCGCGCTTGACCTTGCCCGATCGCACGGCCTCGTCGAGCGCCAGCGGCACCGAGGCGGCCGATGTGTTGCCGTGGCGATCGACGGTCACTACCACCCGTTCCATCGGCATCGTCAGCCGCTTCGCGGTCGCGGCGATGATGCGCAGGTTGGCCTGGTGCGGGATCAACCAGTCGATGGCCGACTTGTCGAGCCGGTTGGCGGCCAGCGTCTCCTCGACCACCGCATCGAGAGTCTTGACCGCGACCTTGAACACTTCGTTGCCGGTCATCAGCACCCGAACGCCGTGGTTCTTCTCGTCGGTGAAGCCCTTCGACACGCCGACCGGGTTGTAGAGCAGGTCCTTGTGGCCGCCGTCGGCGTGCAGGTGGGTGGAGAGCACTCCGGGCAGTTCATCCGCCACCAGCACCACCGCGCCGGCGCCGTC
>DHLY01000097.1:20901-25009 GCA_002405525.1 Proteobacteria bacterium UBA4656
CAGCACGCAGGTGCCGCGGTCGGACCAGTCCAGCATGCGCGACAGGGTTTCGGCGCCGACCACCAGCGCACATCGGGCAGCACCGGCGCGGATGAACTTGTCGGCCACGCCGAGCGCGTAGACAAAACCCGAGCACGCGGCATTGACGTCGAACGCCGCGCAGCCATGGGCGCCCAGCCGATGCTGCAGGAGGCAGGCGGTGCTGGGAAAGATGATGTCCGGGGTCGTGGTGCCGAGCACGATGAGGTCGATCTCGCGGCCGTCCACGTCCGCGGCCTGCAGCGCGCGTCGGGCGGCTTCGAAGGCGAGGTCACCCGTGGTCTGCCCCTCGGCGGCGATGTGACGCTGGCGGATGCCGGTACGCTCGCGGATCCAGTCGTCGGTTGTTTCGACGAGTTTCTCGAGGTCGGCGTTGGTAAGGATCCTGTCCGGCAGGTATGACCCGGTGCCGGCGATTCGCGCGTAGGTCAAGTGGACGTCCCCCGACTGCAAATGGAGATCGGGTCGGACTTGTCGGATCGCGGCGCCGGCGGCCCGGCCGCGCGCGCGGCCCGGCCCGGGCGGCCCGGCGCCGGCCCGACGACGCGAAGACGCGCTGCGCACCGGGCGCGAGGATGGCGCAGCGCAGGCGCGCATTCGGCCGCCGGACCGTCAGCGTGACCGGAACGCGCGCGCGCCAGCACGGAGTCGCCCCAGCAACCGCTCGGGACGCGCCTCAGTCTTCCTGGACGACCTTGGTCTTGGGCGCGATGACCTGCTTGCCGCGATAGAAGCCGTCCTTGGTGATGTGATGGCGGCGATGGCTCTCACCCGAGGTCTTGTCGACCGAAACCGCGGCGGCGGTCAACGCATCGTGGGACCGGCGCATGCCGCGGCGGGAGGGGGTCTTGCGGCTCTTCTGGACTGCCATGGGTAGTTCTCCGAAAACGGTTCAACGCTTGAGCTTGGCGAGTGCCGCGAAAGGGCTGCGACGGTCTTCGGCCGGCCCCTGATCCCGGGCCGCGGAATCCGACGACCACACCCCCTTCGGCCCTTCGGCCCCGGCCGGATCCAGGGGGACCACCGGCAGGCACAGGATCAACTCGTCCTCGACCACATCCAGCGGCCGCAGTTCGCCGGAGGGCACCAGCAGCGGCTCGAAACCCGCCGGCAGGCCGGACTCATCCTGCTCCCGTGCCAGGAGTCCCAGACGCTGGCGCACCGTCACGGGCAACAGAAAACGGTCGAGTGACCGCTGACACACCAGCGGCAGCGCAGCCTCTACCTCGACCTCGACGCAACCGGTCCCGGACGCGTCACGGTAGAAGTCGAGCACATACCGCACCTCGCCCGCGACGTCGGCAAGACCGGCGGCGAGCCGGGGCAGTGCCGACAGCGGCACCACGCCCTCGAATCGCCGGCGGGACGCCACTGCCCGCCACGCATCGAGGACCTCGGGCAAGGCGGCGGACATGGGCGCGGGATGGTAGGTGCCCCACCTCCCCAAGTCAACCAAGTTTGCGCGCGGCCGACGGCTTGGCGCAGACTCCGCGCGACAACCGCACGCCCCGTGGGCCCCATGCAGCAGGCGCTCCTGTTCGCCATCATCCTCGCGCTGGCTTCGCTAGCCGGCTGGCTGTGGCACCGCGAACGAAGCGCCCGTCTGCGGGCCGCCGCGCTGCGCCAGCTGCTCGACGGTGCCGACGCACTGGAGGCGCGCTTGCAGGACTATCGGGCGCGGATGGCGCGCCTGAAGGGCCTGCTGCACAAGCTGCCACCCGACATGACGGCTCCGGCGATGCCGCGGGTGGACACCGAAGCGCAGGTGCAGACCGCGCTTCGGGACGTCCTCGCGCACCGCCTGTGGATCAAGCGCGAGAGCGCGCTCGCCAGTCAGCAGGCGCTGGACGAGGCGGTCCGCGCGATCGAGCGCACCGCCGACCACCTCGCCGCGCGTCTGCGCCAGCTGGACGAGGCGAGCGAGCAGTTGCAAGCCGCGGGCGCCGGCCTGCGGACGGCCTACCAGGAAGCTTCGACCGCGCTGGCGGCGCGCCGCGAGAGCGGCACGGCCGATGACGACCCCGGCTCCGGTTCGCCGCCGGCAGCCCACCACTGAACGGCCGCCCGGTGCGCGAACCCTCGGCATTGGTGCTCGCGTCCACCTCGCCCTACCGGCGCGAGCTGATGGCGCGTCTTGGCCTGCCGTTCGGCGTCGCCGCACCCGGCGTCGACGAGACGCCGCACCCGTCCGAGGACGGCGCCGCACTCGCCCTGCGGCTGGCGCAGGCGAAGGCACGCGCGGTGGCGGCCACCCGACCCGCCGCCATCGTGATCGGCTCCGACCAGTCCTGCATGTGCGGCGACCGGCTGCTCGGCAAGCCGGGCACCGCGCCCGCGGCGCGCGCGCAGTTGTCCCGCCTGTCCGGCGCCATCGCCGTGTTTCACACCGCACTGTGCGTGCTCGACGCGCACAGCGGCCGCGAATGGCAGGGCAGCGTGCCCACCGAAGTGCGATTCCGCCGACTGGGCCGAGCCGAAATTGCGCGCTACCTGGACCGCGAGCCCGCCTTCGACTGCGCAGGGAGCTTCAAGTCGGAAGGCCTCGGCATCGCGCTGATGGAATCCGTGCGCAGCGACGACCCGACCGCGCTGGTCGGGCTGCCACTGGTGCTGCTGTGCCGCTTCCTGCGGCAGGCAGGCATCGCCGTGCCTTGAGGGCCGGCAGCCGGCCGGGCAAGGCGCAGGCTCGCCGTCGAACCGGCCGGGCGCCTGCGGTCCGCGTAGCAAGGACGGTCCCGACGAAGCCCTTCGCCCGAACGTCGCCCGTCCCGGCTCGGCTCACTCCACCTCGATCACACGCTGCGCCAGCAGCCGCGTATCGCCATCGGTGCCGCTGACGCGCAGCGCCAGCACGCGGCGGCCGCGATCGGCCGGCTCGAGCACCAGCCGGGCGCTGAAGCCCACCGCCGGATGATTCGGATCGGTCGACATCGGCCACTGGCCGCGCACGCCGGGAAAGGGCTCGCCATAACTCGCCGTCACCCGCGGCACGCCGTCCAGCAGCACCTCCACGCCGCGCACGCCGCTGAAGTCCTGCACCGCCCAGCCGCGCAGGTCCAGCGCGCCGACGGCAACCCGCGGCGGCGGCAGCGGCGAAGTCCAGTCCGCCTGCGGTGGCAGTTCGCACGGCAGCGCCGAGCGCCCCGGTGCCAGTGGCGTCACCGCATAGGCCACCCAGCGCCAGCGGCCGCCGAACAAGTCGAAATCCTGCAGGCGCACGAGACTGCCGAAGCGCTGGCAGAGGGCCAGCGCCGCAGGCACGCGGTCGATCTCGGGTCGGGCGGTCTCCTCGACGAACAGCAGTCCTTCGCGCCAAGCGGTCGCGGCCAGCGCCACCTCGTCACGCCTCATGACCGCAAGCTGCACCTGCCGGCCATGCTTGCGATTGAGCGGATGGTCGAGGGCGAATACCGGACGCGGATCGCGCAGCGCGAAGTCGACCTGCGCTGCGCCCATGAAATGGTCGGCGATCACCACCCGCTGTGGATGGCGTTCGGCAAGCGTCGCCGCCCATGCCGCAACCTCGCGCCAGCCCTGCAGGTTGTCCGGCTGCGGCCGGCGCGGTGCGGCCAGACCATCTTCGGCGGGCCGCGTCGCCAGGGCGAGCAGCGCGAACAGCGCCAGCGTGCCGACCGTCGCCAGCGGCAGCGCCAGCAGGGCCAGCGCGCGCCGCGGCGCGGCGAGCCGCCCGCGCGCCTCGCGCCAATCCCGCAGCACCGCCGGCACCAGCGGCAGCGCCAGCAGCATAGCCGGCAGGGTCCAGTGGAAGCGCACGCGCTCGGCGTCAGCGACCAGGGCCAGTGCGAGGTGCAGCAGCAGCAGGCCGCCGGCGCAGCCGGCCAGCACGTCGCACGGCGCCGTGCGGGCGCCGCGCGCGCAGAAAGCGCGCACCATCGCTACCACGAGCAGCACGCCGAGCGCGGGCGTGGCCACGGCCAGTTGCACCACGGGCTCGACCAGACCACCGGCATGGAACGACCATGGGTGCCGCTCGACGAACTGGAAACGCAGGCCGGCGAAGTCATGCCCGAGGTTGAACGCGAGGGTCGGCAGCAGCCCGAGCACGCCG
>DHLY01000097.1:25185-28342 GCA_002405525.1 Proteobacteria bacterium UBA4656
CCGCGCGGCATCAGCAACAGGAAGCCCAGGGCGCCAGCCGCCAGCAGCGCGAAACGGTAGTGCGCGAGCAGGCCGACCGCGAGCGCGAGACCGAACAGCAGCCAGTCGCGCCAGCGCCCCGAATCCAGCGCATGCGCCAGCGCGATCGCCAGCCACAGCGCGGCAATGGTCAGCGCCACGTCGGGCACGGCGAGCACGCCGAGGCCGGCGCCCAGCGGCAGCAGCAGCGACAGGAACGCCGCGGCGCGCGCGTCGCCATCGCCGCCGAAGCGCCGAGCCCAGGCGAAGACCAGCAGCGGCAGCGCGCAGCCGAGCAACAGCGTCGGCCAGCGGACCGCGAACGGCGACTCGCCGAACACGGCGCCACCGAGCGCGATCAGCCACGGCGTGAGGCCCGGGACGTCGCTGTAACCCCAGTCGAGGTGACGCGATTCCAGCCAGTAAAAGGCTTCGTCACCGAACAGGGGCAGGCGCCAGGCCAGCCAGGCCTTGACCAGGCCCAGCGCGATCATCGACCCGATGAGCAGGCGGCGCGAGCTCAGGCGCATCGACGCCCGCGGTCTACACTGTGCGACGACGTCATGCCCACCAACCTTCACGCCTGCCCGGAGCCGTCGACATCATGACCCAAGCCGCTGCCACCCCGCGACCCCCACGCATCGGCGACCCGCTCGATCGACTCGCTGCCGCGATTGCGCAGGTCAACGGCGTGCTGCTGGGCAAGGCCGACTGCGTTCGCCTCGCCTTCGCCTGCGTGGTGGCCGACGGCCACCTTCTGGTGGAGGACCTGCCGGGGATGGGCAAAACGACGTTGGCGCATGCCCTCGCCAGCACGCTCGGCCTGTCCTTCCAGCGCATCCAGTTCACCAGCGACCTGCTGCCATCCGACATCCTCGGCGTATCGATCTACGAGCGCGACCGCGCAGAGTTCACGTTCCATCCGGGACCGGTGTTCGCCCAGGTCGTGATGGCCGACGAAATCAATCGCGCCACACCGAAGACGCAGAGCGCGCTGCTGGAGGCGATGGCCGAAGGCCAGGTCACGGTCGACGGACGCACGCATCGGCTGCCGCAGCCGTTCCTGGTGATCGCGACCCAGAATCCGGTCGACCTTGCCGGGACCTTCCCCCTGCCCGACTCGCAGCTCGACCGTTTCCTGCTGCGCATCGGTCTCGGCTATCCCGACGCCGAAGCCGAGCGCGAGATGCTCTCGCAGCCCGACCGTCGCGTGCTGCTCGACCGCCTGCAGCCGCAGCTTGACGCCGCCGACCTTGCGGCCCTGCGCCAGCAGGCGGAGGCCCTGACCGCCAGCGCGTCGCTGGTCGCGTACGTGCAGGCCCTGCTGGCCGCGACCCGCAGCGATTCTCGGATCCGCGTCGGCCTCTCGCCGCGCGCGGGGCTCGCCCTGCTGCGCGCCGCGCGCGCGTCGGCGCTGCTCGCCGGGCGCCGCTTCGTGCTGCCGGAGGACGTGCAGTCGGTGTTCGCCGCGGTGGCCGCCCATCGGCTGCTCGCGGCGCCGGACGCCGGGGCCACGCGCGAGGCGCTGGCCGCGGCCGTGCTGGCCGCCACCCCGGTCGACTGAGGCCGTACCGGTGGCCGCGGCCCCGCTTCGCGACGGTTGGCAACGCATGCTGCGCTTCGCGGAGCGGCGCATGCCGGCCTTGACCCGCTACCGGCTCGCGGAAGCGCTGCCGATCGTCCTGCACCAGCGCCGAATCTATGTCCTGCCGACCGTGTTCGGAGTGCTGTTCGGCGCCGTCCTCTCCGTCATGCTGCTCGGCGCGCTGAACTTCGGCAACAACGCCGCGCTGCTGCTCACCTTCTCCCTGTCCGGCGCAGTGCTGGTCTCGCTGCCGCGCACCGTGCGCCACCTCGACGGCCTCGAACTGGTCGCCGTGCGCGCCGAACCCGTGCATGCGGGACGCGATGCGGTGCTGCATTTCCACTTCCGCGTCGGCGATGCGCGCGCGCGACTACGCCTCGGCATCCAGGGCCACGGGCGGCTGGCGCGCTTCGACCTTGACGGCGACTCCGGGGTGGCGGAACTCGCCGTTCCCGCGCCTCGCCGCGGCTGGATGGCGGTCGGACGGCACACCCTGTTCGCGACCTGGCCGTTCGGCCTGTTTCGCGCATGGAGCGTGCTCCATCCGGAGGCCCGCGTGCTGGTCTGGCCGGCGCCCGAGGTCGACGGTCCGGCGCTGCCGAGGGGCGCTGCGCGCGACGCCGGCATCGCGCGCGACACGCGCGGGGACGACTGGCACGGACTGCGCGAGTACCGCACGGGCGACTCGGTGCGCCTGGTGGCATGGAAAGCCACCGCGCGCCAGGACCGTCTGCTGGTGCGCGAATTCGAGGAGCCGCGCGGCGACGAAGTGGTGCTCGACTGGCGTGCGCTACCGGGGCTTGACGACGAGGCACGGGTGGCGCGGCTGACGCGCTGGGTGCTGTCGGCCGCCGCGACCAACCTGTCGTTCCGGCTCGATCTGCCGCGGCGCTCGATCGGGCCCGCGCGCGGCGAGGAACACCTGCACGCATGCCTGCGCGAACTCGCCCTCCTGTAACGGATGCTCTGACGTGGGCGTCCTTTCTCGCCACCGCGCTGGCGCTGGCAGGCGGCATCGCCTTGCACGCGCGCTGGCTGCCGCCCATGCTGCTCGGCGCGTTCGGCTTGCTGATCGCGGTCCGCCTCTGGATGCGCCATCGCGGACTCGGACGAGTGCCGGCCCTGATCCGGCTCGGCATCGCGATCGCGCTGGTGGCGGCGGTCGCATTCACGCTCGGCGGGATCTTCGGCCGCGAGGCGGGATCGGCGCTGCTGGCGGCGATGATGTCGGTCAAGCTGGTCGAGGCCGAAACCCGGCGCGATGCGCGGGTGATCCTCGCGGTCACCGCCTTCCTGGCGATGGCTTCCTTCCTGTTCGACCAGGGCATGCTGCAGGTGGCCATGGTAGCCGGCGCCTGCGTCCTGCTGCTGGCGGCGATGTACGAACTCGAGCCCGGTACGCCACGCGAGGAGCGGGGCGCCGCGCAGCGCCTCCATTCGGCGCGCGGACTGCGCGAGGCGGCACGCCATCTGGCACTGGCCGTGCCGTTCGCGGTGGTGTGTTTCATGCTGTTCCCGCGCCTTTCCTCACCCTTGTGGGGCGCGCCGCCGGAC
>DHLY01000097.1:28530-59970 GCA_002405525.1 Proteobacteria bacterium UBA4656
GGACGACACGGTGGCGATGCGCGTGCGTTTCGACGGCGCCCTTCCGCCGCCGCAGGACCGCTACTGGCGCGGCCTCGTCCTGTGGTCGTTCGACGGCAAGGCGTGGGGCGCGCCCGATGCCGCCCAGGCCTGGCGCCAGCCGCCCTCGGTCGAAGCCCTCGGCCCCGCGGTGGAGTACGAGGTGACCCTGGAGCCGACCGACCAGCGCTGGTTGTTCATGCTCGATGCGCCGCTCGCCGCGCCGGAAGGTGCGAGCCTCTCCAGCGACCTGCAAGCAATCGAGCGCGCACCGGTGACCCGCGTGAAGCGCTATCGTGGCCGTTCCGCACCCCGGCATCGCAACCAGACCGATCTGCCGCACCCGCTGGCCACACTCGCGCGCCGGATTCCCGACCAGGGCAACCCTCTCGCACGCGCGACAGCCGAGCGCTGGCGGGAAGAAACCGGCGGCGAACCGCGAGCGATCGCGCGCCGCGCGCTGGCGCTATACAACGCCGACTTCATCTACTCGTTCGAGGTGCCCCTGCTGGGCGCCGACCCGATTGACGACTTCCTGTTTGGCATTCGCACCGGCTGGTGCGAGCACTTCGCGTCGTCGTTCGTGTTCCTGATGCGCGCTGCGGGGGTGCCCGCGCGCGTGGTGGTGGGCTTCCAGGGCGGCCTGTGGAACCGCCTCGGCGGCTACCTTGCGGTGCGGCGCTCCGACGCTCATGCGTGGGCGGAAATCTGGATCGCCGGCGACGGCTGGGTGCGGGTTGACCCCACCTCGGCCGTCGCGCCGGAACGGGTCTCCCGCGACGCGCGCGCGGCGTTGGACACCGGCGCCAGCTGGGCACCGCAGGGATGGCTGGCGGCGCTGCGCGAACGCGTCGACTTGGTGGGTTTCTGGTGGAACGGCGCGGTGGTGCAATTCAGCGCGCTGAACCAGCGGGTGCTGTTCACGGTCGCAGGACTCGACCCGGACGAGTTGGCGACCAGGGCCGGCGCGCTGCTCGCCGGAGCGGTACTGGCGCTTGCGCTGGCGGCCGCGCTGGCCGGTCGGCGGCGGCGACGCGATACCGATCCGCTGCGCGAGGCGTGGCGCGCATGGTGCGCTCGGCTGGCGGGCGTCGGCGTCGTGCGCGCCGCGAACGAGGGACCGCTCGCCTTCGGCACCCGCGCCGCCGCGGCGCTGCCAGCGCAGGCGGACGCCATCCGCGCGCTGGCGACGGGCTATGCCGGGCTGCGCTACGCTGTCCCGGCACCGGACCCGCGGGCCGCCGCAGCCTGGCGCCGTGCAGCGCGCTCCTTCCGCGTGCGCTGAGCGGCCCCCGGCGGGCCGGAATGCCACGGGCAACCCGGCTGCCGACCGGGGTCGCGGCGGGGCGCTTCCGCAGCAGCGCCGGACTCGCCCCTGCCGGCCGCGGCAGGCGCGACGCCAGCGGGTCATCATCCGTCCTGGAGACGTCACCTGGAGTCGAGCATGAACCTTCGCCTGCCCATCGCCGCCACGCTCGCCCTGATCGCCGGCTGCGCCACCGCGCCGAAACCCCTGCAGGGCGACTTCGTCTCGCGCAGTCCGCGCGAGCCCGCCGCGCTGGGCGAGCGTGTGCGCTGGGGAGGCGCGGTGATTGCGGTCGAGCCGCAGTCCGGCCGGACCTGCTTCCAGATCCTCGCCCGCCCGCTGGCCGCCAACGGGCGGCCGCGCGAGACCGACGACAGCGAGGGGCGCTTCCTCGCCTGCCGCGCCGGCTTCTACGATCCTGCGGTGTTCACCGCCGGGCGCGAAGTGACCGTGGTCGGCAGCGCGGACGGCAGCGAATCCCGCACCGTGGGCGACTACCCGCTGGATCTGCCGCGGGTGGCCGCCGAAGCGATCCACCTATGGCCGCAGCGCGTCGATACGCGCTATCGCTACGCCCCCTATCATTTCTGGTCGCCGCTCGGTCACCACGGCTGGTGGTGGCCCTCGATCCGCTACCACCGGGTGCCGCATGTGCGGGCGCGCGAAGCGGCGCCGACCGCATCGCCGCCGGACCCGCAGTGAGGATCACCCCGGCGGCCAGGCCAGCACGCGGCCGGCCAGCAGGTGCAGGTGGATGTGGAACACTGTCTGCCCCGCGTCGCGGTTGCAGTTGAAGACCGTGCGGTAGCCGGATTCCGCGAAGCCTTCCTGCTTTGCATAGGCCGCCGCGGCCAGCACCAGACGGCCGACCAGGTCGGCATCTGCGGCCCCGAGTTCGTTCAGCGTGGCGATCTCGCGCCGCGGCACGAACAGGACGTGGACCGGCGCCTGCGGGTTGATGTCCGCGAAACCGACCACGTGTTCGTCCTCGTAGACGATCCGGGCTGGAAGCTCGCGCTGGATGATCCTGGTGAAAAGGGTTGGCATCGTCGGTGGCTCGTTGGCGTGGACGCTGCAGCCCTGGCGGCGCTGCTGGCTCGACCCCGAACGCCAAGGGTACAGGGCTCGGGGACAGCGATGACCCCTCTCACGCGGGCCGCGGGCCGCGGGCCCCGGGCCCGAAGCCCTGCAGCCCGTCCACCGCCACGGCTTACAGAGCCTGTCGGCTTCCGAACGCATGCGCCAGCGTGCCGCGGTCGACGAACTCCAGTTCGCCACCGATCGGAACGCCGTGGGCGATGCGACTGGCCCGCACGCCTGCCGCGCGCGCCAGTTGCGCGAGGTAGTGGGCGGTGGCCTCGCCCTCGACCGTGGGATTGGTGGCGACGATCAACTCCCGCACCTCCCCCTCGCGCAGGCGCTGGGCCAGCAGGTCGAGACCGATCTCGGCAGGCCCCAGCCCGTCCAACGGCGACAGCCGGCCGAGCAGCACGAAGTACAGCCCGCGATAGCCGGTCGCCTGCTCCACAGCCAACTGGTCGACCGGCGTCTCCACCACGCACAGCAGGGAAAGGTCGCGGGCGCCGCTCGCGCAGGTGCCACACAGGTCGGCCTCGCTGAACGTGCGGCAGCGCCGGCAGTGGCCGATGCGCTCGACCGCCTCGACCAGCCGCCCGGCCAGGCGACGCGCCCCATCCCGATCGCGTTCCAGCAAGTGGAAAGCCATGCGTTGCGCGCTCTTGGCGCCCACGCCAGGCAGACAGCGCAGGGCCTCGATCAGTTCGAGCAGCAGGGGCGAGGACGACACGGGCGCGGGCGCGCAGCGACAGGGATCAGAAAGGCAGCTTGAAGCCCGGCGGCAGGTTCATCCCGCCGGCGACCTCCGACATCCGCTGCTGGGTCAGCTCGGCGATCCGGTTGTTGGCGTCGTTGCACGCCGCGGCGACGAGATCCTCCAGCATCTCGACGTCGCCGCCGGCCACGGACGGATCGATCCTGACCCGTTTGACCTCGTGCCTTCCGTTGATCGTCACCGCGACCATGTTGCCACCGGCCTGGCCGGTGGCCTCCAGCGCCGCGACCTCCTCCTGCGCGCGCTTCAGGTTCTCCTGCATGCGCTGCGCCTGCTGCATCAGGTTTCCGAGCGGACCCCGCATGGCATCACTCCGGTTGGGTGGAGCGCGTCGTCTGCGGGACGACGCGCGCATCGAAATGCTGGATCAGGACCTGAACCACCGGATCGGCGGCGATCGACGCTTCGGCGCGCGACTGGCGCTGCGCCTGCTCGCGCCGCTCGCGCTCGGCCAGGGTTTCGGCCGCAGTGTCGAGCGCCACCACCTGCACCCTGAGGCCCGCGCCCAGCGCCGGCGCAAGCGCCGCGGCCAGCGCGCGCACCAGCGCGTCACTGCGCAGGTGCTCGAACTGGGATGCCACCCCGATGCGCAGGTTTCCGTCCTCCAGTGTCAGCGGCACCGCATTGTGCGCCAGTTCACGCAGCGGCCCGCGCAGCGCCGCGGCAGCCAGCAGCGCGGCCCAGCGTTCGGCGGACATTGCGGGCTGCGGTGCGAGCGGGGGAACGGCAGACGCCGCGGCCGATTCGGCCACGCGCGGCGCAGCCAAGCCTGCGGCGACATGCGCTTGTGCGGGGCGCCGGACTGTCGCAGGTTCGTCGAAAATGCCGGGCGGCAGCGCCGGCACCACCCGGGGCGCGACGACCGACCCGCCGGTCGACGGCAGAACCGCAGCCTCTGGCGCGACGCGCGACGCTGGGGCGACAGGGGGTTCGGGCGCGCCTGCAGGTGATCGCTTCGATGCCACGGCTGCAACGGATCCCACGGCCGCTGCCGCGAGCGGGCGCGCCGTGCCGGGGCTGCCGTCGTCGGGCCGGAACGCGAGCATCCGCAGCAGTGTCATCTCGAAGCCGGCGCGCGGGCCCGGGGCCATGCCGAGGTCGCGGCGTCCGATGATCGCGATCTGGTACAGCAGCTGAACCTGCTCCGGCGCCAGGGCCCGGGCGAGCGCGGCGTCCGGTTCCGTGCCGCCGCCGAGGAACTGATGCAACTGGATGCGGTGCAGGTTGGCGGCGAGTTCGTCCAGCACGGTGCCGAAGTCGGGCGCAAACTCGGCCAGCTCGGCCACTCGAGCGAACAGCGCCGCGGCATCGCCGGCGGAGATCGCCTCGAGCAGGCCGGAGAGGCTGGCGCGGTCGACAGTGCCGAGCATCGCCCGCACCTCGGGGCCGGCAAGCCGGCCGCCACCGTAGGCGATCGCCTGGTCGAGCAGAGACAGCGCATCGCGCATCGACCCGTTGCCGCCGCGCGCAATCTCCGCCACCGAGTCCGCATCGTGCCCGATGCCCTCGGCGGCAAGGATGCGCGACACCTGGCCTGCGATCTGTTCGTCGCTCAATCGCTTGAGGTTGAACTGCAGACAACGCGACAGGACCGTGACCGGCAGCCGTTGCGGATCGGTGGTGGCGAGCAGGAACTTGGCGTGCTCGGGCGGCTCCTCCAGCGTCTTCAGCAGCGCATTGAAAGCACTGCGCGACAGCATGTGCACCTCGTCCACGAGGTAGACCTTGTAGCCGCCGCGGGTCGGACGATACTGGGCGCTCTCGATCAGTTCGCGCACGTTCTCGACGCCGGTGTTGCTGGCGGCGTCGATCTCGAGAAGGTCGAGGAAGCGGCCGGCGTCGATGTCACGGCAGATTCCGCACTCGCCGCAGGGCTCGGAGCCGACGCCGCGCTCGCAATTGAGACTCTTGGCGAAGATCCGCGCGATGGTGGTCTTGCCGACTCCGCGCGTGCCGGTGAACAGGAACGCATGGTGAATGCGACCGGAATCCAGCGCGTGGGTGAGCGCACGCACCACGTGCTCCTGGCCGACCAGCTCGGCGAAGCGTCGGGGGCGCCACTTGCGGGCGAGGACCTGATAGGACACGAGGTGCTTCCGGCAGATGACCGATTGTGCCAACCGCAGGGCGCTGCCGCCACGCACGGCGCAGGGGTGGCGGCCCCCGCCGGCCGGCCCCGGCACCCGAATCGGTGGCTACCGTTGCTCCCTTCCGGGCCTGGCGGGGTTTGCCACCTATCGTCGCGGGGAACCGACGGGGACCACCGTCGAAGCCTTGCGTCGCGAGAACCACCGGGCCCCCGCGGCCTGCCTGCGCCGCGCCCGACCGCGGCGCCACGCAGCTGTCACATCATGCTGCGAACGCTGGCGGAGAGGGCGGGATTCGAACCCGCGATACGGGGATAAGCCGTATACACACTTTCCAGGCGTGCTCCTTCAACCACTCGGACACCTCTCCGCGTCCGGGCACCGGCCGCATCCGCGACAGGCCGGAGCGTGCAGCACAGGGCTGCCCGCCATGCACCGGGACGAGGAGTCTACTGGAACCCGGGGGCCGCGCCAAACCGCGAGCTGCGCCGCGCGCCCGCAATGGCGGGCGCGGGACGACACTGCGACCCGGCGAATCAGGGATGCAGCCAGCGCGTTCCGCCGCCATCCGCGTAGTCTTCGCGCTTCCAGATCGGCAGCCTGCCCTTGATCGAATCGATCAGGAAGCGGCACGCATCGAATGCTTCCGCGCGGTGCCCCGCCGCCACCCCGACCCAAACCGCGAGATCGCCCAGCGCCAGCTCGCCGGTGCGGTGCATGCAAGCCACGCCGAGCAGCGGCCAGCGCGCGAGTGCCTCACCGACCACCCGCTCGCCCTCGCGCTGCGCCAGTTCCGCGTAGGCCTCGTAGCGGAGCGAGGCTACCCGCCGGCCGTCGTTGCGGTCGCGCACCACGCCCTCGAATACACAGACCCCGCCAGCGGCGTGGTGCGCCAGCCGCGCACGCAGCGCGGCCGCATCGATTGGACGCTCGGACAGCGCGAACACCTCAGCCACCCGAGACCGGCGGGATGAAAACGACTTCGTCGCTCTCGGACAAAGGCGAATCCCACGCGGCGAACTCGCCGTTGACCGCCACCCGCAGGCGTGCGGCGGGCAGGCCGAAACCGTGCCGCTCGGCAAGCGCACGGTACAGCTCGGGCAGACCGCACGCCGCCTCCACCGTCTCCGCGTCGCAGCCCGCGGCGTCGCGCAGGCTGGCAAAATAGCGCACACGAACCCTCATGGTACGGTCGAGCCGCGTCCGCTGCGCCCGCCGCGCTTGGCCACGAGCCTGGCAGGCCCAATCTCGATGCCCTGGCCGAGCGCCTTGCACATGTCGTAGATCGTCAGCGCGGCCACCGTGGCGCCGGTGAGCGCCTCCATCTCCACGCCGGTCCGCGCCAGCGTGCCCACGCGGCAGGTGATGCGAACCGTCCGCTCGCCGGCAAAGGCCACGCCGATCCGGCAAGCGTCGATCGCCAGAGGGTGGCAGAACGGGATCAGTTCGTGCGTGCGCTTGGCGGCGAGCGTGCCGGCAACGATCGCGGTATCGAACACAGGCCCCTTCTTGGTCCGCAAACCGCCCTCGCGCAGCGCGTCGGCGGCGGCCTGCGGCAGCACCACCAGGCACTCGGCCGCGGCCTCGCGCACCGTCGGCGCCTTGGCCGAAACATCCACCATGCCGGGTCGCCCCGCCACGTCGACGTGCGACAGCGTCGCCTTGACCTTGCGCGCGGCCATGCTCAGCCTCCGATCCGGTACATCTCGACGCGCGCCGGCGGCGGGTCGGCGGTGATTCCGGCGCGCAGTTCGGAATGGCGATCGACGCGCGCGCGCCATACCGACGCGATGGCCTCGCGCAGCGACGCGTCGTCGCCGCGAAGCACGGGCCGCAGATCGGCGCCGCTTGCCGCGAACAGGCAGGAATACAGGCGCCCCTCGGACGACAGCCGCGCACGGTGGCAGTCGCCGCAGAACGGCGCGCTGACCGAGGACACGAAGCCGATCTCGCCGGCGCCGTCCTCGAACGCCCAGCGCTCGGCCACCTCGCCCCGGTAGGAGCGCTGTAGCGGACGGATCGGCCAACGGGAATTGACGCGCGCGACGATCTCCGCGCTCGGCACCACGGCCGTCGGCTGCCAGCGATTGCAGGTGCCGACGTCCATGTACTCGATGAAGCGAAGCACATGGCCGCTGCCGCGGAATCGCGCCACCAGCGCCTCGACCTCGGAATCGTTGACGCCGCGCTGCAGCACCGCGTTGACCTTGATCGGCCGGAAGCCCGCAGCCTCGCCCGCGGCGATGCCGTCCAGCACCGCGGCCACGTCGCCGCGGCCGCCGCTCATCCGCGCGAACAGGACCGCGTCGATCGCGTCCAGGCTCACCGTCAGCCGTCGCAGTCCGGCGGCGCGCAGCCCGGCGGCGTGCGCGGCCAGCAGGCTGCCGTTGGTGGTGAGCGCCAGGTCGCGCACGCCTTCGATTGCGGCAAGACGCGCCACGATGTCGGGCAGGTCGCGTCGCAGCAGCGGCTCGCCCCCGGTCAGGCGCAGCTTGTCGACGCCCAGCGCGACGAAAGCGCGGGCGATGCGGACAATTTCGGCCGCAGTCAGGCGGTCGGCTGCGGTGTCGGCCCCATCGTCGCGCGGGTAGCGGCTCTCCGGCATGCAGTAGGGGCAGCGGAAATTGCAGCGATCGACCACCGAGATGCGCAGGTCGCGCAGCGGCCGGCCGCGGCGGTCGCGCGGCCGGCAGTCGTCGATCACCGCAAGCGGGATCCGCTTAGCCACGACCGGCATCCGCTGCCGGCTCGTGGTCGGCCAGCGCGAACGACTCACCCGCATGCGCGACCCGATGCCCACGGGAACGCAGCGTCTCGCCATCCGCCGCCGATCCGTAGTGATAGAGCACGAAGCGCCGGCGCAGCTCCGCCGGATAGTCGCGCTCGAGTTCATCGACCCCGGTGTGCGAAGGGTTGCCGCGCAGCGCGCAGTCGTGCGCGATCAGTTCGTCGCCGCGCCCGTAGTGCGCCAGCGCCTCGGGGATCGGCCGCGTGTCGCCGGTCCAGACGAAGCTGCCGCGCAGGCCGAGGCCGCAGGCCGAACCCGGCGCGTGGTGGCGCACCGGAAAAACGTCGAACCACATTCCCTCGTGCCAGAAGCCACGCTGCACCGGAATCAACTGGAACGCGTCCCAGAAATTGCCGCTGCCCTCTGCGATCGCATTGGGATAGGTCGCCAGCCGGTCGTGCACGACACCGATCACGCCCAAGGGAAGGTACAAGCGAACGCGAGCGCGGCGCTGCGGATCGAAATAGGCACGGTAGAACAGCCGCTCCAGCCCGCCGACGTGGTCCAAGTGGGCGTGAGTGATGAACAGCGCCGACGGGATCGTGCGGTAGGCGTCAAGGAAGGCCGTCAGCCCCTCGGGACCACAGTCGATGGTCAGCAGCGGCGCGCCATCGCGTTCGAGGACGGCGTTGGAGGACCCCAGCTCCACCGCCTGCGCGCCGCCGACGCCGAGGAAACGCAGCGCGAGACTCACGTCACCACCTCCGCCGCATGCGCCGCACACAGGGCGGGCCAGCAGGCCGACACGAACCCCGGCACGCGGGCCGGGGCATGCAGCTTGTCGAGCGAGCGGCGCAGCCGCGCGAGGTTGGCCTGCTGCCACTCCGCCGCCGGCACGGCGGCCGCGCCGCGGTCGAAGTCGACCAGGTGGCAGGCGCCGTCTCCGAGCAGGACATTGTGCGCATTCAGGTCCGGGTGCGGGAAGCCGCGCGCGTGGAAGCGGCCGATGGTGCGCCCGATCAGGGCCCAGTCGACCACCGACGGTGTCTCGGCGAGGCACTGGGCCAGCGTGCGCACGCCCTCGATCGCCTGCGTGAGCAGGTCGCCGCGGTACCACAGGCCCGCACGACGGTATCGCGCCGCCAGCGGGACGGGCGCGGGCAGGCCAGCGTCGGCGATCGCCTGCAGCAGGGCGAACTCCTGGAACGGACGGGTCGCGGATGCGCCTTGCCACAGATAGCGGTCGCGGTTGATGCGGGCGACCAGGCCGCCACGCCGAAAGTGGCGCAACACGGCGGCGCCGGCCGGAGTCCACACGCGCAGCGCGGCCCCGCGGCCACCCGGCGGCGTGGACACCGACCCGGCCGCGCGCCAGTGCGCGTCATCCAGCCACGCGGGGTCGGCGACGGGGCCGAGCCGCGTCGGGTCGTGCACCATCGCGCCGTCGGGCGTGGCGGTCACCTGCGCTTTGAGCTCCATGCGGTGGGCACTAGCATCTGCGGAGCCGAAGGACCCATTCTAGCGTGCCCCGCGTGATTCCAGTCCCCCGTTCCATCTGCATCCTGCGCCTGTCCGCGCTGGGCGATGCCACCCACGTGGTGCCGCTGGTGCACACTCTGCGCGACGCCTGGCCGGACGTGGCAATCACCTGGATCGTCGGCAAGGTCGAGTCGCGACTGGTCGGCGATCTGCCCGGCGTGGAATTCGTGGCCTTCGACAAGCGCTCCGGCTGGGTCGGCGCGCGTTCGGTGGCGGCGGCCCTGCGAGGGCGCCGCTTCGACGTGCTGCTGCACTGCCAGGTCGCGCTGCGCGCCAACCTGCTGTCGACCCTGGTGCAGGCCGACCGCCGCATCGGCTACGACCGCGCGCGCTCGAAGGACCTGCACGGACTGTTCGTGCGCGAGCGCATCGCGGCGCGCCGCGGCGAGCATGCGCTGGACGCGATCGGCAGCTTCTGCGAACCGCTGGGCCTGAAGCAGACCCGGGTGCGCTGGGACCTGCCGGTGCCGTCCGCCGAGGAGGAGGCGGCGTGCGCCCTTCTGCCGGGGGACGAGCCGACCCTGCTGCTCAATCCCTGCTCCAGCCACCCGCTGCGCAACTGGCGCCCCGAGCGCTACGCCGCGGTAGCAGACCATGCGATCGCGCGCCACGGCCTGCGGGTGGCAATCTGCGGCGGCCGCAGCGAACTCGAGCGCCGCACCGCCGATGCGATCCTCGGCACCATGCGGCGGCCTGCGGTGGACCTGGTCGGCCGCGACACGCTCAAGCAGTTCCTGGCGCTAAGCCGCCGCGCGGTGGCGCTTTTGACGCCGGACTCCGGGCCGATGCACATGGCCAACGCGATGGGCACGCCGGTGATCGGCCTGCATGCGGCGAGCAATCCGGCGCGCAGCGGCCCCTACTCGAGTCGCGAATGGTGCGTGGACCGCTACGATGCCGCAGCGCGTCGTTTCCGCGGCGTCGCTGCATCCGCGCTGCCGTGGGGCGCCAGGATCGAAGTCCCCGGCGCGATGGACCTGGTCGAAGCCGAAGCCGCCATCGAACGCCTGGACGCGCTGCTGGCGACGTGCCCGCCGCGCTGATCGGCGGACGCCTCAGAGCGGGCTGGCGCTGCCGTAGTCCTGGTAGGACTTCTCTTCGACCAGGCTGGAACCCAGTCGCTCATTGATCGCGCGCTTGATCCTCGCGCGCTCGTCGTTCTCGAAGTACACCGAGCGCGCGAGGCGGATGAAGACGGCATCGAACTCCTGCCGCTGCTCCTTGACCCGGATGTCGTCCTCGATCACCCACAGGCGCTCGTTGACCATCCGCAGCGCGGAACGCAGGTCTGAGATGTCGGCGACCGACGCCTGGTGCGCCGCCCAGGTGGCTGCAAGCAGGTCGAGCTCACGTCGCACATTGGCGAGCTTGGCCGGCTCCGCGATCCGTTGGGCCTTGATCTCGAGGATCGTGATCTTGTCGATCAGTTCGCCGAAGGAAACGGGAGTGTTGATCAGGAACATGCCGACGCTCCGGAAAGGGAGACGCCTCCGGCCGGGGGGCGTTCCGACAACGAGACTGGCGGAGAGGGTGGGATTCGAACCCACGTTACGGGAGACCCGTAAACCGGATTTCGAATCCGGCGCATTCGACCACTCTGCCACCTCTCCGCGACCCGTGCCCCGGCGGCGTGGCTGGCCGGCGGGGCGCGCGGCGTCGAAGCGCCGCGCCGGGCTGCAAATGATACGCAGGCCGGGGCGCTTGGACAACCCGCGCGCGGGCCATCAACGGCCCGCCATAGAGGCTGTCTTTTCGCAGCCTCTCAGCCCTTCGGCTGGAAGAAGAACTCGCCCGCCTCGTGGCCGGCGAACTGGATCGGCGCGTACTCCGGTGCCTGCGGCAAACTGGTCTCGGTGGCCGCGGTGGCGAGGCTCAGGCTGACCTCACGGAACAGTCGCTGCGCTGGCAACAGCGAACGGTTGTCCTCCAGCGCCGCCACGAAGGCCTGCGCGAACAGCGAGTTGCCACCCGCCGCGGTGTCCGGAACCGGCGCAAGCCCGCCCGACGTCAGCGCGGTGCGCGAGCGGCTGGCGGCGCGATCCGAAACCCACTGCACCCACTGCGCATCGGAGAGCGCGACGTTGAAGACCGGCACCGAAGCCCGCGTCATGGCGCCGGAGTAGCAGGAGTCGGCGACCACCATCACGTGCCGCGCCTGCATGGTGTTGAGGATGTCGCTGATCGCTCGGTTCGAGATCCAGGTCGCAGTCTCGTTGGCGCGACCGTCGACCGGTACCCAGAACCCCTCCTTGCCGTTCGGGTCGATCTCGCCGTGGCCGGCGAAGTAAACCACCAGATTGTCCTCGGCGGTCAGTGACTCACGGTAGTCGTTCAGCGCAGACAGGATGTCGAAGCGGCTGGCGTCGGTCAGGACGCGCGTTTCAAAGCCGTAGCGACCCTTGAGTACGGAGCCCACCCGGCGCGCGTCCGCACCGGCGCTGACCAGGTCCGGGTAGTCCGTGTAGTCGTCGTTGCCGATCACCAGGGCGTGGTAGCGACCCAGCTTGACGCCGCGCGGCAGCGGCCGCGCGCCGCCTGCACCCGGCGCCGCGGCGGGAGCCGTCGCGGTTCCGCCGCCAGCGAGCGGCAGCAGGGCGAACTCGACCCGCGCGCGGCTCCCCGCGCGGTCGATCGCGGCGACCTGGACCGTGGTGCCCTCCGCCGACACCGGCACGCTTACCCGGAACAGCCCGTTGGCGCCGACCGCGACCTGCCGCCCGTTGACCTCCAGCGCCGACAGCCCAGCGCGCGCGACCACCTTGCCCAACAGCTCCGACGCACCATCGCCGCGCACCATCGCCGCCTGCCGGCCACGGGTCACCGTCAGCGGCGGATCGATGATTTCGAGCAGCGGACCGCCGCCGAGCGATGCCAGCGCAATGCCGGGCGGCGCCGGACCACCGATCTGCCGCTCCAGGGCGACGATCTGCTCGCGCTGGCGACCGACTTCGCGCTGCTTCTGGGCCAACTGCTGCTCCAGCACCAGCAGCAGGTCGCGGTCCTGCGCCGATCCCGCGACCGCCGCCTGCATCGCTTGCCGCTCGCCGTCGAAACGCGCCTGCTGCTCGGCCATCCTCGCCTCGCTCTCGGCCAGCCGCCGCTGCATCGCTTCCATCCCGGTCATCGCCTCGTCGAGCTGGAGCGCAAGTTCAGTGGCCGCGGAGCGGACCCGAGCCAGCTCCACCCTGGCGGCCTGATCCTGACTGCCGGCGAGTTCCGCCTCCTGCGCACGCAACTCGGCCAGGCGGAGCCGGCTCGACTCGGCCCGCGCCACATAACCCGCGCGATCCCTTTCGATCGCCGCGCGCTGCACCGAAACCTCCCCGTCCTGCGCATCGAGCGTGGCCTGCAGACGGACCAGCTTCGCGGCCTGTTCCGCGGGAACCATCGCCGCCTGCCGGGACACCAGTTCGGCGCGCAGACGGGCGATTTCCTTCTCACCGTCCTGCAGCGCCGCGCGGCGCTGGCCGAGCTGACGCTTGAGGCCGTCGTTTTCCTCCCGCAGCCGCGCCGCCTCTTCGCGCTGGGCGTCGATCGTCTGCCGCAGCGCAGCGATCTCGGCCTTCGCCGCCTCGGCCTGCGCGGTCACGGCGGAGGCGAACAGCAGCTCATCCTTGCTGCCCGACGCCTGGCGGTAGAGGTTCAGGGCGCGCGTCAGGTCGCGCGCCATGCCCAAGCCTTCCTCATGCAGGAAGCCGAGATTGATCATCGCGCGCTTGTTGCCCTGCGCAACGGCTTTCCCGAACCACGCCGCCGCCTTGCCGTAGTCCGGCGCGGTGCCGAGACCCTTGAGGTAGATCTCGCCGACGTAGTTCTGCGCCTCCGCGTCGCCGGCTTCCGCCTGGCCGATCCAGACCTGCAGGGCGGTGCGATAGTCCGCGCGATCGTAGGACACGAACTCGCCACCTCGGATCTCGCAGTCGGCCTGGGTGGTGCGGATCGGGCGCCTGGCCGACAGGAACGTCGTCTGCCGTCCGAGCTTGCGGACTTGCCCGGGCAGCAGGCAGTCGACGATCAGCAGGTCCTCGGCGTTGCGGACGGTGGCGGCGACAGGGTGTTTCGCGGGCCAGACAGCGAGTGCGGCCGCCAGTGCGGCAGCAGTACCCACGGCCAGCCGACGCAGACCGGGCTTCGAGGGAGCATTGCGCATCTGAGGATGGCCTCCTGAGTCGCGTCGCCGCCGGCGCTGCGCTTCCGCGCCTCGCGATCGCTGTAGTACGCTGCGGAGTATAGCCACGCAGGCGGGGGCAGGTGCGATGAGCGGCGCTGAGTTCACGGTTGCCAGCAGAGGGCCGGCCGGGAAGCGTGGCTTTTCCCGCACCTTCGTGGCGGTCTGGGTGCGCTGTCTTGCGGCAGGTCTGCTCGGTTGGCTCCTCGCGGGCGTCGCGCCGGCACATGCGCAGATCGCTTGCCCGGTTCAACTGCTGCAGGGCGACGGCCAGCAGCTGACGCCCGGCGTACCCAGCGCCCCCTTGGTGTTCCGGCAGACCGGGGCCTTCGCCAGCGCGCCACCGATGGGCAACGTGCAGTTCTCACTGCTGATTACGGGCGACGCGATATTCGCCGCCAGCGGCAGCCGGACGCTGGTCACCAGCGCGCCCTGGACACCGCTCAGCGGTTCCACCTTCGCCGCGACCGTGTCCGACGTGCGCGTGGTCGCCGGCGACGAGGGCGGATCGATCGTGGTGTCGGTGCAGTCCATGCCCTGCGCGCTGCAGGAGGCACCGGGTGGCAGCTTCTTCCTGTTCGGACTTCCGATCGATCCGCCACGCATTCTCGCCATATCCGGAAACGGCGCCGTCGTGCAGGCCGGACAGACTCTCGAGCTGGTCGCGGAACTCGAATCTCGCGGCGAGGAGAGAAGCGACGAGGGAATGGATTTCGTCGTGGTTTCGGGTGACGGCGTATTCCTGCCGAACGGCACCCAGAGCACCAACTCGCCGATCGACTTCAGCACCGGGCGGTCCAGTGCCACGCTGCGCGTCGGGGCCCGGGAGGGCGGTGTGATCGTCGAGGCCCGCCTGCCGGGTTTCCAGTCCACGACTTTCAACGTCGAGGTCCAGACCCGAAGGACAGTAGCAGTAGTCGCTGGCGATGCTCAGTCCGGACCGCCGGCCGCCGCCGGCCAACCGTTGGTTCTCGAGGTGCGGGATATGCGCGGCCTGCCGGTCGCCGGCGTGACCGTGTCGTGGGGCGTCGGATTCGGCGTCGGGCCGCGACTGGCCTCCGAGACGACCGTCACCGGCGCCGACGGTCGCACCAGCAATACCTTCGTCCACGGCCCCACGGCGGGCGAATCGGTGATCGTCGCCAGCCTGCCGGGCGGCGAGGCGGCGCGCTTCCGGGTGATCGCCGCTCTGGGAGGGGGAGGCCTCGAAATCTCCAGCGGCGACAACCAGACCGGCGCGGCCGGAAGCGAGGCCGATCTGCCGATCGTATTCAGCGCGACCAACTCCGCCGGGCGCCCCGCCAACGGCGAGACGGTGCAGTTCGCCGTGGTCGCCGGCAACGCCACCCTGATCAACAGCAGCGACGTGGTCGGCGCCAACGGCACCGCTTCGGTGCGCTTCCGTTACGGCCCGTCGCCCGGCATGGTGCGGATCCGGGCGGCCCTGGCGGGCGGACAGTTCAGCGCCACCGCCACCGCGACTTCGTTCGCGGCGGGCGCCGCGGCCGCCGGTGGCAACAACCAGACCGCGACTGCCGGCAGTCGGCTGCCGCAGCCGCTGGTGGTGCAACTGGCCCAGCCGCCGGAGGGCGCGAAGGGCCTCGGCGGCGTGCCCATCACCTGGACCGTCACCGCCGGAGGCGGCCGCCTCGACAGCGCCACCACGGTCACCGACGCCGCCGGTCGCGCCAGCAATCAATTCACGCTGGGACCCGCGCCGGGCGCCAACACGGTGCGCGCCGACCTCCCAGGCGGCGGCAGCATCGGCTTTTCCGCCACGGCAACCTCGGTGGTGCCGTCCGGCGCGTCGTTCCAGATCGCATCCGGCAACGACCAGGCTCTGGCAACCGGCGCCCCCTCCGCTCCGCTGGTGGTGCGCCTGCGCACCCCTGCGGGCGCTCCGATCCCAGGCGCGACGATCGCCTGGCGCGTCACGCCCGTGGCGAACGGCAGCGCCAGTCCGGCGAGCAGCGTGACCAATGCACAGGGCGAGGCGTCGACCACCGTCACCCTCGGCATCCCGGGCGTGGCGAACGTCTCCGCCAGCATTCCCGATTCGCCGGCGGTGCCCCCCCTGTCCTTCAGCCTCAACGGCGGCGTTTCCAACATCGGTGGCCTCGATGAAGGTCAGATCGCGGTCGCGGAAGCGATCGATGCGGCCTGTCCCGCCCTCGCGCGACAGGCGCAAACCGGCGCCCTCACCGCCGGGCAGCGGGACCTGCTGGCGCGCTGCTCCGAACTGGTCGGCAACGCGGGCGGGAATCCGGCCGACGTGGAGCGGGCGTTGAGCCAGATGCTCAACGACGAGGCCGCCGCACAGGACGATGCCGCGTTCAATACCACCGCGGCGCAATTCGACAACCTGAAGGCACGGATCGCCGCCCTGCGCAGCGGCGCGGCGGGCAACAGCCTCGGCGGCCTGGCCATCGCAGGCGGCAGCGGCGTGCTGCCGCTGTCGTTCCTGCCGTCCACTCTCGTGGCGGGTGACGGCGGCGGGGCCGCCGGCGACGAGGTCGGCGCCGACTTCTCGCGCTGGGGTTTCTTCGCCAGCGGCACCATCGGCACCGGCGACCGCGATGCGAAAGGCGGATCGCCGGGCTATTCGTTCGACACCTGGGGTCTGACCGCCGGAGTCGACTACCGCTGGTCCGATCGCTTGGTGTTCGGCGCCGCACTCGGCTACAACAGCAACGACACCGACGTGGCCTTCGACCAGGGCTCGCTGGAAACCGCCGGCTACAGCGGCTCCCTCTACACCACCTGGTACCAGGGCGATGCCTGGTTCGCGGACGCAGTCCTGACCTACGGTCGCAACAGCTATGAACTCAGCCGCCGCATCCGCTATCAACTCCGCGGCGCCGGCGGCGCCATGCAGTCGGTCGACCAGATCGCGACCGCTTCTCCCGACGGCGACCAGACCCAGTTCGCGATCTCCGCCGGACGCGACTTCAGCGTCGGCGCGTGGAGCGTCGGGCCCTATGCACGCGCTACCCTTACGCAGGTCGACTTCGAGGCCTACAGCGAACGCATGTCCAACCCGTCCGCGCCCGGCGGCGGGCTCGCGATGGCGGTCGAGGCGCGTGAACTGAAGTCGATGGAGGCCGTCGTGGGCGGCAAGGTGTCCTACACCCTGAGCACGTCGTGGGGCGTGCTGGTCCCGCACGCGCAGATCGAGTTCCTGCACGAGTTCGAAGACACACCGGACGACATCGTCGCGCGCTTCGCGAACGACCCGACCGGCACCGCGATCCTAGTGCCGCAATCCGCGGTCGACACCGACTACCTGAACCTCGGGATCGGCCTGTCCGGCGTGTTCGCCGACGGCCGATCGGCATTCGTCTACTACGAGCGCCGTGCCGGACAGTCGGGATACTCGCAGGACAATCTGGCGCTCGGCTTGCGTATCGAGTTCTGACGGCCGATGCGGATGCCAACCCGGGGATCGGACCGATGATCGAATTCGGCCATTGCACGCATGTCGGCTTGCGCCGCGAGCACAATGAAGACACCTACTACGCCGACGCCGAACTCGGCCTTTGGCTGGTCGCTGACGGCATGGGCGGCCACGAAAATGGCGAAGTGGCCAGCGCGCTGGCGCGCGACACGCTGGTGCAGCAGGTGCAGCAGGGAGAGAACCTCGCCCGCGCGATCCAGGTCGCCGACGAAGAGATCATCCAGCACAGCAATCGTCGCTCGCAGGCGCTGCCGATGGGCACCACCATCGCGGCAATCCGCGTGCAGGACGACGCCTTCGAGGTCGCCTGGGTCGGTGACAGCCGCGTCTACCTGTGGGACGGCTCGCTCAGGCAGCTCTCCCAGGACCACTCCTACGTGAGAGAACTCATCGAGCAGGGCGCGATCAGCCCCGAGCAGGCCCGCACCCATCCGCACCGCAATGTCGTGACCCAGGCCCTCGGGGTCACCGATCCGCAGAGCCTGCGGGTCGAGACGGTCTCCGGCCAACTGGCTGCTGGGCAGCAGATCCTGCTGTGCAGCGACGGTCTGACCGAGGAAGTCGAGGACGGCCATATTGCCGCGATCCTCGCTCGCCAGGACCTGACTGCGCAGGAGTGCGTGGACCACCTGATCCTCGCGGCACTCGACGGCGGCGGTTCCGACAACGTGACCGTGATCCTGCTGCGCCGGCGGTGATCGGCTGCGCGCGCCTCACTGCTCCAGCGCGCGACGCGAGTCCTCGACCAGTTTCATCAAGCGCGGATCGCCGGGACGTGCGCGCAGTCCCTCCTCTGCGAGGACCATGCTGCCCGCATAGGAGTTGCGGTCGAAGGCGGCCTTCGACTTGCTCTCGTAGTAGTCGGCGATCTGCCGCAGTCCGGCTTGCGCTGCCGCGTTGCCGGGCTCAACCTGCAGCACGCGCAGATAAAGGTCGATCGCATTGTCGCCGGGCGGCGCGGCGAGCCGGCGTCCGCGCTCGACGATTCCGGTGCGCACGTACTCCTGCGCGGTGGCGAGCAGCGCGGCGACGTCCTGCTGGCCCGCCTCGCCGTCCGTGAGGTCGGTGAGCGGCACCTCGCTCGGCGTCGGCACCGGCTCGGCTTGCGCCGGCGCCGCTACGGTGGCCGGTCCCGGGCCGGCCACAGGCTCGGTGCCGGTGGACGAAAGCGGCTGCGCGCTCCGTCCGCCGAATGAAATCCAGGCCACCGCCACCGCGAGTACCACGACCGCACCGGCCGCCGGCAGTACCCACGCCGGTCGTGATGCGTCCGCCGGCCGCGCCGCGGCGTTGGCCGCGACCCGCCGCTGCTGATCGGTTCCCGACAGGCGGGGTGCAGCGCGGCGGCGCCCTGGAGTCTCCGACAGCGCCTTCGCCTCCGGCGCGGTCGCGACCAGCTGGTCGACGGCCGCGGCGAAGGCTTCGCCGGTCGGATAGCGCCCGGCGGCATCCTTCGCCATCAGCCGGTCGACCAGGGGCTGCAGCCACCTTACGTCGTCCGGCAACTGCGGTGTCGGGTGGGTGACATGCATCAGTGCGATGGTGAACGGATCGCCGGCGTCGTAGGGCGGCCTGCCGGTCAGCAGCTCGAACAGCATCGCACCGAGGCTGTACAGGTCGGACCGTCCGTCCACCTTCTCGGCCTTGGCCTGCTCCGGGCTCATGTAGTGGGGAGTGCCGATCGAGCTGCCCACCTGGGTCGCCATCGTGCTGCCGTCGATCGACTTGGCGATGCCGAAGTCGGCGAGCACCGCCGTCCCGTTGAGCCGGAACAGGACGTTGCCGGGCTTGACATCCCGGTGCACGAAACCGCACTCGTGCGCGTAGTGCAGCCCGTGCGCGACGTCGCGCACCACGTCCAGCGCCTCGGCAACCGATAGTCCCTGGTTGAGCTTGTCGCGCAACGTGCCGCCCGGTATGAACTCCGCGGCCAGGTAATAGATCGCACCGTACTGTCCGATGTCGAACACGGTGACCAGGTTCGGATGACTCAGCCGCGCAGTGATCCGGCCTTCCTTGAGGAATCGGTCGGTGAACTCCTGGTTGGCCGCCAGCGCCGGAGCCATCACCTTCAGCGCCACCTCGCGATCAAGCGACTCCTGCACCGCAAGGTAGACCGACGCCATTCCGCCCACACCGATCGGGCGGATGACACGGTAGCCTGGGATGATCACGGGTTCGCTCACGGATTCCTCGGGCGAAGACGCGCCGCGCGCGGCGCGACGCGCGGACTGCGCGACGACGATAGCAAAGGGAAGACAGGTCTGGCGCCGGCATGGGAGCCGGGCCGACCGGCGCAGCCTCAGCGGGCGGCTGTCCGAACCTCTCGCAGGGCACTGAGGAATGGGCCCATCGCGTACGAATCCTCTCGATCGACCGTGGCGTAGAGCGCGTCGACCCGGGACTGCAGGGCGTGCGACCGGCCTTCGTCGAGCGCACCGGCGTTCTTGAACGCCACTACCACCGACTGCACGGCCATTGCCGCCTGTTCGGCCGCGGCGAAATCGCGGAACTCGCCGCGCTCCGCATCAGCCAGGATGCTGGACAGGATCGGTGCGAGGGCCTGCGCATCGAAGGCATGCGCGCCGACCTTCGGCAACTCGGCGCGAATGGCGTCCCGCAACGCTCGTGCGGCGGCCAGCGTGGCGGCGCGGTCGCGCAGGGTCGCCTGGTGCAGAGCGCGACTCTGCGTGAGCAGGCGCTCGCTGGCACCCTTGTCAACCACCGCCAACACTTGGCGGAACATGACGAGGTTGGAATCGTTCAGCCGCACGGCGCCGGGACCGAGTCCGGTTCCCTGCCGCGGCGCCCACTTGCCCGCGGACATGGGCTTATGGCACGCGTGGCAGTCGAACAGGACCAGTTCGGGGAAGATACCCTGGAAACCGGCGCGCTCGTCGAGCAGCACCTCCAGCAGGTTCACTGCCGCCACCCCCTGTCCCACGGCCCAGTCGCGCACGCCATTCCAGTCGCCCTTGCGGGCGATGTAATCCTCGTCGATCTGGTAATGCGGATTGAGCCAGGTGAAGGTGTCGAGTTCGAAAGCCAGCCTTGGATGCCCCGCGCCCATGATGCGATGTGTGATCATGCGGTCCGGCGTGCCCATGTGGCAGGAAAGGCACAGTTCGGCGCGAGCGACCGGGTCTTCCGTCGGATAAAGACCCTTGACGAGGTTGTCGGCGTGGGTCGCCGACTTCTCGGCGTGCGAGGAGATCCAAAGTTCCGACCCGCCGTGGCAGGCTTCGCAGCCGACGCCGTCGCTGACCTGGAACTTTTCGCCGCGCTGCCCCGCCGGCACGTTGTCGGCGTGGCAGTCGAGGCAGACCTTGGCGGCCGTCGCGTCGCCCAGGCCGAGCTTGCGCGCGATCGCCTGCCCCTCAGCACCGGTCAGGGCCTGCCATGCCTTGGTCGCGTGAGGGTCGAACTCCTGCCACAGGGCGAATTCGTTCTGCATCACGTTCGATTCCCTGAACGCCTGCGTCGCACCGTGGCAGACGCTGCTCGCGCAACTGGCGACCCCGAGATGCTTGTGGGCCGCGATCCGGTCCACGGCCCCGCTTCCGAGCGCGATGCCCGGCATGAACACACACACCGCGATCCACCGCTGAAGCTTCATGGCTGCCCTCCCCGAGGGACCGTGCGTCGCGGCGGCGCCCCCAGGCGCCGCGGGAACCCATTATGCCACCGGATTCACGCTTGCCAATCGCGGCGCGCTCAGGTCCCGCGCCGCCAGACCGGAACGCCCCGACAGGCCTTCGCGATCGTGTCCATGCGTGCCTCATGCAGTAACAGGTCGCCGGCACCCGCTCGCAACACCCGCACCCGGGCGGCGGGCCGATCACGCGCCACCACCTCTGGCGCGCCGCCGGCCGGCGCCTCGGCGACGAGCTCGAGACTGCCCTGGCCGGCAGTCATCGCGAGGTAGACGTCCGCCAGCAGCGAGGCATCGAGCAGCGCCCCGTGCATTTCACGGTGCTGGTTGTCGATCCCGAGCCGCCGGCACAGGGCGTCGAGGCTGTTCCGCTGGCCCGGGTAGCGCTCTCGCGCCAGCGCCAGCGTGTCGAGTACGCCGGCATGGTCGGTCATCCGGCCGCGCCCGCCGGCCAGCGCCAGTTCGGCGTCGAGGAATGCGAGATCGAACGCTGCGTTGTGGATGACCAGTTCCGAACCGCTCACAAAGTCGACGAATTCGTCGACAACCTCGCGAAACCGTGGCTTGTCGCGCAGGAACTCCTCGCTGATCCCGTGGACCTCGAGCGCGCCGGCGTCGATCGCGCGGTCCGGATTGAGGTAGCGGTGGAAGGTGATTCCCGTGCGGCGACGCTCGCGCAGTTCCACGCAGCCAATCTCGATCACACGGTGGCCGCGATCGGCGGCCAGACCGGTGGTTTCAGTGTCCAGAACGACCTGACGCATGCGGCTCAGTTCCGCACGTCGTCGCGAACACGCTCGGCAGCCGCTCGCGCCGCCCGGTCGACCCGTTCGTTCTCCGGATGCCCGCTGTGCCCGCGCACCCACTCCCAGGCGACCGCGTGTCCGGCCGTCAGCGCATCGAGCCGCTGCCAAAGGTCCTGGTTGGCCACCGGCTGGCCGCCGCTGGTGCGCCAGCCGTTGCGCTTCCAGCGCGGAAGCCATTCGGTGACCCCGCGCTGCACGTATTGCGAATCGGTGGACAGCCGAACCGGCGCGCGCCGCTGCAATGCCGCGAGCGCCTCGATCGCGGCGACCAGTTCCATCCGGTTGTTGGTGGTTGAAGGCTCGGCGCCGCTGAGCAGCCGCTCGCGAGCGCCCCAGCGCAGCAGCACAGCCCAACCACCCGGGCCCGGATTCCCGAGGCAGGCACCATCGGTGAAGGCATGCACCACGCGATCGCTTTCCATCAGCGGCAGGCTTCAGCGCGGCGATTGGCCGCCGGCACCATGCCGCCGACCGCCGCCCCAGCCGCGGGAGCAGCGCGGCGAAGCGCGATGACGTTGCGCACATTCTTGCGCGCCACCAGGGCGTAGGCGGGTCGCGGCCATCCACCTTCGCGTGGCGGCGCCTCGCCGACCGAGAAACCGAATCGGTGGATGTCCGACAGGCCAAGCTGCGTCCCCAGTTGGGCAAGGCGCAGCGGAAGATTCACGCCCACGTTGCGGCGCATGCCCCGGCGGCTGATCCGGCAGCGCCAGATGGTCGGGCTCAAGGCGTCGAAACCGAACACCACGAGGTGTCCGCCGGGAGCCAGCGCGCGCACTGCCTCACGCAGCAGCGCGCGGGGCGCCGGCCGCAGGTCGAGCGCATGTTGCAGCACCACACGTGGCAGGCTGTCGTCGGCGAACGGAAGGCAGTCGGCGCGCGCGACCATCGGTCCACCGAGGCGACCGGCCGCGTCGAGGCTCAGCGAGACACAGCCGCGCTCGGCGACCAGCGCGGAGGGATGAACCCAAAGTTCGACCGCCTGCGGCCACTGCACGCGGCGCGATTCCAGCCATGCCCGCTCTGACGCCACCAGCGTTGCCACCGGCTCGGTTTCCCACAATCCCTGCTGTTGCTGCATGCGTGCGGCGGCTCGGCGGAAGGGCGCGGGGATTGTGATACAACCAGCTGCGGCTGCAAGCCCCCGGGACATCACCATGGCCGCGTCTTGCGCGATGATTCGCGCCGATCCCCTGTTCCGCGCGGCAGCGCTCGCGGCGCCATGCCTGATCTTCGGTCTGCTTGCTGCCGGATGCGGCGCACCGGCCCGCAAGGCGAACACTTCGACGCCCGCCACGGTGACGACTGCCCCAGCGGAACCGAGCGCGATCCCACCGGCGCCCTCCCAGTCGGCGCCTTCCCCGCCGATCGCGTTCGCGCCCGCAGCTTCCCGCGGACCGCCCGACCCCTGGTCGCGACTGCGCGCCGGACTGCGCTTCGCCGACTGCAACGCGCCGGATGCAGCCGCGGAGGCGGCACGGGCCCGCTATCTCCGGGACCGGCACGCACTCGCGGCGCAGTTGCTGCGCGTCCTTCCGCTGCTGGAGTTCGTTCTGGCCGCACTGGAGGATGCCGGCCTGCCCACCGAATTCGCGCTTCTGCCGATAGTGGAAAGTGGCTTCCGCGCACTGCCGGCGCAGGGAAACCGCCCAGCGGGCGCATGGCAGTTCATGCCGGCCACGGCACGCGCCCACGGCCTCGCAATCGGGCCCTCCTACGATGCCCGCCTCGACCTGGCGGCGGCGACAGATGCGGCGATCCGCCTGATTTCCGGGCTTGCCCGATCTTTCGACGGCGACTGGGCGCTGGTCACCATGGCTTTCAACGCCGGGGAGTCGCGCATCCGCCGCGCGCGCAATGCGCAGCATGGCGCACAGGCCGCACAATTGCCGGTGAGCCCCATCACCCGAACTCACCTGGCGAGGCTGCTGGCCCTGTCATGCATCGTCGCTGATCCGGCGGCTGCCGGCATCGATCTGCCGCGGTGGGACCCCGCACGAAGCCTGATCGCGCTGACGCTCGCACAGCCGCTGGTCCTCGACCAGGCGGCGCGCCTCTCGGGTCTGGAGCCCTTCGTCCTGCGCGGACTCAACGCAGCATGGCGCCAGGGTCGAATCGCCGCCGGCCAGCGTCTTCTGCTGCCCGAGGCATCGGCGCAGCGCCTTGCCGACGCGCTGCGAACGATGCCTCAGCCGGAGCCGCACCGCATGCCTGAACACGTAGTTCGCGCCGGCGAAAGCCTGTGGACCATCGCGCGTCGACACGGCACCTCCGTGCGCGCGCTGGCGCGGCGCAACGGCCTCGATCCGCAACGCCCCCTGCAGCCAGGCCAGGTGCTGAACCTGCCTGCGGACTGACGGGCTGCGCGGCGGCGGCGTCACCTCACCCGTGACGCGCACGCTCCCGCATGCGTCGGGCATCTCGATCGACGTCGGGCCGGCGCCGCCGACGCGACCCGTTGTCGCGCCGCGTTCGGGCACCGAAGCGGGGGATGATCCGGGACACGACGCGTGCGCCCGGCGGACCGCATCCTCGACCGGCGACAGCCATCGACGCCTTTGGTACGCCGAGGCCTGACGCCGGCAGCAACACCACAGCGCGCTACAATCGCGACCCACCGGCGCGGGCCGCCGGGTCACGAGGAGGATGAGCGCATGGGTTTCCTGCATGGCAAGCGTGCGCTGGTCATGGGCATCGCCAGTCAGCGTTCCATCGCCTGGGGAATTGCTTCGGCGATGCATCGCGAGGGCGCGCAGCTCGCATTCACCTATCCAAACGAACGCATGAAGGACCGGGTCGACGAGGCCGCGCACGCCTTCGGATCGGACATGGTGCTGCCGTGCGACGTCGCCGATGATGCGCAGATCGATACCCTGTTCGCCACCCTGGGCGAGCGCTGGGGCACGCTCGATGTGCTGGTCCACTCGATCGGCTTCGCGCCGCGCGAGGCCCTTCAGGGCGGATTCGTGGACAATCTCACGCGCGAGGGCTACCGAGTCGCGCACGAGATCTCGGCCTACAGTTTCGCGGCGGTCGCGAAGCAGGCGCGCCCCCTGATGCGTGGGCGCAACGGCGCGATCCTGACATTGTCGTATCTGGGCGCGGTGCGCGCGCTGGCGAGCTACAACGTGATGGGGCTGGCGAAGGCGAGCCTCGAGGCCTGCGTCCGCTATCTCGCGCTCAATCTCGGGCCGGAGGGAACCCGCGTCAACGCCATATCGGCGGGCCCGATCAAGACGCTGGCCGCCGCGGGCATCGGCAACTTTCGCCGGATGCTGGACCATGTCGAACACAACGCCCCGCTGCGGCGATCGGTGTCGATCGAAGAGGTCGGTAATGTCGCCGCCTTCCTGTGTTCCGACCTCGCATCCGGGATCACCGGCGAGGTGACGTATGTCGACGCCGGCTACAACATCCTCGGGATGACCGGCATCGACTCGGCCTGACTCGCCGTCACGAGCCGCTTGCCCGGGCGGCGGGCGCGAACACCCGGCCGCGGATACGGCCGTGCAGCGTCCGTTTCAGGGAGACGCGCCCGGAGACGCTGCGGAACCGCAAGCACAAGAACCGCGCACGAAGCGCACGGGATGGGAATGGCCGCATTCTCCCCGCGCCTGGCGCGCATCCGGTGCCTCGACCGTGGCGGACCGGATGCCGGCAAGCAGGAGGGCGGCGCCTTGATGAGCAGTCCACGAACGGGATCGCAAAACGGCCCTCAGAGCCTTTCTTCGACGATCCTGACCTCGACCGCCGTGCGCAGAGCATCGAGGAGCGCGCGCGACTCAGCGCCAGCCACCGCCTGCCGCAGATCATTGCGTGCCGCGTCCCTGATCGCCGCATCCAGCGTCGCTGGGGCGCCGTCGGTAACCATGCGCAGCTCGACCAGCGCGAAGCGCCCGTCCGCAAGTTCAACCAGCCGCCTGACCGTTGAACCCGACGTCGGCCGCGGCAGCTTGAATACCTCGTCGACCAGCAATCCGTCATGGTTGAGCGCCCGCCGGCCCGCGACGACGGCGTCGGTGATGCTGGCGCCGGCTTCCGCGGCCAGCGCCGCGAGCTCGCCGCCCTGCTCGAATCGATCGCCGAGCGCGCGCGCCGAGACTCGTGTCGCATTGCGGACAGCCTCGGCCTGGAGCCGGGCAACCACCTGGTCGCGCACCTCCTCGAGCGCACGCTGCGCGCTCGGCTGGTGCTGATCGAGCTGGATCGCCACCACGCGGCTCCCGCCGAGGTCGATCGGATCGCTGACGCCTCCATCGACCAGAACGCGATCAGAGAACGCCTCGCGTACCACCGCGGGAAACGCTGCAATCCCGGCACCGCCGGCGCGCCCGAAGGGTTCGCTGCGCTGCACTTCGCCGCCGAGCGCGGCTGCCGCCGGCTCGATCGACGTGGGGTTCTGGTAGATGCGGTCGATCAGGGTCCCCGAAAGCTCCGAAAACAAACGCTCGCGCTCGCTGCTGAGGAACTGATCCGCCAGTTCGGCACGCACGTCTTCAAACGGCTTGATGCTGCCCGGCTTGATCTCACGCAACTGGATGACATGGAAGCCCTCGTCCGTGCGGACAGGGTCGGACACCGTGCGGGGTGCCATCGTGAACAGCGTGCTCTCGAACGCCGGCTGCGTGATTCCCTTTTCGATCCAACCGAGGTCTCCACCCGCCGACTTCGAACCGGCGTCGTCCGAAGCCTCGCGCGCCAGAGCGGCGAAGTCCGCTCCATCGGCCCGCGCCCGCTCAGCCAGCGCGGCCGCTCGCTCCTGTGCGCCCTTCTGCGACAGGGCATCGGCGTCCGCGGGCACCTTGACGAGGATGTGGGATGCAAGGCGCTGTTCCTCGACCACGAAGCGGTCGCGCTGATCCTCGTAGCGCTGGCGAAGCGTTTCCTCGTCCGGCCCGGACGCCGGCTCCAGCTTGGCTGCGTCGATCTCGACGTAGCGCACGCTGAGCGTCTCCTCGGTCATGAACTCCGACTTGTTCGATTCGTACCAGGCCCCGACCGCCGCGTCGTCCGGTGGCGCTGCCGGCGCAGCCGCGGGAGGCAGGATTGCATAGGCGAAGTCGCGTGTCTGTTCGCGCAGCGCGAGATAACGGTCCAGCGCCACTTCCGTCAAGGTCGCGGTCGACTCGACCTGCGCGGGGATCTCCCGCGCACCGATGTCACGGCGAATGCGCTCTTCGAACTGCGCCGGTGTCAGCGCCGGCGCCTGCGAGCGCAGCAGGAGGCCATACTGCTCGGCATCGAACTTGCCGTCCACCTGGAATGCGGGAATGGCAGCTATCTCACGCCGCACCCGATCGTCCGAGGCCGTCGTGCCCGCAATCTCCGAGGCCTGAAGCAGCAGCTCCTCGTTGACCATCTGCTCGAGCAGCTGCCGCTTGACCAGCGTCGATCCGAAGTAGTCCGCATCGTACGCTTCCCCGAGCTGTCGGCGGGCGTTCTGCCGGTACTGCTCGAAGCGCTCGCGGAACTCATCCTGCGAGATTTCGCGTTCGCCGATCTTCGCCACGTTGGTGGGCGTTCGAACCTCGAAGTATTGCTCGATGCCGAAGAACGCGAAGGGGACACTGACGACGGCCAGGATGACGAAGGCGATCCAGCCGGAGGTCTTTTCGCGAAGCGTCTGCAACATGGTCTGATCTTCGGATGGGCGGCATCGCCGCACGGTTCTTGATGGCCGGAAAAAACAAGGGCGCCGTCGCCGGCGCCCTCGTCGGTTGGCGGAGTGGACGGGACTCGAACCCGCGACCCCCGGCGTGACAGGCCGGTATTCTAACCGACTGAACTACCACTCCTCGTTCTGGTGGGTGCTGAGGGTTTCGAACCCCCGACCCTCGCCTTGTAAGGGCGACGCTCTACCGCTGAGCTAAGCACCCGCGTCGCGCGTCGATCCTCAGTTTATCGCGTCCTTCAGGGCCTTGCCAGCCTTGAAAGCCGGCACCTTCGACGCCTTGATCTTCAGCGTAGCGCCGGTGCGCGGGTTTCGGCCGGTGCGCGCGGCCCGCCTGCGAACGGAAAACGTGCCGAATCCGATGATTGAAACCGCGTCTCCCTTCTTCAACGCCTTCTCAACCACCGCGACTACCGCTTCGATCGCTTTCGCCGCGTCGGTCTTGGTGATCCCAGCGGCGTCGGCGACGCTCGCCACGAGTTCTGCCTTGTTCATGTTGTCGCTCCCTAATGGATTCCCGCCGGAGGACACGCTGCGCCCGGCGTACCGCTCTGCCGAACCGCGACAGCGCAGCGTTCACAGCGCACCGTTACCCCGCAAACGGGCCGCTTTTATACCAGTCGGCGCCGCGAGCGCGCAACACGACGCGCTGCGAAACGCGGCGCGCCAAGTCCAGCGTCACGTCAATGCGGACGGACCGGATCCGACCCGCCCTTCGGCGTCTCGGCCGTCGGCGCCTCCACCGTCGGCTGCGTCCCGCCGGCGCCCTCGGAGCGCGCCGGAGTCAGAGGCCGTTCGAGCGCGATGTCGAGAACCTCGTCGATCCACTTAACCGGCCGGATCTCCAGCGAGTCGGTCACGTTCGCGGGTATGTCGGCGAGGTCTTTGCGATTGTCGTCGGGGATGATCACGGTGCGAATGCCGCCCCGGTGAGCGGCGAGCAGCTTTTCCTTCAGGCCGCCGATCGGAAGGACGCGACCACGCAGCGTGATCTCTCCGGTCATCGCCACGTCGGCGCGTACCGGCACCTTGGCCAGCGAAGACACCAGCGCGGTGCACATCGCGATGCCCGCGCTCGGGCCATCCTTCGGGGTAGCGCCCTCGGGCACGTGCACGTGGACGTCGAACTTCTGGTGGAAGTCGGCATCGATGCCCAGCCGTCCGCTCCGCTCGCGCACCACGCTCATCGCCGCCTGGATCGACTCCTGCATGACGTCGCCGAGTTGCCCGGTGTGGATCAGCTTGCCCTTGCCCGGAACCACGGTCGCCTCGATGCTGAGCAGGTCGCCGCCGACCTGTGTCCATGCGAGGCCGGTGACCACGCCAACCTCGTTGCTGGCCTCGGCGCGGCCGAAGGCGAACTTCCGCACGCCGAGGAAATGCTCGAGGCGCGCGGCGTCGACTGCCACCTTGCGCGACTTCGATGCCTTGCCAACGGTCTTGGACAGGCCCTTTCCGGCGCCCTTGGCTCTCGACTTCGCAGACGACTTGTCGCGGAACAGCGTGAGTTCCTTGACCACCTTGCGACAGATCTTGGCAATCTCGCGCTCGAGGTTGCGCACGCCCGACTCGCGCGTGTAGTAGCGGATCATGTCGCGCACTGCCCCGTCGTCGACCTCGATCTCGCCCGCACGCAGGCCGTTGGCCTTCACCTGCTTCGGCAACAGATAGCGCCTCGCGATTCCGATCTTCTCATCCTCCGTGTAGCCGGGGATGCGGATGACTTCCATGCGGTCCAGCAGAGGCGCCGGGATGTTCAGCGAGTTCGCGGTGGCGATGAACATCACTTCGCTGAGATCGAAATCGACTTCGAGATAATGGTCGTTGAAGGAATGGTTCTGCTCTGGATCGAGCACCTCCAGCAGCGCCGACGACGGGTCGCCGCGGAAATCCATCGACATCTTGTCGATCTCGTCGAGCACGAACAGCGGGTTCCGCGTGCCGGCCTTCGCCAGGTTCTGGATCAGCCGGCCGGGCATCGACCCGATGTAGGTCCGGCGGTGGCCGCGAATCTCCGCCTCGTCGCGTACGCCGCCCAGCGACATGCGGATGAACTTTCGATTGGTGGCTTTGGCGATCGACTGTCCGAGGGAGGTCTTGCCCACGCCAGGCGGACCGACAAGGCACAGGATCGGACCTTTCATCTTGCGCACGCGCTGCTGCACGGCGAGGTACTCGAGTATGCGCTCCTTGACCTTGTCGAGCCCGAAATGGTCGGCGTCCAGCACCTCCTGCGCCGCGCGCAGGTCGCGGCGGACGCGCGTGCGCTGCTTCCACGGCGCCTGCACCAACCAATCGATGTAGTTGCGCACCACCGTCGCCTCGGCCGACATGGGCGACATCTGCTTGAGCTTGTTCAGCTCCGCCTTGGCCTTGGTCTCGACCGTTGGCGGCATTCCGGCGGCGGCGATCTTCCGCGCCAACTCCTCGATCTCGTTCGGCGCGTCCTCCATTTCACCCAGTTCCTTCTGGATCGCCTTCATCTGCTCGTTGAGGTAGTACTCGCGCTGGCTCTTCTCCATCTGCGACTTGACGCGCCCGCGAATCCTCTTCTCCAGCTGCTGGACGTCGATCTCGCCGTCGACGAACCCAATCAGCATTTCCAGCCGCGCGCCGACATCCACCGTTTCCAGCGCGCGCTGCTTGTCGGACAGGCGGATGCCGAGGTGCGCGGCCACCGTGTCGGCCAGCCGGCCCGCATCGTCGATTCCGGCCAAGGTGGTCAGGAGTTCCGGCGGCACCTTGCGGTTGACCTTTACGTACTGCTCGAAAACCGACATCAGGGACTTCGCGGCCGCCTCGACTTCCCGCGGGTCCCGGCTGCTCGACGGTTCCAGCGCCCGGGCTTTCGCAGTCAGGAACTCCGTGCCATCGGCGATGCCAGTCACGTCGGCGCGAGACACGCCTTCGACCAAGACCTTGATCGTGCCGTCGGGCAGCTTCAGAAGTTGCAGCACGGTGGACACGGTACCAACTGCATAGAGGTCCTGCGGGCCCGGGTCGTCGACATCCGGGCTGCGCTGCGCGACCAGCAGAATCTGCTTGTCGGCATCCATGGCCGCATCGAGCGCGCGAATCGACTTCTCGCGCCCGACGAACAGCGGGATGACCATGTTGGGGTAAACGACCACGTCGCGCAGCGGCAGAACCGGCAGATCGACGAGGGACTGGATGGGCTGACTGGCCATGGGGACTCCCCCGGATGATGGGCGGGCGGGCCTCCGCCGGTGTGCGCCGCGCCGCCGGCGCCACAGCGCGCGTCGTCCCGGCGTCGCCACCCGACCACCGACCGACGGGGCCGGTGCGGTGGCCGCGCGACGGCCTTCAGCACATATGCGGTTGCACGCGACAAAATGCAAGCCACGCCGCCGGCGCACCGGCGACCGCCGGGATCAGTCCCCAGCCGCCCGGGGCTGCTGCTGGGCGGTGCCACGGTAGATGAGGTATGGGTCGGCCGTTCCGCCGATAACGGCCTCATCCACCACGACTTTGCTGACGTGCTCCAGCGAGGGCAGTTCGTACATCGTTTCCAGCAGGACGCTCTCGAGGATCGTGCGCAGCCCGCGCGCACCGGTCCTGCGCTGCAGCGCTTTGCGCGCCACCGCAGAGAGCGCGTCGGCCCTGAACTCGAGGTCGACGCCTTCCATTTCGAACAGCCGCTTGAACTGCTTGGTGATCGCGTTCTTTGGTTCGGTCAGGATCTTGACCAGGGCCGCCTCGTCCAGCTCCTCCAGCGTCGCAACCACCGGCAGGCGACCGACGAACTCCGGGATCAGGCCGAACTTGATCAGGTCTTCGGGCTCGACCGTCGACAGGACCGCACCGACCGACGCCCTGCGGTCCTTGCTGCGCACTTCCGCGGAAAACCCGATCCCTGTCGACTCGGAGCGCGCCTGGATGATCTTCTCCAGTCCCGCGAACGCGCCACCGCAGACGAAGAGGATGTTGCGCGTATCGACCTGCAGGAACTCCTGCTGGGGATGCTTTCGACCGCCCTGCGGCGGCACCGACGCTATGGTGCCCTCGATCAGCTTCAGCAGCGCCTGCTGCACGCCCTCGCCCGAGACGTCGCGGGTGATCGAGGGGTTCTCGCTCTTGCGCGAGATCTTGTCGATCTCGACGATGTAGACGATGCCGGTCTGCGCCGTCTCGACGTCGT